>DATJHZ010000346.1:0-27375 GCA_035493595.1 Cyclobacteriaceae bacterium | reverse complement strand
GTTCAAACGGCAGGAGAGGGAAGCACAGGATATTATGTTCGTGGTGGTGCGATCGATCAGAACCTGATGTTGCTAGATAACGCGACAGTATATAATCCAAGTCACCTGTTTGGTTTTTTCTCCATATTTAACGGAACTGTTGTTAACAGTTTAGAAATGTTTAAGAGCGGTATCCCGTCATACTATGGTGGGAGATTGTCGTCTGTTACGAAGGTAACAACACGTAAAGGCGATGCAGAAAAATTCAGAGCGGAGGGAGGTATTGGCATAATTGCAACGAACATATTATTTGAGGGTCCCATTGTTAAAAATAAAGGCTCATTTCTTATAGCAGCACGGCGAACCTATGTTGATTTCTTTGCTCAGAAATTACATGATGCTTCAATTTTAAAAAGAGACATTAACTATTATTTCTATGATCTGAATGTAAACATGGATTATAATATCACATCAAAAGATAATCTGAGTTTAAGATCATATTCAGGTAAGGACAAGTTTCACTACAATACAAGCGCTGATTTCACAAATGCTATCACCTGGAGCAACAAGACATTGGCACTGCACTGGCTTCATAACTTTAGTGATGCTACGTATTCTGATTTATCACTTCAGGGTTCTATTTATACTATGCGCTTTGGTGCTGCCATTAATGACTATGCATTTAATGTCAATTCTAATATTAAAGATATGGGCTTCACATATCAATTCAATACAGCAGTTAAAAAGCATGAGATTTCCTATGGATTCTCATACATACATCATGCGGTAAGTCCAAATAACATCAATGCCTACAGTTCAGATGTTGAGCTAACGGTTTCACCACATCTTAAACTGCAGGGTGTGGAAGGAGCCTTTTTTATAAATGACAAAATTAAAATTTCCGATGCGTTAGAATTGTCAGCCGGTATGCGATTGTCGGGTTACTCGCAGGTAGGACCATTCACGCGCTATCTTGAGGATGAAAATTTTCAGATTCTGGATACTATTCGATATAAGAAAAACTATTGGATCACGAAGTATGTAAATCCAGAACCGAGAGTTGCTTTTAGATACAAACTAGATAACACATCATCTGTAAAGTTGTCTTATGACAGAACGTATCAATATATGCACATGGCGCCGTTATCATCAGTGTCATTGCCATTGGATATCTGGGTGCCAAGCTCTGCTGTAGTTAAGCCGCAATTTGCTAATCAATACTCTGTGGGATACTTCAGGAATTTTCTCGACAACCTGGTTGAGACATCTGCAACTGTTTACTACAAAGACATGCATAATCAGATTGAGTATAGACAGGGTGTAATTGTTGGGTATAGTAAGGGTGTTAATTATGACGATAATTTTGTTTTTGGAAGGGGTACTTCATACGGTAGCGAATTTTTTATTAAGAAAAGTAAAGGCAAATTGAATGGTCAGCTAGCTTATACGTTATCACGCACAGTTAGAAAGTTTCCTGATCTTAATAATGGTAAGACATTTCCTGCGAAATACGACAGACTCCATGACCTATCTGTCATGATGAATTATGTTCATAATTCAAAGTGGACATTTTCAACAGTGTTTGTGTATGCAACCGGCAATGCATTAAATCTTCCTGTTGCACGGTATATAATTCAGGGAAATGTTGTTAACGAATACGGATCTCGCAATTCATACCGAATGCCTTCCTATCATCGCATGGACATTGGTATTACTTACACGCTCAAAAAATCAAAGGAATTTGAATCGTATCTGATATTATCTGTTTACAATGTATACAACAGGAGAAATCCCTATTATATATATTTCGAGACAAAAGGAAATTTGAAGAATTACGAATTAAGTACCAGCATCAAGCAGGTATCACTATTTCCTGTCATACCTTCCATTACATACCGGTTTAAATTCTAACGATGATGCGTGATGTAATTATAATATTGATATCAGGAATTTTTGCCACAGCATGCTCTGTGCAGCCTTCGCTTGATATTAAACCGTATGAGCCAAAACTTGTTGTTGATGGTTCAATTGAACAGAACGATTATCCACGCGTAACGCTTACCTATAGCGATTCTTATTTTGTGGATATTGATTCTACTTCTATCCGGCAATTGATTGCAACAACGGCAAAGGTTACGGTGTCTGATGGAACGCAGGAAGAGGTGTTAACCTTAAAAAAGAGCAAAGATGCATTTCCTCCTTATTACTATGCCGGTAATTCTCTTAAAGGAGAGGTAGGTAAAACATACAATCTTACCGTTGAGTTGAGAGGAGAAACCTATACAGCGCACACTACAATACCTCCGCTAGTCAATTTTGATTCGTTATGGTATCAGTTGGCAAGCGATAAGGATTCATTAGGCTACATTTACGGACGGTTCACAGACGATCCGAATGTGGCCAACTATTATCGCGTGTTCACGAAGAGAAAGAGCAAAGATACCAAGTATTACCCGGTATATCTTTCTGCAGTAGGAGACCAGTTCTTTAATGGCAAGAGTTTTACATTCTCCATACTTAAAGGGCCGGATGACTTCTCTAATGTTATTGATGACTTATATTTCAAAGTTGGAGATACTGTTGATGTTAAGCTCTGTACCATTGACAAAGCACATTTTGATTTCTGGCGCACAGTAGAAAGAGAGTTATACGTTGTAGGCAATCCATTTTCATCATCCGGAAATGATATCATATCAAACATTGATGGACACAAGGCGTTGGGCGTATGGGGTGGATATGGCGCAACATACACAAGGATTGTTGCAAAATAAATTACAACACTAAGCCGACACACATAACGACTGCAGCAGGGTTCTATCTCAAAGCATTGTCGTTAGAAGGATCATAGTAAGATTCACAATGAAACCGAAATAAAAATAAAGAGGCTGTCCCTTTTGGAACAGCCTCTTTGTTAATGTTAATTCTGGTCTGAATAATTAGCTACCAGATGTGTCGTTTGCGAAGTCATCAACAGCATTTTTGAAGTCTTCAAACCCTGCGCTTGTATATGTATCAATATCAGATTTAGATCCATCTGCAAAGATCAGGCGAAGGTCAACAGTGTCGTCTGAAGTAACATAGAATTCTGAATCAGCAATCTTCTTTTTAGAATCAATGTAGAACACAACAATCTTGTAGTTAGCGTTGTAGAGAGCAACAGTTTGTTCAAGAGTCATGTTAGGCGTGATACCTGACTGAATTTTTTCAAGATTAACTTTAGCAGAGAATTGAATGTTTTCAATACGGAAATATGCGCTACCTGTTTTAACGTCTGTTACAGCACTTCCAGAGTTTGTAAGTGCATCGCTACTGAATGTTCCGGTAGAGCTTACCCCAAAGCCAAGAAGTGTCTTCGATCCTTTGGTTAAAGTGTACTCACTTTTAATTTCACTTGTAGTGTTTGTGAATGAATAGGTTAAAGTGTAGTCATCAATGCTGTACGCTATTGTAAGTGCTGACGGATCACCTTCTGAATTGTATGCAGCTGTGAATTTGAATCCAGCTTTTTTAGAACCGCCAATTAACAGATCAGCGTTAAGAGCAGTTGGATAATCTCCAGTGTAATCTGATCCTCCAATGTTGGAAGATATCTGTACGCTTTTGTATCCATAGATATCGTACTCAGCATCATTGTCTACACCAGTAGAAGTAGAAGGAAACTTGAATACAATTTTATCACCTGTTTTTTCAAATGTCCAGGTTGAGTCAGCTCTGTGGAATGTATGGACTCCGATAAGACTATCCCATACACCACCAAGCGTAGAAGGACCATCATCCATAGTGCTCAACAATTGTTGTGCAGAGATTTTTCCTTGTCCGAAGTTAGCCAGTGAGTGGATAAAATTCAGACTTCCAGAAGTGCTTTGTCTTGCATTGCTGCTGTTGTCAACAGTAGAGAGTTTTGAAAAATTAATGGTGGCTTGTATACCGGTGGTATTTTTTAAGTCGGTAAGGTTGTTAACCATATCGATACCATTGTTTTCCAGATTAGTCTTGTTCTCTTCAACTGTATTAGAACTGAACTTAGTCGGGAAGTTTGAATCTGAGTCGCTTGATTTACAGGATGCAAAAAATGCGAGGGAAATAGCGACAATGGCACTGTTTAATAAGGGTCTTTTCATCATAGTTGTGTGAGTTTTGTTAAAAAATGTTTCATTGGGTATAATTCGTGTTTGCATAAATATGCTTTAAATTAATAAGGTAACTCTGTTTCTCAAAACTTGGATTCAACACATTTAACTTGCTGAAAAGTATTCATTTGAGGTTCAATTCTTTATAAATGGTCTTTTTTTCTCTGTAAAATAAAAGCAATAAAAAGGCTAATTGTTTATAGTGAATTACCTAATCAATTTTTAAAAGTAGTGCTATATGGGCTTACGAAAGCAAGGAATTTAAACAGATTCGATCCTATGTAAGATTTGTTTCGTTTTCTTATTGATCAGAACAGTGTGCCGGTCAGAATCCTTGAGACATTCATAGTAATCGAATTCATCAGGATTAATTCTCCAGAAGAATGCTGATGCTGTAATCTCTTCTTTCGTTAATATTTCCTGGCCTGATAAGGAAAAAGGAGTGTTCATTGCACGATATGTAGAGTCGATTCGTGCGTGCGTCTTCAATTTGAAAGGGAGCCTTGTGATCACCGAGAGAAGATTATCACCATCTGCTTCGTACTCATAATAGCATGTGCTTTTACCTGATTTGTATGTCACGTTAATTCCATTCAGTTCTTTCGCTGAAAGTTCTGTAAGGAGTTTCTGAGGGATTGAGTCCTTGAGGTATGCCTTGCTGATAGATGGACTGCTGTATTCGCTCCAGGCACTTTCATTCAAAGCCTCAGTAGGCTTTTTACAAGCTATAACGGAGATGACTAGCAGGAACGGGAATAGCAGGGAAGTCTTCATGCATGTGTATTTGCTTCTGCCAAGATAATAAAAAAGGCCTCATCTTTCGATGAAGCCTTTTTTTGAATTTATAAGAATGATGGATTACATCATGCCGCCCATTCCGCCGCCACCGTGTGGCATAGCAGGTGCAGGGTTTTCTTCAGCGATATCTGAAACAACAGCTTCAGTAGTCAATAACAGACCAGCGATAGATGCTGCGTTCTCTAAAGCAAGACGAGTTACTTTAGTTGGATCGATGATACCAGCGTCGAAGAAGTTTTCGAACTTGTTATCACGAGCATTGTAACCGAAGTCTTTCTTGCCATCACGAACTTTGTTCACGATCACAGAACCTTCCTGACCAGCGTTCTCAGAGATAGTTCTCAAAGGAGCTTCCAGAGAAAGTCTGATGATGTTAACACCAGTTGCCTGATCTTCATTAGCTAATTCAAGCTTTTCAAGATCTTTCAATGATTCGATAGCACGGATGTAAGCTACACCACCACCAGGAACGATACCTTCCTGAACAGCAGCGCGTGTTGCATGCAATGCATCATCAACGCGGTCTTTCTTCTCTTTCATTTCAACTTCAGTAGCAGCACCAATGTAAAGGATAGCTACACCGCCAGAAAGTTTAGCAAGACGTTCTTGCAATTTTTCTTTATCGTAATCAGATGTTGTAGTCTCGATTTGAGCTTTGATCTGACCAATGCGAGATTGGATGTCATTCTTTTTGCCAGCGCCATTAACAATAGTAGTATTGTCTTTGTCAATGTTCACTTTTTCAGCGCGACCTAAATCTTCCAACGTAGCGTTTTCCAATTTCAAGCCTTGCTCTTCAGCAATTACTTTACCGCCAGTAAGAACTGCGATGTCTTCCAACATAGCTTTTCTTCTGTCTCCAAAACCAGGAGCTTTAACAGCAGCCACTCTAAGAGCGCCACGGATTTTATTTACTACCAATGTAGCTAATGCTTCACCTTCAACTTCTTCAGCAATGATTACTAAAGGCTTGCCAGTTTGTGCAGTTTGTTCAAGGATAGGAAGAAGTTCTTTCATGCTGCTGATCTTCTTATCGTAGATAAGAATGTAAGGAGCATCAAGGTCAGCTTCCATTTTCTCAGTGTTAGTAACGAAGTAAGGAGAAAGGTATCCTCTGTCGAATTGCATACCTTCTACGGTCTTCACTTCAGTTTCAGTTCCTTTAGCCTCTTCAACAGTGATAACACCGTCTTTACCAACTTTCTCCATAGCATCGGCAATCATCTTACCAATGGTTTCATCGCTGTTAGATGAAATAGTAGCTACCTGAGCTATTTCACTTGAATCTTTGATTTTTTTGCTTTGCTTCTTCAGGTTCTCAACAACAACGGCAACGGCCTTGTCAATACCACGCTTCAAATCCATTGGATTGGCGCCAGCAGCAACGTTCTTAATACCGTTAGAGTAGATTGCTTGTGCTAATACAGTGGCAGTAGTAGTACCATCACCGGCAGCATCAGCAGTTTTAGAAGCTACTTCTTTCACAAGCTGAGCGCCCATGTTTTCGATAGCATCTTTCAATTCAATTTCCTTAGCAACAGACACACCGTCTTTTGTTACAGTAGGAGCGCCGAATTTCTTATCTAAAATTACGTTACGACCTTTAGGGCCGAGGGTAACTTTTACAGCGTTAGCAAGCTTGTCAACGCCTTTCTTTATTTTATCTCTTGCGTTTGTATCGAATGTGATTTCTTTAGCCATAATCTTTAATGTTTGGGTTGTTTTAGATTGTTCCGAAAATGTCTGAATTGCGCATGATCAGATACTCTTTTCCTTCGATGATGATCTCAGTGCCAGAATATTTTCCGTAGAGGATGCTATCACCAACTTTAACAGTTACAGGCTTATCCTTAATGCCGTCGCCAATAGCGATAACCTTACCTTTCTGTGGTTTTTCCTTAGCGGTGTCTGGGATGTAAAGTCCGGAAGCTGTTTTAGTTTCGGCTTCAGCGGGTTCAACTAATACCCTGTCTTCATTTGGTTTGAAGTTGATTTTTGCCATATAAATTAATGGTTTTGTGGTTAAACAATTTGACACAGTTGGCTTAACACTTATTATGCCATCGTCAAAAGTCCCGCAAGAACGGACATTTTTTCAATAATCTGACAAGTTTTCGCCCTTATTACTTTCAGTCTTGGCAGGGTATAAATCGTTTGTATGGCAAGATGGCAGGCTTATGAGAAATTGCCTCGTTGCGGTTGAAGTTGTCTGGTATTTATAGATTATGTAATTTATAGGACGTAAACTGTGTGGATATGGAAAAGTTGTCGAAAGATTGGCTTACGCAAGGTTTGATAGATGTTGAATACAAACAATATTTATTACTCGCCTATTTAAAAACGGTAAAGGATTCGTTTCGCCGTAATGAACTCTATCCTTTCATGGCAGATCTGGTTGCTCACTACCGTAATTTGCTATCTGTCAGAGAGAATAAGGCGTTGATCAGGGAATCCTTCCCGAAAGAAATTTCTCTTGAAGAGATTAAGAAATTAGAACTTAGTTACCGTCAGCTGATAGAAGATGATGAGGTAATGAAGCAATTGGAATCAATTATAGAATTTTCCATTCCCCGTATCAAGAATTCATTGCAAGAGGGCTCGGTAATATTTGAACTGGTAGAATCAAAATGTGAGATTGCGCCCATTGGGGTTACGCCATTATATGCCAAGGAAGGATATCTATTCGTAAGCCAGCCACCGGAAAGTCAGACTCAAGTCTATCGCTATCAGATGAGTATTTTTGAGGACAGCAATGAGCAGTTGCGCAGCCTGAACACCAGCTTTGTAGATTCTTTTGAACGTAATATTTCAAATACTTACGAGAAGATTAAGCTTGATCTGGTGAAGCGCTATAAAGACCTGCCAAATCCGGCAACCTATCTTATTCTCTCCAAGATGAAATTTCCCTTTACAGAAACGCTTATGCCTGTAGCAAAGCGCCTCTTTGTAAAGCATATTTCCAAAGCAGCATAAAACAAAAAAGCCCTGACCGGTTAAGATCAGGGCTCTTCATAAATTCTTTTGCAATATTATTTACCTGTTGAATCTGTTGCAGGCTTAGCATCATTTGAAGTGCCATTCAATGCTGGTGCAGGAAGGGCAGGAGTAGATTGCTCAGACGCCTTATCAAAGATTTCATTCGTGTTGCCTTGCGCTGTAGGTCTGATAAAGTTAGTTGAAATAGACAATGCTATAATAACAACGATAAAGCCCCAGGTTAATTTCTCAAGTAAATCACCAGTTTTCTTTACACCAATGATGTTGCTAGCTGCTGATCCACCAAACTGGCTGGTTAAACCTCCACCTTTGGAATTCTGTGCCAGAATAACCAACACCAACAAAATGGTAACGAAAATGATCAATCCAATAACTAAGATATACATAACTTATTTTTTCAATTCTTCAATTTGAGCCGCAAAGTAAGCCTTTTTTTGTGGAAACTTCCAAATCAGCTTTTTTAAAACTTCTATTGCCTTGTCTTTTTTACCTTGTTTCAGCAGAATATCGACCAGTGTTTCTGAAACAATATTATCGCCAAACTCACCTGATTTGATGGTGCTGAGGTCGCCGGTAGGGACGGCTATTGTCTTTTCTCTATTAACTATGCTGGGTTGTGCCTGAATAAATTGATTAATGAGCTCAATTTGTTCTTTTTGTTTTTCTGTCTCCGGATTGATCTCTTGCTTTGTACTTACAATTTCATCAATCAACAGATCACCCGTATTTTCTTTTTTTTTGCGACCAACAGAAGCGGGTGTGTTCTTTTCTTTTGCTTCGGCCTCGGCTTTTAAATCAGCTTCTTTAGCCAATGCTATTATTCTTTCCTTTTTAGATAAACCCGATTTCTCTTTGGGGGCACTTACTTTTTCATCCTCTTTTTTAGCGGATTTAGTTTCAACGTTAGAAGAAGACGCAGCTGTGTTTGTAGTTACCGAAGGTGGAGTATCTGTAAAAAGTAATTCGAAATTGTGTTTGAGTTCATGAAGTCTTTCGAGATCGCTGATAATCTCTTCTGCTACACCCTCAGAATTAAACTCCTCATTATCAGGGCTTATTAATACAGTAGATTTTACGTGCGTGCTCTTAATTGTCGCCACTTCAAAATCACTGTTCTCAGAAGAAGCTCTGAATTCAGCAGCCATGATATCTTTCAGTGCACTTCTATCGGAAGCATAAACAGCAGCGAGCTGAAGTTCATGTTGCTGATTGGAAAATCCATGATCTTTGCAGACACGTGCAGAAAGAGCGTGCAATAATTGACTGTACGGATAATTATCTTTCAGGGAGACTACTTCCTGTGCTTCTTCAGCCGAACTGTCGGCGAAGTGATGTAACACATGTATAAATTCTTTTTTATCCACCTGCTCATGTTGAGGTAGGGTAAAAATACTTTAAAAATCACCAATTGGCAACCGTGGCATTGAATATATCATTAATGATACGATCAAAAATATCTTTCACGTATTGTTCCTGAACATCACTGAGGTTCTGATCGTTGGTAAAATCTTTGTAAAAGGAGAATGTTTTATTCTTAAAACTTAGCTTGTCATCGTTGGTATCAACATAGGTAGCCTTGATGGTAATCGTAATTCTTGTAGACGCTGCATTGTACCCTGTTGTTGCTGATGTTGCCGTTGCTGTTGGAGAGATGGGAGTGAGTTTAAAATCTGTTATCTCACCCTCTAATTGTAATTGCCCTTCATCAGGAACAACGGAGAGGCTTGTGTTTTGAATGAAATAGGTTTTAAGACTGTTCGTAAAAGTTTGCCCCATATTGGCAGGACCAAGATCTGCGTTGTTATAAAACTCTTGTATCGAAATATTTTTTGCCGTTGTTGAAACTCCGGTGAACGAATATACTCCACATGAGCTGTGCAGCATTGTGGCGGCAATAAAAATCAGGAATGGAAGTATTATTTTTTTCATGGAATTACGCTTGATGCATCACAATCTTTAACACTATACTATTTTATCTTCAAGATCGTGTTGTTTGATCTTTCGATAGAGAGTACGTTCAGATATACCCAAATCGCGTGCCGCATATTTTCTTTTATTATTATTTTTCTGGAGAGCACGTATAATCAAATCTTTTTCTGTCTTTAAAATCGATAATGAGTCCTCTTCAGTTTCATGTGCAATATCATGTACGTCGTCAACTTCAGTTACTCCGGTTGTCAGGCTCGGCGTCTGGGTGTAGTTATAGACCAGCGGTTCAGATCCGTGTTCTGTTTCAGGCCTGAGGTCTGCGAAGAGATTGGGATTATCTTTGATTAGTTGTGCCGCATTTCCCTGGTGAGGATAGTTTTCGAGCACAAGCTTTTTCAACTCTGTCACATCTTTCTTCATGTCGAAAAGAACTTTGTAAAGAATATCTCTTTCAGACATGGAGTCTTTATCATTAACTCTGTCCCTATACAAGGCAGGTAAGTTGTTTTCTTTCGGTAAGTAATTACTGAGAATATTACTGTCAATTTCCTTGTTCTCAGTTGACAAAACTGAAATCTGTTCAACGAGATTTTTTAATTGACGAATGTTACCCGGAAATCTATATTTAAGAAGCACCTCTTTTGCGTCTTCAGTAAGATTGATCGGCTTAACTTTATATTTATCAGCAAAGTCTGAAGCGAATTTTCTAAAGAGCAATTCTATATCCTTACCTCGTTCACGTAATGGTGGAATGTATATAGGTACGGTGCTTAATCTGTAGTAAAGATCTTCTCTGAATTTACCTTCTTCTACATTGCGCATTAAATTAACGTTGGTCGCTGCAACTACCCGAACGTCCGTCTTCTGTACTTTTGACGATCCAACTTTTATAAACTCTCCGTTTTCTAAAACACGAAGTAACCTTGCCTGGGTGGCCACAGGCATTTCCCCAATTTCATCGAGAAAAATTGTACCACCGCTCGTTACTTCAAAATATCCTTTACGCGCTTCATGCGCACCTGTGAACGATCCTTTTTCATGACCAAACAATTCAGAGTCAATTGTTCCTTCAGGAATAGATCCGCAGTTAATAGCAATAAACTGACCGTGTTTACGAGGACTGGTATGATGGATTATTTTTGAAAATGATTCTTTACCGCTACCACTTTCGCCAGTAATTAGCACTGACATATCCGTGGGGGCCACTTGCATGGCTACCCGCACAGCATTGTTTAGTAACGGAGAGTTACCAATAATGCCGAAACGTTGTTTTATACTTTGTATTTCTGAGTCTACTATGGACATCTTAATCAATAACTTTACCTACTAGTGTTCCGCCTGTACATTCTTCAACTAAAACGTTAACGTACTCGCCCTTTTTGTGGTTTCCACGTGGAAATACAATAACTTTATTAGCTGTATTTCTACCCTGCAAGTCGTCAGGAGAACGCTTTGAATAACCTTCTGCCAAAACGCGATGTACTTTACCAACATCTTGCTTATTTCTTAGGAATGAATGTTCACGTTGCTTTGTAATAATTTCATCGAGACGTCTTTTTTTAACATCTAATGGAATATCATCTGTGAATCGTTTTGCTGCCAATGTTCCTGGTCTTTCGGAGTAGTAGAACATGTATGCAAAATCATACTGAACTATATCCATGAGCGAAAGTGTCTCCTGATGCTCTTCTTCTGTTTCAGTGCAGAATCCCGTAATCATATCTGATGAAAGACCACAATCTTCGCCCAGAATTTCACGAATCTTTTGAACCTTGCCCAGATACCACTCGCGGGTATACTCACGATTCATAATATCAAGTATTCGACTGCTACCACTTTGTGCAGGCAAATGAATATTCTTACAGATGTTTTCGAACCGGGCCATGGTATATAAAACATCATCCGTAATATCCTTAGGATGCGATGTTGAAAATCTCACCCGAAGGTCAGGATGAACGGATGCTACCTGTTCTAAAAGATGAGCGAAGTTAACAACCTCGTTTACATCCTTTTTCTCCAGCCTAGCTTTGTTGTTTTCAAATTCGCTCCACTTATAAGAGTCTACATTTTGACCTAGAAGTGTTACCTCGCGATAGCCTTTTTCAAAAAGCTCCTTTGCTTCAGCAACAATGGAGTGTGGATCGCGACTTCTTTCGCGTCCGCGTGTAAAAGGAACGACGCAGAATGAGCACATATTATCGCAGCCTCTCATTATAGAGATGAATGCGGTAACACCATTTGAATTCAATCGAACAGGTGTAATATCGGCGTAGGTCTCTTCGCGAGAGAGGAATGTATTGACTGCTTTCTGGCCGTCATCAACCTGGGCAATAAGTTTGGGTAAATCCCGGTAGGCATCAGGACCAGCTACGAGGTCTACAATCTTCTCTTCCTCCAGGAGCTTGGTCTTGAGGCGTTCAGCCATACATCCCAACACACCTACAAGCATTTCAGGCTTTTTGCGCTTCAGGCCTTTGATCTGATTTAACCTGAAACGTATTGTCTGCTCCGCCTTCTCACGAATAGAGCAGGTATTTAAAAAAACAAGATCAGCCTCTTTGATGTTCGAAGTTGTGTCAAAACCATCTTTTTGAAGGATAGAAGCCACAATTTCACTATCCGAAAAGTTCATCTGGCAGCCGTAGCTTTCAATGTAAAGCTTTCTGTTATTGCCAGTATTTGTATCTTTTGAAACCTGGAAAGTCTCACACGCCTCTTGCTCGGTCAAAATATTGATATCACTAACTAGATTTTCCATAGACAGGGTTAACTCGAAGTCGCAAAAATACAATGTTTTAGTCTTTTATAATGACATATTGTCAGTAGTTTAAAGATTTTTAAGTTTGTAAATACAAAATTATTAGAAGTAAAAATGGCAATTATAAAGACGTTAAGGGGTTTTGAGCCAAAATTTGGAAATAACTGCTTTCTGGCAGATAATGCAGTGGTTGTAGGAGAAGTTACCATGGGCGATAACTGCACCGTATGGTTTAATGCGGTAGTTAGGGGAGATGTTCACTCCATAACCATTGGCGATAACACTAACATTCAGGATGGCGCCATCATCCACTGTACCTACCAGAAAGCCAGGACGGTTATAGGGAGCAACGTGTCAATTGCCCACAATGCCATTGTTCATGGCTGTACTATTCATGATAATGTGCTTATTGGAATGGGCGCTATTGTAATGGATGATGCCGTAGTTGGATCAAATTCTGTTATTGCGGCGGGTGCCATTGTTTTACCAGGAACTAAGATTGAGTCGGGGAGTATTTATGGTGGAATTCCAGCCAAGCGCTTAAAAGATATTGGACCCGATATGATTGAAGTCATCGCCCGAACAGCCCGAAACTATCCCATGTATTCTGAATGGTACAAGTAAATTGAAAAAAGCACAGCCAACCCCTCTATATATTTTAAATATACTCTGGTAAAAAGCATCTTCTATTTATGGCGATGCTTATTTTTCTTGATTTAGTTATAACTTCGCAATCAAATAACCTTCTGAAGGTGAGCAGGTTTTTAATTCTAATTACATTCTTAAGTTTTTCTGTTCAAGCCCTCTCACAAGGGTTTACCCGTCACACCTATCACGATGCCGAAAAGAAGAATCTAAAAGAGGTTTACCAGGTAAGAGACACTATTCGCAATATTCTTAACGGCAAGTACATCTCATATTATGTTAATGGCAACATAGAATCTAAAGGTCAGTTTCTCAATAATGAAACAACTGGTGTATGGGAGTTTTTCTTCGAGACTGGTAATCTTAAAATGCGCGGCATTCTTCGACAGAATTCCAACTATGGTCTATGGGAATATTTTTATGAAAGTGGCCAGAAAAGCATGGAGGGCACCATTAACGGAAAGAACCGGGAGGGTGAATGGAAATCATACTATGAAAATGGCCAGTTAAAGGAAGTTGGCGAGTATGGCAGTAACAAGCGGGTTGGCTTGTGGAAAAACTTCTTTGAAGACGGCGTTCTGAAGGGTGAAATAGATTATGCTGATGACTTCGGCATGTATACAGAATACTATCATTCAGGCAAAAAGCTTGGAGAAGGTCCTAAACTTGGTTCAAGATATTTTGGTCACTGGCGTTTGTTTAGTGAAGAGGGTACACTTCAAGGTGAAGGTGATTACACCAATGGAAAGAAGAATGGCACGTGGATTAATTATCACGGCAATGGCAAGATAGCTTCTCAGGGCAATTATGATAATGATGAGCAGGACGGAAAGTGGGAATATTTCTTTGATAACGGTAGGCTTAGTTCATCAGGAGAATTTGCGTCGAGTAAAAAGAATGGTCATTGGAAAGTGCTAAATGAAGACGGCACTATAAAATGCGAAACTAATTTTGATAAAGGCTCCGGCGATTCTCGTGAATATTATCCCAGTGGTAAACTGAAAGCAAAAGGTCGGTATGAAAATGAACGACATGTTGGTAAGTGGGAGTATTATTATGAAGATGGAAAGAAGGAAGGTGAATGTGAATTTGTAAATGGCAAAGGCATTTATTACGGCTACTTCCCGGATGGAAATTTGCAGACAAAGGGAATGCTTGAAGATAATATTAAAGTCGGTACGTGGGAGATTTATGAAAGTAATGGAAAGCTTTCTGGCTATTATCGTCCGTTTTACGAAGATAAAAAACTTGGTAAAGAAATAGCCGATCTGGCAGGCACTGGTAAAAGTTCTATTAATAAAAGAACTGGCAAGCCTAGACGATTCAATTATTTCACACCTCGTGTAAATGAGTTTAAGGGTGTAATTGTTGGCTCAAATCCTATTATGCCATTTGCAGGAAGACTTCCTTTTGGTCTGGAATTTTACCAGCAGGCAAGGTTAGGGCATGAGTTTGAGTTTATAGGCATCCGAGATCCTTTCTTTAAGAGTGATGATAAGGTAGCCCTCGGCAAATTGTTTACTCGCGGGTATTCCATTGCCATCAAGCAAAAATTCTATAACCCACTGAAGGTAGGTATGTGGTATTTTGGTCATGAAATACGATTTACCAATGTTGGCCATTTTACCAATGAACCAGCACCTTCACAAAACATCTTCTTTACCGCCAGTGCGGTTGAACAAAAAATAGAGTGGGGGCCATTGCTTGGCTACCGCGTTATGAGAAGCAATAATTCAAAAGGCTTTACTACAGACGTTTTCATTTCATACGATATTGGCTATCGCGGATTTAATGTTGAGCAGCTATACGAGTCATATTTTACGGATATAAAACAAACCAAATTTGCCAACACGTTTCACTTCGGATTGAACATCGGCAATGTGTTTTCATTTAAATAGCTTCCCATTTATCAATGAGGTGCGCCTTAGAATCTGGGCTCCATTTTACGCCTAAACACCTGTTTACGGCTTTAGCAAAGGATCTCATTTATGGAATGAACAGCTATTGTGTTCCCAAAAAGAGATAATTGGCATTACTTAAAGCAAGCCAATCATGCCATTGTGAAATATATTTTTTAACACCAAATATGGCCTTATCAAAATAATAATGGCCATTTGAGCAGAAAAACGAAGCAAAAAAGTGCAATCTTTGTAGTCTTAAACGGATTGCATCATAATCCTGTCTTGTAAATCCCCTCGTTTATCCTGATGGCCCTCAAATTGTATGTTGCAACGCAGTTGTTAACGAAATCAATTTATGAGGGCGACGAATTTCAGTGGGTTCAGCGTAGTTAGTCAGATCAAGGGTTATCTGTTCTTTTTTATTTTGCTGCTCTTTATTTCTAATAAAAGTTTTGCAGCCAACCGCCATTGGGTAGCATCTTCAGCTTCCAATTGGAATAATACAGCGAACTGGTCCACCACTGCAGGTGGTGCCGGTGGCTCTTCGGTTCCCGGAGCTGGTGATGTGGTTTACTTTGACAATGTACGAGTAGGCAACTGTACCATAAATGCTAATGTTAACATCAGTCGTCTGATTATTAACGCAGGGTATACAGGCACTATTACTCAAGGCACCTTTACCATTAATGTTGGTTCAACAGCAACTTTATCTGCAGGTGTTTTTAAAGGAGGTTCTGGCAATATTACCATCATCGGTGCTTTTACCTTATCAGGAACAAACTTTACTTCAACATCAGGTATTCTTGAATTTAGAAATAATACGGCGTTCACAGGTGGAACCTTTACGCATAACAACGGTACTGTAAGATATAACACTACTATTGCTACATCTACTATTTCAGGAACAAGTCCTGTATTTTATGGATTAGAATTCGTGGGATTAGCGCGTACCTATGCTGTGTCATCAGCGGGAAATATTTCAGTATTAAATAAACTTACATTTTCAGGCTCACAGTTTTATACTCTTAACACCGGTGTGTTTGATGTTAAAGGAGATATTTCTGTAACCAACACAGCTACAGGCTGCGGCGGTAGCGCAACGATTAATATTAATGGAACAGGCACACAGAATTTTACTGGTGGTGCTACTCCTGGATTAGGTGCATTACCTAAACTTACTATTAATAAATCTTCCGGAACACTTAATTTAGTTAATGCTGTAGGTGCAGCGAATACATTTGTGTACTCAGCGGGTACTATTAATGCAGGAACCTCTACGCTTTTCTTTTCGCGAGGAAGCGTTGCAAGTTATTCGGTTTCAGGTAGCCTTACGTTAAACAACCTGGCTTTCTCAGCAACAAGTGCTCTTACAGTAACAATTTCAGCAGCTACTACATTAACAACAAATGGTACCTTATCAATTAGTGGAGCCGGTAATGTTATTTTGAACACCGGTGCTATCAATGCTAAAGGCAATATCAATTTAACAAATACAGGTGTGGCTGGTGGTGGTACTGCTACAATAAGTATTACCGGTGCAGCAAGTCAGACTATTGATGGATCAACACTGGCCGTAAACCAAAGCAGACTCCCAATTTTAGTTATAAATAAATCTGGTGGATCATTGTCTTTAGTAGGTAAAGTTTCATTAGCGAACAGTTTTACTCTTACAGCGGGCACAATAACACCTGGTACTTCAACAGTTTATATTGTAAACACATTAACACTAACAGGTACTTTTAATTTATATAACGTTAGTATTTCGGCAGCAGCGAATGTTACGTTAACTATAGCATCTGGTAGCACAGTAACAGCCCTCAATGATTTAACAATGGCGAGCGGCGCATTTAATATCATCATCAACACAGGTACACTTGCTGTACAAGGCAATATCATTAACACCAACACCGGTACAGGCGGTGGTGGTACGGCTACACTTTTAATCAATGGTTCTAATAGTCAATCAGTATCAACTACAGGTGTAATCAATCAGGGGAAATTTCCTAAGGTTACTATTAATAAGACAGGCGGTAATGCATTGACGCTAAACAATATTATCACTGTTGTTGGCAACTGGACGTATGTAGCGGGTACATTGACAACAACGGGTTCAACTGTTGTGTTTGACAATAGTATGACCATTACAGGTACTCACACATTAAATAACATTGAGTTTGAAGGTGCAGGTGCTTATACCTTTACCATTGCTGCAGGAACAACTATTACTGCAAATGGCTCTATGAAAATCAGTGGAACAGGTAATGTTATCCTGAATACTGGTAATATTAATCTGCATGGTGATCTTATCCTTACGAACACTGCAGTAGCAGGCGGAGGAACAACGATACTTACACTTAATGGTACATCAAATCAGGCTATCACCAGTTCATTAGCTATAAATCAAAGCAGAGTTCCTTCTGTTACAATTAACAAAGCAAGTGGTACCTTAACGTTTCCTTCTATTTTAACAGTAAGAGGTAACTGGGTTTACACAGCGGGTACACTGGATGTTACAACCAATAACTCTACCGTTGTATTTTCAAATACACTTTCAGTTACAGGTTCTCATACATTGCGGAATGTAACATTAGATGCTGGTGGAAATTATACTTATACTTTCAATACTGGAACTATATTAACGCTATCTGGTACGCTCACTACCTCAGGGGCTTCTAACATTACAATTTCAACTCCTGTTGCTACAGCTACTGCTATACAGGTTCAGGGAAATATGATTATCAATAACACTGGTGCAGGTGGAGGCGGTACAGGTACATTACTTTTTAATGGTACAGGATCACAAAGTATTACAGGAAACTCTGCTGCTGGTACGGGTAAACTTCCTTTTGTTCAAATTCAAAAAACTACAGGTACATTAAGCCTGGCAGGTACAATAAGTGAAAGTCGCAGCTGGACTTACACGAGTGGTACAGTAGACCCAACAACATCAACAGTTGTGTTTGGTGGTAACAGTCTTAGTGTTGCCAGTGCAGGTATGAGTTTTAATAACGTTACCGTTATAGCTAACACTACAACATTAACAAGCGATCTTACAGCTAATGGAAACATTACGATAACCGGCGGTATACTAGCTGCAGGTACAAGAACAATTAATCTGAAAGGTAACTGGAGTAACTTTGGTACCGCAGGATTTACAGAGGGAACCAGCACACTTAATTTGAATGGTGCAGCGCAAAATATTACCTGTGCTGGTGGTGATAATTTCAGCAAGGTTATTATAGCAGGAACGGGTAATAAGACCTTAGTCAATAACATCACAGTTGCTTCTACACTTACGTTTACTGCAGGCCTTATCACAACAGGTGCTAATAAGGTTATTATGACCGCTGCTGGCAGTATAGTAGGTGCGGGAAGTGGCAAATACGTTTTTGGTAACCTGCAGAAAAACTTTGCTACAGGTAGTAACGTCTCCAGGAATTTTGAAACAGGTAACAGTGCTTCTTATTTGCCTGTAACAATAACTTTCCCAACGATTACAACAGCTGGTGATGTAACGGTTTCCACTACAGATGGTGATCATCCCCAGATTGCTTCTTCTTGTTTTATTTCAAATAAGAGTATTAACCGCTACTGGACTTTATCAAATTCAGGTGTAGCTCCGGTAAACTATAATGCAACCTTTAATTTCTTAACAAGCGATGTAGACCCAACTGCTTTGACAAACAACGTAGCTGTGCAGGTATACAACGGAGGTGTTTGGACCAATACTACCGTTAACACCAGAAACCCGAACAGTACTGTGGTAACAGGAGTTACAACTTTTGGTGATATTCAGATTGCCGAATCAACTTCTGGTTCATGGACTGGTGTTACCAATTCAGACTGGAATAATTCAGGCAACTGGTGTGGTGGCGTACCTCTTGCGGCAACAGATGTTGTCATCAATGCAAGTGTACCTAATGCTGCACAAGTAACATTAGCCGGAGGTGTATGTAATAATCTTACTATAGCAAGTGGCGCATCGCTTACAATCTTATCGGGTAATTCTTTAAATGTAAAAGGTAACTGGACGAATAGCGGAACTTTTGTTTCTAATGGTACGGTTCAATTTTCAGGCACTACAACGCAAAGTATAAGCGGTTCATCGGCTACTACATTTAATAATATAAGCGTAACAAATACGGCTAGCCCTGGTGTACAGGTGGAAAGCAATCAGAATCTGAAAGGTGTTCTTACACTTGCCAACAATGTTACATTTGATGCTGACGGAAGCAGCAATACATCGGTTTTCAAATTATTATCATCTGCTGATAATACTACACAAGATGCCGCGATCGCAGCATTGCCTGTTGGTGCCCAGGTTACCGGAAAAGTTACCGTGCAACGTTATATGAGTATTGAAGGCGCAAATGGTGGTAGAATATACCGTTATATGTCGTCGCCTTTACAGAATGCTACAGTTGCCGATCTTCAGAATGAAATTCCTGTAACGGGTTCTTTCACGGGTACAAGTGTATGTTCTGGTTGTGCTACAAATCAATCTATGTTTGGTTATGATGAAACAGTCATTACTGATGTTGATAAAAACGGTACGCTTAATCTCAATGATGGGTATACTGATTTTCCTGATGCATCCAATACAGAGATCTTTCAACCTGCAAAGGGTTATACATTCTTTGTTCGTGGTAACATACTATCTTCTGCATTGTGGGACTTAAGTGGTACGATCAACACGGGCAACGTAACACCTGTTACATGGCCTGTTACCTATACTTCATCAGCCAGCGTTGCTGACGATGGATGGAATCTGGTTGGAAATCCTTTCCCTTCTACGATTGACTGGAACGCAGCAAGTGGCTGGACCAAAACGAATATGGGTTCATCAATTTATATACCTGACAATGGAGGCGCTTCTACAGTATACGCTACATGGAATGGTGTAACTGGTACGAACGGAGGCTCACGTTACATTGCCATGGGACAGGGCTTCTGGGTTAAGGCGAGCGGAGCTTCACCTGTGCTTAGATCAACAGAGAATGTTAAAGCAGCAGGTACTCAAACTACATACTTCAGAACGATTACACCAACCAACCTTGTGCGCATTACATTGGCAAATGCTACCGTAAAAGATGAAACTGTTATCCATTTCAGAGATGACGCAACGGCACAATTTGACGATAACGCAGATGCATGGAAACTTTATAACGCTAAGGTAAACGTTTCATCTGTGTTGACGAAAGGGAAGAAGCTTGCTATCAACTCTCAGGCACCGCTCAATTGTGAATCAGTTATTAAGCTGGCTGTTGATAACGTTACTGCCGGAAGTTATTCTTTAAATTTCACAGAGTTTGATTCTTTTGATGCAAACATACAGATCACACTTCATGATAAGTTTAAGAATGCAACAGTGGATGTGAGGGCAACAAGTAACTACAGTTTTACAGTAGCATCTGATACAGCAACCTATGGTTCAAATAGATTTGAAGTTATATTCTCAACTGCACCGCTTGCTGATTTCGCTTTGAATGCCTCTAATATCTGTCAAGGCCTTGATCAGGTTGTTCATATTGATAATTCACAACAAGATGTTTCATATGTAGCATATATTAACGATAAGGTGGTCTCTGCAATTAACGTTGGTAACGGGTCTGCTTTGGATATTGCAATTTCAAAAGATAGTCTCAGTGTTCAAGGAAATACAGTTGTAGTCAGAGCATCTTCTTCAAGCTGTAGCATTATGGTGGATAAATCTATCACCTTTAATGTTGAACCTGTCTATGCAGTAGCTTCTGTACAGTCTGGTAAACATTGCCGTGATGGTGAAGTGACGTTACAAATTTCTGGTGCGCCGGCATCAGGTACATATAACTGGTACACATCGGATAAAGTGCTTATTGCTGATCAGCACGACGCTGTTTTCAAATCACCGGTTTTATCACAAACAGAAACCTACTATGCAGCAATTGTAAACTCATTGGGTTGTGAAGGTAAGTTACAAGCGGCTGCTGCTGAAATTGTTCAGTACAATGACGCTGCGATAACAACCATGGGAGATACATTGATCTCAAACTTCAGTGAAGGCAATCAATGGTATTTTAATAATGAACCAATTGACGGAGCAACTAATCAGTCAATCACCGCTGCTAAAACTGGTGAGTATAGTGTGCAGGTAAATGTTCAGGGATGTACAACTACCGCAACGCAGCCATTTGTTATCACAGGCCTTAGCGAGACTTATTATGGTGGCATAAAAATATATCCAAACCCTGTTATAAGCGATGTTAACATTGAAGTGTCAGCTGGTACTAAAAATGTGCAGCGTGCTACTATTGTTAGCCTAAGCGGTCAGGCAATTGGAACAGTTGATCTTTCTGAAGGCAAGCAGTCAGGTAAGTTTGATATGAGTGATCAACCTGCAGGAATCTACATTCTTAGTGTGATAAAGAGTGATGGAAAGATAGAGGTGAAACTTATTAAGAAATAAAATAAAGGTATTATAAGGTTGGTTGGGTTGGATTAACATGGGCTTTTATTCTAGTAAAAGCAAAATATCCAATCCAGCCAGCCATTAATCCAATAATGCCACCCACCAGAATGTCTCCCGGATAGTGCACCCCCAAATATATCCGGGTATAAGTAAGTACAGCAGCCCACAGAAATAGCCAATACATAGAACCATATTGCTTTCGGAAAAGAAGCCAGAAGAACATGGCTGTTCCAAAAGTGTTAGCTGCATGGCTTGATGCAAAACCATAACGACCACCCTTGTAATTATCAACAAGATGAATTATCCCTACAAGGCTGGGCTCGTTTGATGGCCTTAGTCTCATAAACAACGGTTTCATAACACCACTGGTAATCTGATCGGCCAGCAATATTGTAATGGCAATACCGATAAGAACAATCCAGCTATCTTTTTTGTAATTTCTATAGATCAGGTAAAGTAAAAACAGATAGAGTGGGAGCCATGCTAATGTTTTAGTCATGAATAAAACGATGGGGTCTAGCCACGGCGTATGAAAACTATTTAAGTAAATAAGAAGCTCTCTATCCCATTCAATTAACGTATCCATCTCTCATTATTATTTTTTAGTCGATGCTTTTATATTTTCTTCATCCAGCCAATGAACAGCTTCTTCAAAACTATCGAAGAACTGTTGTGTAATTCCAAAGTTTGCTATTGCTGCCCTGATACCATTTACATACTCAATAAGCACAGAGTTTTTCGCACTGGGCTTAATAGCGCCAATACGTTTCAACCCCATCTTAGCAGCAGCCGGTATTATAGTTCCAAATAACCACTGCTGATCTTCAGGTGCGACAGGTCCCTGGTTTGTAATGTCAGACAACCAGTTTGGTGTATTGTAGAAGCGTAAGAATTCCATGCATTTTTTGAATACAGCTCGATACTGTTCACTTGTTATTGCACCCGTCCAGATAACACCTGTTGTGTTTCTGTGCGCATCAAAAAATATTTTGGCGAAGGGTTCATTTAACAATATCTGCATTTGAATGTTTTCAGGCTTGGGCAGATATATAATGAACGAAGTGTATTTGTTTATCTCACTTTTAACTTCAATTCGTCCACCCAGTGATTCGCATTGGAGCTTAACGAGATATAATCCAAGTCCTTTGCCTTCGGTGTGTAAATTAAATCTTTTGTAAAGTTTAAACAGGTCGTCCTTGTGCTTGGCAAGGTCTATACCCATGCCGTTATCTTTTACTTTAATGATGATGTGTTCACTTCCCATCTGGGAGGTTATAGAAATTTCAGGCTGCCTTTCGAATGATCTGTATTTAATACTGTTGCTGATGAGATTATAAAAAATACTATGCAACATAGGTTTTACAGAATAGATCTCAGGGCAATTCTCAAAATCGTGTGTGATTTTGATGTTGTAATCTTCAATTTCCTTTCTGAAAAGCCTTTCAATTTCTTTTAACTCTTTGGTCAGTTCAATTTTCTGACGAATCCTGAAAATATCATGACGTATATCAATGATTTTACTGAGATCATGAATAATAGAATCTAGATGTGTTACTGAATTCTTAACGTGTTTTAAAACAACCTGATCTTCAATACTATATTTAGAGATATCAAGAAGAGCACTCAGACCTAATAAACTTGCAACGGGGCCACGAAGGTTGTGTGATACTGTAAATGAGAATTGGCGCAGTTCATTATTATGTTTGATGAGTTCAGCATTCGTTTCTGTTAAGTTTGTATTCTTTTCAATCAGTTCGGCAGCGAGATTTTTATTTTCTTTATAGAGCTGATTTTTGTGATTTTCTATTTCAGCGTATGCAGCCAGAAGTTTTTGTTGATTCGAATTCAATACTTCACTTTGCGCGAGGAGTTCCATGCTTTGAGCTTCAATCTCAGCGTTTTTTTCTACCAATTCATCATTGGCATTATTGAGTTTGTCTATGAGTACGAGATTGTGTTTTTCATTTTTTTCAGATAAGGTTTTCAAAAATATCAGAGTTCCAACTAAAATGGCATATGTTATCAAAATGACAATGTTGGTAAAGTAGTAAGTTGAAGTTGATAAGAATGAATAATCATTTTGATGATAACCAACACCGAAAAATGAATGAAGCGGATCGTATAAAATAAGAAGACTAAACTCGATGAACGCACTTGCGAAAAGCATCTTCTTTTCCTGTAGCGTAAACAGAACAAAAGGAAAGACGCAACTGGAAAGCATTATAAACCTAAAAGTAAAATAGTCCAGTTCCTGCTGGCTGCTGAAGTAAATTATTTTAGCATAAATAGAGAGACTCAGGGTAACAATGGGGACAAACAAACAAACCCAAAGACGACTGATGGATGTATAACCCTTATAATTTAATCCAATTCCTGCGAGACATGTCAGGCTGATGATTGGCAATGAGATTGTAATAAAATTCCATCCATACCAATGATAATATGCCACAAACAGTAGCATGCTTAAGATTGATAGTATAAGACTGAGTTGATTGGACAATAGTATGCTCCTTTTTGAGGAGTTATTGCCACCAAATTGTAATCCGGAATTAGTGAGCGGGTTTAAAAAATTCATTCAGCAGGAGAGGCCAGTTGTCTCGACCCTCAAATTTAAATAAATATGGCTTATAATAAAGAATCCGAAATATTTCAGGTTACAGCCTTGCTAATTCCCGATTTGGCTTCGATACAAAAAAATCGTAAATCGTTATTATAATTGGTTTTAGTCTTATGGAAAAATTTGACCTGGTTGTTATCGGCGCTGGCCCTTCAGGGTACGCTGCGGCCATGCGTGCTATTGATTTTAGAAAGAAAACATTATTGATAGAGCGAAACAAGGTAGGTGGTGCCGGGGTAACTAACGGTGCCTTATCTTCTAAAACCTGGTGGGAGCTGTCTCGTGAAACGGCCTCCTTCCGCAAGAATCTGAAGCGATTTAATCTACAGGAACCAAGCATTAATTATAAAGAAATACAGGCAGAGGTTATGCGTGCCGTTGAGGAGCGTAAATCTATGCTGGAAGACCACATGCAATTGTTAGGGTCCTCCAATCATTCTGATCTGCTTATATTTAAGAAAGGAGAGGCAAGATTACTTTCTCCAACACAAGTTGAGATTTCAAATGGGTTTCATAAAGAAATTGTTCAGACCGAACATATAATTCTCGCCACAGGTAGCCGACCCAGATATCTATCGGAGCTCCCTATTGATGAAAAAATAGTAATGACCAGCGAAGGAATAGAAGATATGGAAGATTTTCCAGAAAGCATGGTTATTGTTGGTGCGGGGGTTATTGGTTGTGAGTATGCTACTATTTTCTCAGGTTTTGGCAAAACGAAAGTTCACTTAATTGATAAAGGCGATCGTATTCTTCCTTTTGAAGATGAAGATGTAGTTAAAGTTATCGAACGTAACATGGAGAATAGCGGCGTGCTGATCCATCGTAAGTCGAGGCTTATCCGTATGGAGATTAAGCATGAACGGGTAGAGTATGAGCTTGAATATGATGACGGTAATAAAGAAATTTTTAATGTAGAAAAAGCTCTTGTTGCTGTAGGGAGAATACCTAATTACGAAGACTTGTGGGATGATACCGTCAATATAAGTATTTCAAAACGTGGAATTGAAGACAACGATACACAAACCAATATCACTAATATTTATGCGGTGGGAGATATTACAGCCGATATCTCGCTTGTGAATGTTGGCGAATTGGAAGGCCGGTATGCTGTTGAAAGAATTTATGGAAATCCTGGTCCACGCAAGCTGGTATATGAAAATATAAGTACGATCATGTTTCTTAATCCCGAAGTAGCAAGCGTTGGGCTTAATGAAACACAAGCCCGTGAAAAAGGAATTGACTATCGTGTGGTAACGCTTGACTATAGTTGTATTCCAAGAGCCATTGCTAAACGTAATACACAAGGCTTCATTAAACTATTGGTAACCAATGAAGACCCTATGCGTATACTCGGCGTAAAGATTATTGGTAATCAGGCGTCAAGCGCAATACAGGCGGTGGCATTATTAATATCGATGGATAAGGGAATTGAGGAATTGGCGGAATGCGTTCATCCTCATCCTTCCATTACAGAGGGCATTCAGGAGTGTGTTCGGATGTTGTTAGGCAAATCACTCTTTAAGCCTGATGCATTAAAAGGAAAGCTGTCCTGTCGTCAGAGCCTGAGTGGTGTTTATGTTGACATTAACTTTTAAGTAGGAGAGGAGTAAGCATTTATGCGATTTTTTGGAGCTGCGATACTATTAACAATTATTTCATATTCACTTCATGCGCAGCCATTGGCTAAATCAGCAGAGTTTATTCATTGGTATTTCAATATAAGTGAAGCACAGCTTGCTGCCAGGCAAGAAAACAAAACTGTTGTGATCTATTTCTCAGGATCAGATTGGTGCAAACCGTGCATTCAGCTTCGGGAAAAGATTATTAACTCACAATCCTGGATAACATTTGCAGATCAGCAACTAATTATGGTGCAGGCCGATTTTCCAAGATTGAAAAAAAATCAAACTTCTAAAGAGCAGCTAAAACACAATGAAGCATTGGCGGAACAGTACAATAAACAAGGTGAATTTCCCCTTGTAGTTATTATTGACGGATCAGGTCAGGCTATTGGTAAGATTAATTATCATGAGCAAACTCCAGATGAATTCATTGAGCAGATGAAGGCTTTTGTGAAATAACATTGCGCTTTATTTCCATGAAACGTCTTATATCATTTTCCTTTCTCTTTATAACTTTCTCGCTTACAGCATCGGCACAGAACAAAGCTCATACAAAAGAGTTATTGTTGATGAGTTCACGATTTGAAGTAACAGCAGTTTCTGAAAATGATACATTAGCATGGGAAGCAATTAACGCTGTAATAGCAGAAACAAAACGCATTGAAAAACTTATTTCCGAATGGGATTCTACATCGCAGACCTCTGCAATAAACAGATATGCAGGCATCAAACCTGTTACTGTCGATCGTGAATTATTTGATCTTATTGCCCGAAGCATAAAAGTATCGAAGCTTACCGACGGCGCTTTTGATATTTCATTTGCACCCTTGTACAAAGTCTGGAAGATAAATGAGAAGATTAACGTACTTCCAACAAAAGATCAGATTGAATCCGCTAAAAGATTTGTAGGCTACTCAAAGATCATTCTTGATCCCATTAATCATACTGTTTTTCTGCAAGAGAAAGGAATGAAGATTGGTCTTGGTGGAATAGGGCAAGGCTATGTAGCCAATGCCTGTAAACATATTATGATACAGATGGGAATAAATGCAGGACTGATTAATGTCTCAGGCGATATTATAACCTGGGGAACGCAGCCAGATGGAAGTAATTGGCGAATTGGAATTGCAGATCCTAAAGACAAAAATGCAGTAATCTCATGGCTTGCAGTGCGCGACATTAGTGTTGTTACAGCAGGAAATTATGAGAAGTTTATTACAATTAATGGCAAGCAATACGGTCACATTGTCGACCCACGTACGGGCTACCCGGCTGATCACGTGGGCAGTGTAACGATCGTTTCACCTGATGCTGAACTATCAGATGCGCTGGCAACAGGTGTTTTTGTCTTGGGTGTTGAAGATGGTTTGAATCTTATTAATCAGCTAAAAGGCGTTGAGTGTTTGGTTATAGATGATAAGAACAAATTACATCCCTCAAAGAATATGACCTTAAACTTTGAAAAAAGTAAATAGGTAGTTTGGTTTTTTAATAAATTGCGTACCTCAAGCAGTCATTGATGAAAGCGTCAATCATAAGAAGTTTATT
>DATJHZ010000345.1:0-3874 GCA_035493595.1 Cyclobacteriaceae bacterium | reverse complement strand
AACTAACTGGCTCAAACTTGAGATCCATCCTGATCCAAAATATTTACTTCCCGATCCCATTGAAACATTATTGGCTGCTGAGGAATTAGTGAAGCTTGGTTTTATTGTACTACCATACATTCACGCTGATCCTGTTTTATGCAAGCGATTAGAAGATGTAGGCGTAGCTGCTGTTATGCCGTTGGGCTCTCCTATTGGAAGCAATAAAGGTCTTAAGACTTTCGATTTTCTGGAGATCATTATCGATCAAAGTAACGTGCCTGTAATTGTTGATGCCGGTATAGGATCGCCATCACACGCTGCACTGGCAATGGAAATGGGTGCTGACGCCGTTTTGGTTAATACAGCAATAGCCGTTTCACAAAATCCTGTGCAAATGGCAAGAGCATTTAAAATGGCTGTCGAGGCAGGGAGAATGGCGTACGAAGCACGTCTTGCCAAACCAGTGAATCATGCAGTAGCAAGTAGTCCCTTAACAGCTTTTCTGGATGAACTCTAAAAGTTTTAAGTCTGTCTTTGAAAAATATAACTGGGGTGAGCTAGTCGATGATATCTACTCCAAAACATCGGACAATGTGCAAGACGCATTGTATAAATCAAAGAGAACGCTTGACGATTTCAAAGCGCTGATCTCACCAGCGGCAAAGCCATACCTTGAACAAATGGCGCAACTGAGCCATGAGCTTACACAAAAGCGATTTGGCAAAACAATTCAGATGTATGTTCCACTTTATCTATCTAACGAATGTCAGAATATATGCACTTATTGTGGTTTTAGTTTTGATAATAAGATCAAGCGTAAAACATTAACAGATGCAGAGATCATAAAAGAAGCGAAAGCTATAAAGTCAATGGGGTATGATCATGTACTTCTTGTAACAGGGGAAGCAAATACTACCGTTGGCGTTGATTACTTGAAAAATGCCATGCGTGTTGTTCGTCCGTATTTCTCGCATATCGCTTTGGAAGTACAACCTTTAGATGAGAATGATTATCTGTTATTAGCAGCTGAAGGTTTGAATACTGTTTTGGTTTACCAGGAAACGTATCATGAGGAAGATTACAAACTCCATCATCCAAAAGGAAAGAAATCAAATTTCAATTATCGACTGGAAACTCCTGACAGATTAGGAAAAGCAGGGATCCATAAAATAGGATTAGGTACATTGATTGGCCTTGAAGATTGGCGAGTCGATAGTTTCTTCACTGCGTTACACTTGGAGTATCTTGAAAAAACCTATTGGCAAACAAAATATTCCATTTCATTTCCAAGACTAAGACCTTTCTCTGGTGGACTTGAGCCGAAGGTTGAAATGAATGACCATGAGTTGGTTCAATTAATCTGTGCTTTCAGAATATTCAATGAAGAAGTAGAACTCTCCATGTCAACAAGAGAAAGTGAAAAATTCAGAGATCATATAATTAAACTTGGTATAACGTCTATGAGTGCGGGATCAAAAACAAATCCGGGAGGATATGTAATAGACAAACAGTCGCTTGAGCAATTTGAAATATCAGATGAACGAACACCAGCAGAGATTGCAACAATTATCAGGCGACAGGGATATGAACCTGTTTGGAAAGATTGGGATTACGCATTACAAAAGAAAAACTGATATTACTGCTTAATAACCTTCACAACGACATCCTTATTTTCTAATCTAACCTTAACAACGTAAAGACCCGACTGAAGATTTTCTAATGAAAGTTGTGAATCATTTTTTACATCTGTAAAAGATCTCACAGCCTTACCCATTAAGTCATAAACCAACACTTCGTTTATTTTTTTTAAAGTACGGATTGAAATATGATCTCCTGCGGGATTAGGATAAACAGCTAATGAAGGCAAGTCATCTTCTTCTCCTGTAACCAGGGGAACATTCTTTAATACATTTGAACTACCCGGTGTTAATTTAATAGTGGTCATAAATGGACCTGTAGCATTTGGAATTCTTGCCCATGATGAGTTATCATTTTGTACTTCGTAACTAAATGCATCAAGCTCTAGTGTATCTAACCCCACTACCTGATAAAGCCCAACATCTTCGCCATCTGCCGACAATTTAAAGTTAACATGTGTCACACCCTGATTAATCTGATCGTCAGCCCAAAGAACAAGATATGACGCTGGCTGCATTATAGTTTTAGCATTGCCTGATGGAATTTTATATTTCGTTTTATTATTAAGATTATCAGTTATAAACAATCCTGCCACATCTACCGGCACAGTGCTTGTGTTGTATAATTCAATCCAGTCTTCTGCTTCATTAAAATCATCTTTCACATCAGATTTAGCTGCAGAAAATTCATTGATAATAATTCCGCTAACAGATTTTAATGGTTCATAGAAAGCCTCCATAATCACATCGGAATATGCAGTGTCTATAAGAATAGAAGCATTACTTGTAGATTCAACAACATCACCAACAGTATTTGTTTTCAGTTCAAAATCAAAACCAATATCACTACTTGTTGACCCTGCCTGATGCACTTCAACTGCTATTGTATTTAAACCAGCTATGAATAAATTCTTATCGATGCTAAATGAATTAAAAACATTTTCCACAGGAATTATTGATGCGGCCAACGTGTTAAAGTCAACTACACCATCTGGCATGTTATTACGATAGACTTCAGTGCCATTAACATAAACTATTACACCATCATCAAAAAGTACAGAGGCGTTTCCATTCTGGAGGTTCTCTAAATCATCGATAGTAAATGTCTTACGAAAATAAGTTGTGATGAATTTATTACCAGCATCAGGTCCATAACTTACTGTTGTCTTTTCACCATCATTACCATAACCTAATTGCGCCGGGCCGGATGACCAAGTGTTATCATCAAATACTGAAGTATTCCAGTCTACACCTGGGCTTGTTCCCAGATCAAAGTATTTCCAAGTATCACCTTTTGTAATTGGAATACTGGATGTGGCGTGGCGCTTTGTTATCTTCCAGTTCTTAAAAGCAAATCCTGCATTAGGTGCTGCTTCAATTTTGTAAGGCAATCCCTTGAAATAAGATCCATTAGATAATTGCTCATCGGCCAGAATGCCATTGAGTTTAAACGTGCCAGTGTTTTGAGGAGATGCACTCACGCTGATATTTACACGTTCCGTTAAGCCAAAGAAATCAGCCGTATATTGTTGCATAAAATCATTTCGCAAAACAGCAAAGTCTCGTAGTCTTTGAACCTCTGCTTCCCAATCAGACATCGTGCCCCCCCATCGCTGTTTGTGATATGGCATTTCTGCTTTCAATGGCGCTTGAAAATCATTGATGTATTTTATTACACGATCAGGCTTGAATGTTGTACTCATAGCCGTTGTAAGTGTTTGAATAAACCGTGTTCTGAATTCAGGATTCTGAAGTACTAATCTAATGTGTAGCGTTGACCACGATGGATTAGGCCAATCAACTCCACTATTTGGATCTGTAGCAAATTGAAGTGTTGGATGATTGTAATTCGATGACCAATCCGGATATAAAGCAAAACCGAAATCTACATCCCAGAATATCCATCTGAATTTTCCATTGATGGAACGTTGTCTCCAGAATTTCTGATTGTTACCAGGCCAGTCTGTGTTGCCATAATAAATTTCCGAAACCAGATAGTTGATGTATTCCTGAACATCAATGTGATCATCAATGAATTTAAATGTGGCAGGGTCTGAAGGATTCATTCCCTGAAGTGTATTTTTATAATTTACATACGCTTCATTTGTTCCTTCGATGGCATTCTCATAAGTCTCCAGCAAATCAATGTCATCTTTCTTAATGCCATAGTTGGATTCAATAAAATCTCCATCAATCTTTTCACGCAAACTTTGAATACCCCAATACTGACCATTGATATATAACACAGAAGGTTG
>DATJHZ010000344.1:0-2050 GCA_035493595.1 Cyclobacteriaceae bacterium | reverse complement strand
AAAGATTTGCTGAGCTACAGGATTAGCTATTTTAATGACACCATCCTGATCAACCATAATGATGCCTTCAGACATGCTTTGGAAGATCTCCCGGAAGGCATCATCTTCAACTACTGAAAAGTTAATATTTGAACTCATTACGGGCAATTTAAGAACTCTTGAATCAGAATGAAAGGGGTATTAACATGATAAAAATCATTTTGTGGGTTGATCTAAATCGGATAAAACCGTCATCAAACCTGCTAAGTTCGTATCATAATAGGGCACTACCCCTTTTTAATGTGTATGGCAAAAACAATTCTTTGTACTATAGATTTCTCTGCCTCTTCATGTCAGGCATTAAAGCTGGCTGCTACTTTGGCTCGCGATCTTAAAGCTCATTTAACGATTTTATATACCTACCGATTGATTCGTGTAAAAAATGAAGAATTGTTTGACGGCAAAAAGAAAATTGAAGAAGAAGCTGCGAAGAATTTCATTTCCCTGGAAAAGGAATTTTTAATGGATATGGGTATCTCATACGATTTTAAAACGGAGATTGGTTTTGTTGCTGATCGCGTTGAGGCCTACGCGAAGAAAACACCTATAGGTTTTTTTGTCATTGATAAAAAAATGAGTTTTGATAGTAAAGAAACCTTTGACGAATTGTTGGAAAATATAAAGGTTCCAATGTTGATTGTGCCTTGACCCCATTTTTACCGATCGGTGAAGAACTCAAATTACAAGTATTCCTTTTTCAGGGAATAACTCTTTTTACCTTCGTGACAAAAGTCACAAACCGTTTGTTTCTTAATCCGGAGATTTGAATAAATTTTATTCCATGATTAATACATTAAAACAGATTTTCGGAATTGGACCATCGGTTGATTATGCACAACTGGTTAAGCAAGGAGCAATCATTATTGATGTACGTTCTAAAGGTGAATTCTCAGGTGGTCACATAAAGGGTTCTTTAAATATCCCTGTCGATCAACTATCAAAACAGTTGAGTCAACTTCCTGATAAAAATAAAGTCATTATAACTTGTTGCGCTTCTGGTATGCGCAGCGCTTCCGCTAAAAGCATATTGAAGTCTAACGGATACACCGAAGTTCACAACGGTGGAAGCTGGGCAAATCTTAAAGACAAAATTTAGATCAATTACCCCATTTCAAACAGTTCAGAATGGCTTTAAGAAAGCGGCATAGACTCAGATTAAAAATCCTGATTTTCGTCAGCTTCAAAAACATTTCATTTTCTGAACTTACAGTATGGATGTAAAAGTAAAATTTCTAGGTGCAGCAGGCACCGTTACAGGTTCAAGATACCTTCTTGAAATTGGTAATTTTAGATTGTTATTTGATTGCGGACTTTTTCAAGGATTGAAAGAGCTTCGTCTTCGTAACTGGGATCCCTTTCCTGTAGATCCGGCTTCTATCAATGCCATTATTATCAGCCATGCCCATATAGATCATACCGGTTATCTGCCTCGAATTGTGAAAGAAGGTTTCAAGGGTCCTATCTATTGTACGCACCCCACAGCCGATCTGATGGAGATAATGTTATTGGATTCTGCTAAACTTCAGGAAGAGGAGGCACTATATGCTGCTCAAAAAGGATACTCCAAACATAGTGATCCAAAACCATTATACACTACAGAAGATGCATCGCAGGTATTTCCAATGCTGCAACCACATCACTTCAATGAAAGGATCAAACTTAGCGATCGCATAGAAATAGTTTATCGGGATGCCGGTCATTTGTTGGGCGCGGCAATAACAGAACTTTATCTCAAAGGAGATCAGCAAGAGAAGAAGATTGTTTTCTCTGGTGACCTGGGACGATATCGTGATGCCATGCTTCATCAGCCTACTGCCATAACAGAAGCAGACATTCTGTTTATAGAATCTACATACGGCAATAAAGATAATCCAGCACCAGACCCTGCAGCGGAACTGGCTCGCATTGTTAATGCCTCCATTGCTAATCAGGGTGTATTACTGATACCAGCTTTTGCAGTCGGCCGCACACAAGTCTTGCTTTACTACCTGCACAAACTTATTGAAGAAAA
>DATJHZ010000343.1:0-34689 GCA_035493595.1 Cyclobacteriaceae bacterium | reverse complement strand
AATTCCGCCCCGATAAGAGTCGGGGCGGATTTATAAACTAAACCATTATGTAAACTATACACAATGTTAATCAATTTGATATAATATCAGTCGGATTTTATTTGAGTGGCAGATATTAAATAGTTCAGATTATTAAGTAATTGAAAATCTGATCTGAAACCTGAGATTTGAAATCAATTAATGACTTTCATACTTCTTCTCCCCTACCGGAATAGCAATGGGTAAAGCGTTGCTTGCGGGCGGAATTTCGCAAGCAAAGCCCGATGCATAGCTGCAATAAGGATTGTAGCACTTGTTAAAGTCGAGAATAACGGATGTTGTGTTCGGAATTCGGATATCGAGGTATCGGCCAATGTCGTATGTTTCATGACCGTTGGTTTTGTCGGTAAACGGAATAAACAAAAGATCTTCGTAACCGATATTATTTTTTGTGCTCTCGTCCTGAAATACAACTAATGTATAGTGGTTACCATCCAGTTCAAATTGCACTTCACCATAATTAGCATAGCTAGCCTGCCTTGAGACTACAGTGGTTTTCATTTTAATGAGTGAAGGTTTATCATATTTTATGAATGTAGCGTTCACTCTGTATTTCAAATCAGGTGCGTAGTAATTTAAGCCTTTAAATTCCTTAATCTGTTTTTCAGTAATCGGAGACATTTCTGGTATTGTGAATTTAGCATACTGCCCCTCTCTATGTTGTTTAATCTCCTCGAGTATTAAAGCATCTTGGGCAAGGACATTGCTGCATATAAAGAGCGTTACACAGAATAGAATTTTTTTAGGAAGATTATGCATAAAAAGAACAAGAGGTAATAGAATAGTAAAGTAAGGAGTTTTGTTTAAGAAGAAAAGCACGATGAATGATTCATGAATTATAAATCGCGTAAACCATGTTTGCAATTTCAATCATGTCATTGTTATGGTTATCATATTTCTATTTCATAGGCTGCCCCAGCTGGGGCAGAAATCACAATATAATTTGGATGGCTACAGCGAGGTTGCCCCGCTGGGGCAAAAACCTAGATACCCCGTTTGGCAAGTTCTTTACAAGCCCTTACGCCAGAGGCGTAACCTATCTATAGAATTTGAATGATTATGATTTTTTGCCCCAGCGGGGCAACCTATAATTTAAAATGAACGAATGGGTTTGCATTAATATTCAATTTTGCAACCCCATTCTGAATCTGTGAACCTGCTAATGATGCTCTCTGAATTTTTTCTCACCTACCGGTATAGCAATAGGCAATGCATTAGCAACTGGTGGCACTGGGCATGAGTATCCATCGCGATAGCTGCAATATGGATTGTAACATTGATTAAAATCAACAATAACTTCTGTTGTGGTGGGAATGGTCATATCAATGTAACGCCCAACATCGTAAGTTTCATGACCATTGGTGTTATCCGTAAACGGAATGAACAAATAATCTTTATACTGTGGATCCTTCGATATATCCGGACTCTGATAAACTTCAAGCTTATATTGCTGACTATCTAATACAAAATGTACTTCACCATATTTAAGATACTCTGGCAATCGTGATGTAGATGTTTTCATTTTAAACAAGACAGGCGCCTCATTTTTTATGAACGTTGCTTTGACTCTGTATTTTAAATCTGGCGCATAAAAATTCAGGCCCTTGAAATGTTTTCTGTCTTTAGGTTCTAACGGTGACTTTTCAGGATCTCTGAATTCTGACTCCTGCGTGTCGCGATGTTTCTTTATCTCCGCCAATGCATCTTCATCTGTTTGAGCAAACGCTGTATAACCAATGAAGAGCACAAGCGCGAGACTTAAAATGTTTTTCATGAGGATCTTTCTCTGTAGTCAATTATTATTTCTTTCTGTACGTAAGTGCTTCGGGAATCCAGCCTTTTAAATCTTTGATGCGTGTTTCATGCGAAGGGTGAGTTGACAAAAATTCTGGTTGCTGTCCGCTTCCACTCATTTCAATCATACGCTGCCAGAAGATCGGCGCCTGGTTCGGATCATATCCTGCCATGGTCATAAAAATCAATCCAATATGATCTGCTTCTGATTCATGTTCGCGACTGAATTTCAACATACCAACTTGTGAACCTGCGCCCACGGCTTTCAACAACAGCTGACTTGTTAACGTTGGATTCTGACCCATTGCTGCACCAAGTGTTGACAGTCCAAACTGCTCTACCATTTCCTGGCTCATGCGCTCACGACCGTGATTTGCAATAGCATGTGCTACCTCATGCCCCATAACAATGGCAACACCAGTTTCATCTTTACAAACTGGAAGTATACCCGTGTAGAATGCTACTTTGCCACCAGGCATACACCACGCATTTAAAGTTTTAGGATCATCAATCAAATTAAATTCCCATGCAAACCCTGCCAATTCAGACGAAGCGCCTTTAGATGCCATATAATCTTCAACTGCTTTTTGAATCCTTACGCCGACACGTTTGATCATGGCAGTCTGTTCCTGATTTGTAGATAACGGTCCTGTCTTGAGCACGTCACTGTATTGTTGTGCCGACATGGGTATGATTTCTGAATTCGATACCAGACTAAGCTGCTTACGACCTGTTACAGCAACTGTCGCACATCCATAAAATAATAATGACACAATAGAAACGATGAATACTTTCTTCAACATACCTGATTTATTTTTTTGTGTAAAAATACAACTCCGGCAAAGATAGTTTAATAGATTTGTACTAAGTAATACGAAAAAAAGATCATGAGAATTTTTGCCATCGGCCGAAACTATGCAGAACATATTCAGGAACTGAACAATGAAAGACCCGATGAGCCCGTTATCTTTACAAAACCAGACACTGCCTTATTACGCAACAACGATCCATTCTATTATCCTGATTTCTCAAAAGATATTCATCACGAAGTAGAACTGGTTTTACGCGTTTGCAAAGAAGGAAAAAATATTGAGGAAAAATTTGCCCACAAGTATGTTGACGCCCTTACAATAGGCATCGACTTTACCGCACGTGACCTGCAGCAGAAGGCGAAGGAGAAAGGATTACCCTGGGATATTGCCAAAGGCTTTAATGGATCAGCACCACTCGCAGATAAATTTATCCCGATAGGAGATTTTAAGAACTTAAAAGACATCAATTTCAGTTTACAGATAGATGGTGCACCAAAACAACAAGGCAACACCAGCATGATGCTTTTTAATTTTGATTATATCATTTCGTATTTGTCTAAGTTTTTCACGTTGCGTACAGGCGACTTGATTTTTACGGGAACACCAAAAGGTGTCGGACCGGTGAAGGTTGGAAATGTTTTATCGGCATATATAGAAAATGAAAAACTACTGGAATTTGAAATCAAGTAAGATCGTATGTTTATTTTTTGCGATCGTTCCTGTTATTGCGCATGCTCAGCCCTCTGCCCGATTAAAGGATGAGGAGAAGTACCTCTACCCTATTAGCCCCGGAAAGCCAGGCTCGTTAGCCGGCAACATGGGTGAACTTCGCAGCACTCATTTTCATTCTGGTATTGACATACGCACCAACAACATGGTTGGCATGCCAGTGTCGGCCTCCAAGAGTGGCTACATATCAAAAGCGATTATCAGCACGGCAGGTTATGGAAATGTTTTATTCATTACTCATGCTGATGGCAACAGTACATTATATGCTCACCTGAGTGAACTGCGAGGCCCCGTAGCCAATGAAGTACTGAAACAACGTTATGCTAAAAAAACTTCAGAGATAGAATTGACCTTTGCCCCGGGACAATTCCCAGTATCCCAAGGTGAAATCATTGCGCTCTCCGGAAACTCAGGCGGCTCAACCGGCCCGCATTTACATTTTGATATTCGTGACTCCAGCAACAATGCATTAAATCCATTACAATTTGGCTTTAATGAACTGAGTGATAAATTCCCACCGGCAGCAGAGAAAATTGCGTTGCAGACATTGGATATCAATTCGCGGATCAACGATCGGTTTGGTCGCTTTGAATTCTATGCACAACGCGTAGGTAAGAATTATATCCTGGCTCAGCCCATCCTTGCACATGGGAATATTGGTGTTGAGATTCTGGCTAAGGATAAGTTCGCAGCGAAGAGCGCCTTCTACGGTGGCGTAAATTATTTTGAAATGATGGTTGACAGTCAACGCGTATTCAACCAGGCCATTGAAAAATTAGACGTGGCTGAAACCCGCACCATCTACACGCTCACCAATTACAAAACCATGCGCACAAAAGGCACACGGTTCTACAAATTATACATTGATGATGGAAATGATCTCAAGTTCTATGATGGATCGCCAGGCAAAGGAAAGATAATTGTAAGCGGCAAGAATGATACGCGGATCCAAATCAATATGAAGGACAGCTACGGCAACAAGAGTAATGCCTCCTTCTGGTTACGTCCCGATGATATTGTTAAAGAAGTGGAAACACTTGAACCTCTGCCTCCTGCTACTGACATCTTCTTTGATATTACTGAAAACGTAATGATGGTTGTTGCCAAACCTTGTGGCGACTCATCACGAATAGCTTCTGTTTTTGAAAAAGGAATTTCTTCAAAGAGAGAACCAACGTATTATAATGCAAATCGCTACGTCTATCTCTTTGATCTGCGTAAAGAAATACCAGACTCTGTTGTTGTTTGTGGTAAATCTGTGAAGCCAAAGATCAATGCCATGATTCCATCTAACACAGAGTATAAGTTCTACAGCGAGTTTATGGATATCGATTTTCCAACGGCTTCTCTGTATGACACCTTATTTCTTGACACCGATCATCAGATTACAAAAAATGGCACTGAAGTTTTCACCATTGGCGATCGGATCAATCCACTAAACAAAGCTATTCACGTTTCATTACGTCCTAAGCAACCTGTAGACTGGACAGCATCGTCGGCTATCTATCGGTTAGCCGGAAAAGGATATACCTACATTGGCGGAAAACAGGAAAATGGCAAGATTGATTTCTATACCCGCGAGTTTGGCGACTTCATAGTAATGGCAGATACGGTTCCCCCAACTATCAGAGTGATGTATGTTAATAGCCTGGTTGCTAAATTCAAGATCAAAGATAATCTCTCCGGAATTTCATCGTTCGATGCAAACATTAATGGCAACTGGTTGTTGTTAAATTACGATTACAAAACGGGTATGATCTGGTCAGAGAAGCTTGACAAGAATAAACCACTTCGGGGAGATCTGGAGCTTACAGTGACTGACAACGCAGGTAACAAGAAAATTTATAAACAACGAATTCCATGACACTACAAGCCGGCAACAAAGCGCCTGATTTTAAAACCACCGACCAGGATGGGAATGTTGTAACCCTCGCCGGCTTAAAAGGAAAAAAGATAGTACTCTATTTCTATCCTCACGATCTTACCGAAGGTTGCACTGCTGAAGCCTGCAGTTTACGCGACAACTATAAGTACTTGCAGAAGGAAGGCTACGAAGTTTTTGGCGTCAGCACAGATGATGAGAAGACGCACAAGAAGTTTATCAAGAAAGAGAAGCTCCCATTTGCATTGCTGATGGATACCGATAAAGTAATTCATGATGATTACGGAACCTGGATTGAAAAGTCAATGTATGGCCGCAAGTACATGGGTACAGCACGGGTCACTTTCTTAATTGATGCCAACGGCGTGATCGAAGAGGTGATTGAAAAAGTTGACACACGTAATCATGCGGCTCAGATTCTGAAAAAAGATATTATTGCACCAAAGCCTCCAGCCAGAAAGACAACTTTAAAAGTTGCTAAAAAGACCACGGCCAAGAAACTGGCACCTAAAAAAGCAGCCAAGAAAGTTGCAGCCAAAAAGACTAAAAAGAAATAACAATCCGGGTTCCATACCCTTTCTATTTAGCTTCTGCGTACCAAAAAAACGTTTTATGTGCGCACCCGCACATAAATGAGGGCATCAAGCTTAAAACCGGGGATTTTCTTTTGCAGGGTTTCCAAAATTAAACCATCTTCGCAGCAAATTCTTATTATGAGCAAGCAACCGAATATCCCTGAGCTGCAAAAGCTTACTTCACAAATCCGCAGAGACATTGTACGTATGGTTCACGCCTGTCAATCAGGGCACCCTGGTGCCTCATTAGGCTGTACCGACTTTTTCGTGGCGTTGTATTTTCACATCATGAAACATAACCCGACCTTCAACATGAAGGGTGAGGGTGAAGATTTGTTCTTCCTTTCTAATGGACATATTTCGCCAGTATGGTATTCAACACTGGCTCGCTCAGGCTATTTTGAAGTTAAAGAACTGGCTACCTTCCGTAAGCTTAACTCAAGATTACAAGGTCACCCTGCTACACATGAGCACCTTCCAGGTATTCGTATTGCTTCAGGTTCATTAGGCCAAGGGTTATCAGTAGCTATTGGTGCTGCTCAATCTAAAAAACTTAACAACGACGATCGTTTTGTATATGCCCTCATGGGCGATGGTGAATTGCAAGAAGGACAAGTGTGGGAAGCTGCCATGTATGCTGCTCACAACAAAGTAGACAATCTTATTGCTTCCGTTGATTATAACGGTCAGCAAATTGATGGTCCGGTTGATCAGATCAATTCACTAAAAAATCTGAAAGCTAAATGGGAAGCTTTTGGATGGGAAGTGATTGAAAGCAACGGTAACAACCTCGAAGAGATTATCACAGCATTAGAGTTCGCGCAAACTCAAGCCAGAAAAGGCAAGCCAGTGATGAACCTCATGACAACGGTTATGGGTTATGGCGTTGACTATATGATGGGCAGCCACAAATGGCACGGCACAGCACCTAACGATGAGCAATTGGCAAAAGCGTTAGCACAATTAGAAGAAACATTAGGAGATTATTAATCTCTTAAATCATATCTAAATAAAAATGCCAGGCTCATGTCTGGCATTTTTTATTTATAGAATAGTTGAATGCTGAAGTCTCATTTAAAAGACAATGATCATCAGATTTTTATAATTGAAAAATTAAAGTAGCTTTACTTCAGGCTGTGAGGGCAGCCTGTTCCCATAAAAGGTAAATCCACCCTTAATCCAATAAAACTAATGCTGTTAATAATTTCCGCCAACGATGGGACATTGGCTTTAAAGGGAATTATATGAGTACACTAAAACCCGTTCGACTAAATCATCTTAAAACTCAGGCTTCTTTTCTTTTAAAAGAGCTTTACAATTCCAGAGATAACAAAGCAACGTCACGCTTTCTTCAGATATCAATCTTCTCAGGAAAAAGCTCATTATGGATTTCTGAAAACATTGAAGCCATCAAACTCAAACATGCATTTGAAGTGATTGCATTTGAGAATGGCTTCAACAGCTGGGCTTCCTTGAAGAACTTTGTTGTTGAGAAAGATTGTCTCTATAGGTCAGGTCATGTTGGTTTGATCTATGCATGGTTCGATGACTATCAGAAAGCTGAAAATTATTTTCTGAAGCATGGCGGCTATCTTATCACTTTCTGGAAAGATTACATTGTATGTGGTGATGAATACATTGAATGCCTTGATCTTTTAATCTATAAAGATCATTGGAATCGTATTGGATTTAATTGGGTAAATCCTGCCGATCATCATTCGTGGAAATTTCTTTACGACAAGGCCAAAGAGAATTATATCAAATTAAAATAATCCATTACTAAAATATTTATCTATGAAAAATTATCTCGGGAGAATTATCATTCTTGTCAACGACTATGAAGAGGCATCGCTTTTTTACGAGCAGAATTTTGGATTCAAAAGAATGTATGATGTTACCGCAGATGTTGGTCATCGGTTTCTGCATATCGGAACAGATCCTAAAGATTCATTTGGCATCTGGTTTTTAAAAGCAGATGGAAAAGTTCAACGTGAGCGCGTTGGTGATCAAACTCATGGTCAGCCTACGATGGTTATCTATACAACATCACTTGATGAGCTCTATGAGAAGTTAATTGCCAACAAAGTGAGTATTCATGTTAAACCTGTGAGAACACCAGACTATAAATACTTTCATTGTCTTGATCTCTATAGTAATGAAATAGTAGTGGTAGAGATCAAAGATGATAACCTTGAATAAGGTGCTTCAATAACATGCTTCACAATAACTTAACAAACACATATTCTATAGAGAGATTGAAAGATTATAGGCTATACCATCAAGTCAAACACGTGCTATTAATCGAAAGAGATAACGTTTGCATAGGGTAAGTAAAGATTAAGGCAGGTTAAATTTGTTGCACCTCACCTAAAACTTTATATCTTTATATACCACCACCTCAATAATCTTTATGGAATCCTTCTCTCTCCATCAAAGTCATGGCTCTTTCCAGGAAGTAATTTCACCCATTACTGTATTAAAAAGACATGCATCAATACTTGTTACACTTCTGTTTTTCTACGCTGTAATAATTATTCTATTAAGCATTTCATTGAAGATGAGTGGAGGTAATCTATCCTATTCACTGGATGATACCTTTATTCATATGGCTATAGCCAAGCACCTTGTGGTTAATGGAGTTTGGGGAGTAACACCGTATGAATTCTCGTCGTCATCGTCATCACCCTTGTACACACTTTTATTAGCAGCATCATTTTATTGTTTTGGTCCAAACATGCTCGCGCCACTTATTTTAAATATTCTCTTATCAACCTTTTTATTATTTCTAATTGAAGATTTGCTTGTTAAACAAAATCTGAGTTTTGGCGAAAAGGTTCTTAGTCTGATGGCGTTCGTATTTTTTATGCCGTTACCAATTCTTACGGTTATGGGTATGGAACACGTTCTGCATACACTAATGTCAATCTGGTTTGCCTACCTGGCTACCAAGATACTTTCTAAAGAAACTGTCGACCGTACCAGTTATATAAAACTTTTACTAGTTGCTATTTTACTGACATCAAGCCGATATGAAGGATTATTTATTATCATCCCTGTATGTGTTCTCTTCTTCTTTAGAAAAAAATTCTTAACAGGTTTATTGCTGGGATTCGCTGCAATCTTACCGCTGATGATTTATGGCATCATCTCACTCAAAGCCGGAAGCTACTGGCTGCCTAATTCAGTTTTATTGAAAGGACAAGAGGTAAGTTTTTTAAGCTTTGATGGAATTAGAAATCTCTATGAACGCCCATTACTTATACTTTCTCAAGCTCCCTGGTTGTTCTCTATTTCAATCTTTGTCTTTACACTTGGTGTTATCAGACATTACGCATTAAAGTTGTCCATCTGGAATACAGGGCAGCTCATGATTTTAATTTTTCTCACAGCCGTACTTTTTCATTTAGAGTTTGCCCGTGTAGGCTGGGCTTATCGCTATGAAGCATACCTGATGGCACTTGGCATATTAGTACTGGCGATGCACAGCAAAGAAACACTTGCTGTCATCTACGAGAGATTAAACTTGCAGCAAAGATTGGTTGCAGGTTCTCTGATTATGATTATGACAATACCTATTGCTGCACGTGGTGCCGTTTCTCTAATCAAATCACCAGTAGCATCTAAGAATATTTATGAACAGCAATTTCAAATGGGTCGCTTTCTGAAAATACATTATAACAGGCAGTCTGTATTGGCTGCTGATATAGGGGCTATTAATTTTTTAGCTGACCTCGCCTGCCTTGATTTTATTGGCTTGGGCAGCATTGAAATTGCAAAAGCAAGACGTGAAGGTAGATTCGATCAGGCTTTCGTAAAAAATATTGTTGATCAGAAAGGAATTCGAATTGCTGTTGTTTATGATTATGAATTCATTCAAAATCAATCCGGATGGAAGAAGGTGGCGGAATGGAAGATATCTGACAATAAAGTTGCTGCCTCTGATAATGTTTCATTTTATGCCATTCATGAAAATGAAGTAGAACCGCTTTTAAGTAACCTTCGTTCATTTGAACGCGAACTTCCGCCAACTGTAAAAGTATCTTATTATTAGTAAACAACTCACCTACAGTAAGTCTTACAATTCACCGCGATAATCTGGTAATTCTTTTTTAAAGTGAATGTAAATATCACTTATCCAAAATAGTAAACTCCACTCTTCTGTTTTGAGCTTTTCCCTCCTTGGTGTTATTTTCTGCAACAGGCTTGGAAGAACCATAACCCTTCGATACTATGTTTTGCTGAGGCAGACCTTTTGATATAATGTAGTTAGCCACTGCTGCAGCCCGTGCCTGGGAGAGTTTTTGATTTGAAGCAATCTTCCCAACGTTATCAGTATGTCCTCCAATTTCAATTTTAAGATCGGGATTATCTCTCAAAAAACTAGCCACACGATCAAGTTCGGAGAACGACTCTCTTTTTAAAACTGCTTTTCCTGTTTCAAAGAAAATATTATTCAACCTGATGGACTGCCCAACTTCTATTGGCACAATGATAAGATCCCTGGTAATATGTACACTTTTGGTCTCTGTGCCAAGGTCCACCGTTTCGAATAACGGATAGTAGCCGGGAGCACTAGCACTTATTGTATAGGCAGCAGCCAACGGTAGCTTTAATGAATACGCGCGGGTTAAAGAATCAACCGAAGCGTTAGCATTCGTTACACCTTCAACATGAATAGTAACGGGTATGGATGACGCTATAATATTATTTGTTTTCTTATCCAGAATTTTTCCAGTTATGGTCGCAACCTTGTCTTCTGTAGCAAACAGATCGCGATTCACAACCTTGTATTCATCTATAGAACTTAAATCAATGGTGTCAGCAACGGAGGCATACCCTTTAGCTTTAACTTGAATTTTATGGGCTGCACCAAATTTCATTTTCAATGAGTAAGATCCCCATAGCGTGTCAATCATAGCTGAGTCTGCCTTCACTCCATCAATTGTAATAACGGGCTTTGCCTGATATGGAATAATTTTTTTATCCTGATCCAGAAGTCTGCCCTTAACCAACACATATGCCTGTGGATCAATTAAAATATCTTGTTGGATCTTTTTAAACTCTTTTATTTTTGTTGCATCAATAGTTATCGTCGCTGGTGAGTAGTTATCAGTTTTAGCTGATAGCTGATATACTTTTCCTAATGGCAGTTTAACATAGTAGGTAGCCGAATCTGAATTAACCGTTACCTGATCTTTAGGATCTGTTCCGGCCGTCATCTTAATATCTTTATGCAGTAGCGGTCTTTTATTTTGCGAGTGAAGAATCCGACCGGTGACAACGATGAACGGATTTTCTTCGAACAACTTTACTTTATAAAGATCAGCACCACCCAATGATTTCTGTGTCGACGAGAAGTATGCCCAACTACCTTTGGCGTTTGTTTTGAAATAAGAATCCCAGCCTTTGCTATTAATGGTGTCGCTTAACTTTACAGGCTTACTCCATGTTTTCCAATCATCCAGCGATCGTGTGGTCTTATAAATCGTGTATTGTCCTTTTGCTTCTCGATCACTTGAGAAATAAAGTGTTTTATTATCTGCACTCAGAAAAGGAGCATCTTCGCTCAGCATTGTATTTAATGTTCGAAGCGGCCTCAACCTGTTATACTTTCCTCCATCCTTTTTTCTGACACAATAAAATAAATTACTTCGCTTGTTATTATAGGCTCTCGAAAAACTCAACACAATATACTTCCCATCGTCACTCATCATGCCACTACTCTTTAACCCTCTGTTGAGACGCGACAATCTTTTTACACGTAGCATCTGTGGAACAGACCACGCTCCCTGTGTAACGGTTACCGTTGACAAACCTCGTTTCTTCCAGAATGTTCCTTTCTTATTGTAGATTCCGTTAATTAAAACAGTGCTGTTTGTGTTACAAGAAAGTATGGCATTATAACGTGCAACATTAAGCGCAGGCAGATGAATAGCAGCCGACCATGTGCCGTCGGGCTTCAATTGAGAGTACCAGATATCTTCACTATCCTCTGCACCATACGTATTTTCCGGATGATTGACCCGAACAAAATAAAGTATCTTGCCATCGGGAGAGAGTACAGGATTTACTTCATCATAAGAAGAATTAACGGTATTGCCGAGGTTCTGAGGAATGAAAGCAGACTGACCCAATAACACGTTACACGGAAGAAATCCGATTAAAAGTAAAATGCAAATTTTTATATAACGCGTCATTACAAAATAATCAAAGTTGCTTCTGAGGATGAGGCTGCTTGTCTGGTGACTTATCCCAACCAAACACAAAATTGAGACCTGCTCTCAGGTTAAAGTATCTCATGTTATTCAAATAGGGATTAACTTCTCCATGTGCTAATACAGATAACGGTGCCCTGAGTAAATTATCACCTACTAAATAAATTTGAATTGGTGCCAGGTTTAACGAAAGACCCAATCCTATGTTGTTGTAAGCGTTATTAGAGATTGTATAACTAAGCGAGGTACTGAAACGTTTTCCAAACTCTCGGTGCACTGACGTTGAAATGCCCGGCGCGAATCGTCCTCTGAACATCTCTGCAAAAAGAAGAACACCTCCGTATATGTTTGCTTTTAATTTATAGCTTCCGCTGAGATACAACTTACCAGGAATAGGTGTTCTATAACTTCCTCTTGCTCCTTCCTTAAATTTGAATCGGGCTTGAAGTGTGTCTCCTTCATTTTTTAAATAATCTGAATTGTTATCTAAAACTTTCTGGAGGTCAACACCTTTAAATGTATAGTTTGCATTCGCAGCATCTAGTGTATAAGCGTAGGTGTCATTTTTCCATTTTATACTCCCGATATCAATGAGGCTACCTCCGATGGTAAGCCTGTCATTTACCTGGTAGGTTGCACCAAGATCAAAAGCAAAACCATTGTTATGTGTATAATCACGCCAATGATCAGAGAATGAATATCCGTCTTGTGTGAAATTATGAATGCCTGAAGTACGAACATCAGCACTCGCGCTGGCTGTTATGGCGTAGTCATCATCCAGAGCAAGGTTAGCGGTAGCACGTTGTGTTGTTGCGTTGGCAAATCCTTTTAAAAATTTTATTCGTGCTCCTGCTGTAAGCTTTCGATCAACTTTATAGGCAAAACCCAACGCTGTTTCAACATACGATACTGCTTCAACTTTTGGTGAGATCGTAGCCTTGCCACCAACGTAAGCACTGGTGCCATTAATAAAAATACCTGTAAGATCTTGGGGCAGCATCACACGATTATATTCCTTAGCCGTGATGTTGAATGTCATGTAAAGTCTTGGGTTCAGCTTCATGCTAAACCTGAAGATATCTGCCTGGACAGCATTTGTGATATAGTTTTTCTTTTTAAGCTTGCTGTATAGCTTGGATAAATCAGCCGTTGTGCTATCACCTGTCTGCTTTGCAAAACTATTGTAAGCAAAGCCACTATTAGCATATTGAACATACACAGAAGAGCCGGGCAAGCCAAGTGAAAATCTATACTGTGGCATAATAGCAGGATTGAGATAATTAACCTGCGGCAGTGCATTCATAAAATAAAGGGTGCCTTCATTTTGCGCAAAGCCGATATGCACACCAGATAAAAATACAACAACTAAAAAAAGAGGTCTTATTTGTTGGATCATAAATCGACTTTGATTTTTGCTTTAACATTCAAACCCAATTTTACGTCCATTTTATAAGATGATTTAAACTTCACATCTGGATAAGTGTTCCCGTTTTGCGTTGTATTAACGTGAGCCTTTATAATAATATTTTTCGCTGTAAATAATTTCTTCAACACATCGCTCGACAATGGAATTGATTCATCAACAACTCCGGCAGAAACAAATTCGCCGGCAGCATCAACTGCACTGCTTTTTATTATGTTTGATTGTGCAGGAACAATTAAAGAATCCAGAATTTTGTAAGCACCATCCGTAAGATAGAGCTGCAGGTTAGCCGAGAGTGGAATTTGGTTAGAGGTTTTAACCCGTAATGAAGCTTCTGTAATCTCAGAGCGATCAGCATCTGAAAGATCTATCTCCACCGTATCAGCCAATGTAATGTGCGAGGCATGTCCATACATTGGTACTTCCACATGCATTCTGATTTTTAATTCGCTGGTGTCGGTAATAAAATTATTGCCTGATGAAAGGCCTTTGTTAATTTCTGCCGAAGCTTTATAAAAGAATTGCGTAGGTGCAAACTTTAGTAACGCGTTGGCATTCGTTACACTTATTGCAGTAAGAGCAGAGTCGCCCATCACTGTAGGAAATAGAATACTTACTGGACTTGCCGGCGAAATATTCACAGGTAACGAACCACCAGGCTTTCTGGCTTCCAGTGTTGAAAAAGTAACTCTTGTAGGAACTCCAACCTGATTAATAACCTGAAGCTCAACTTTGGGCTGCGCAAAAGAAACATCAGCACCATCGAGCAATGAGTTACCAAATGCCTTTATGTTAATCGTTTCACTATTAAGATTTGCTGTCTGATTCCCAAAAAAACCTTTCACATATTTGTAATCCATTCCAGAAAACGAAACACTTGCCGTTATCGTCGTTCCGGGTGCTACAAATACTGTATTAGGATTCTTTTTTAGAATCAACGTATAAATCACCGTAACTTTATTTGCTGTCGCTGATATGTACTTGCAATTATCAAGCTGTACAGTATTTGAATTACCAGTGGTTTCTATACTAAACTGACCTCCTGATGCATCTTTAAATTCTGGCAAAGTGATCCGTACAGCAAATTTAAAATTTGGATTTGCAGGCGCGAGTGCAACGGAGTATGCCAACTGACCACCTTTCAAAAGGATCTCCGTAATTTTTTCAGGATCAAGATTGAAACTATCTACGATTGTAACCTGATTAGAGGGAGTATCATTGATAACGGCAGGCAAAGTCCCTGAAGGTGCCGGTATAACCCCTACTATGTTAGTCTTATCCTTTATAGTAACCAGGTCGCGAATTGATTGCGAGCGCAAGGTTTGATCGTAATCGAGATACACAAGTCCATCAGGATAAACTTTTACGTATTGACTATCCTGGCTACTCAGAATATCCTGGATACTTAAATCGCCATACGCCAGAGGCAATGCCTCCGTAGGTGATACTTCCAGTTTTTTGATTTTGTAGTCATCGGAATTAAACAGGTCATGACAGGAAAAGACCAGTGTGGCACACAAAACAGATAAGCTTATAATCAACCATTTTTTTCTTCTTTCACTTTCATTCATAAGTATCTGTCCAAGGGTCGCGTAATGCTAAAATGCCAACCACTGAAATTACCTAAATTCAAATAAGATAAAAAAGAAAGCAATGATTATTTCAATATTAAGAAATGCGTTGATGTTTCTACTTATTCAAAGCACAAACTCTGGCGGCAGCAAGCAATAAATACCCACTAATACGTTGTTTAAAGTTAGGGTTTATATACTCGAACAAAATCTCGCTTTTCTCATTCAGGATGAAAAGTGATGGCACCGGCAAAAATAACTCCGCCCCTTTACCTTGATTTTCTATTAATTCTTTCTCATTGTATGCTGGTGCTTTAAAAGCAAGGCCAGCGGCTTTTACAAGATCTCCTTTAGTATCTGATAGCAGTGTATATGTCAACTCCAGCTTCTCCTTGCTTGAAGCAAGATTTCGGGGAGCGTCAGGACTTATGGCTACAATCTGATAGCCCAGGGCCAGAAGATCATTCTCGATACGACCCACTTCACTCAGATGGAGATTGCAATATGGGCACCAGCCACCTCTGTAAAAAATAAGAATTGTCTTCTTCGTCTTAAAGATCGATTCGGTTTTTACCTCGGCATTGCTCAGGTTTAGCAAGGTGGCTTTCGGCATAGTTTCTCCTACCAGTAACGGACTGATATCCTCAGGCTTTGCCGGAAGTTGAGCCATCGCAATGTGTGACGCAACCAGCGTGGATAAAAGGAAAAGTATCTTTTTCATACGCATATCGAAGTGATAAAAGCTCAAAATACGTAAAAATGAAAGAGCAAATTGTCGCATAGCAGTCAAAACTGTTTTATATTTATTATAACGTACCTGATCCATTTTTTAATGTTCCTGGTCAATCCCATCGGTAAGCTTATCTGTTTTTTTATCCTGATGGTATTTTGTGTTTCTAAGGGTATCTCGCAAGCTGGTTCAGCTTCACAATCGTGGGCCGAGGTTGAAAAAAATCACAAGGGAACAATCATTATTTACTGGGATCAGTCTAAACCTTTCATCTTCACTGACGGGCAAAAGAAAATGGCGGGGATTGAGTATGAACTGATGGAAGGTTTTAAAACTTATCTCAAAAAAAATTACAATGTTGATTTAACAATTCGGTGGGAAGATGCTAAAAGTTTTAAAAGTGTTTATGATCGGATCTGCAATCTCAACCAGCCTGGAATCTTTGGAGCGTCAGCTTTTTCAATTACAGATGAAAGGCTTGAGCGGGTTAATTTTTCTCCTTCTTATATGTCAGACATTTCAGTTCTCATCACAAGCAAGGATGTTCCTATTGTTGAAAATTATAATGAATTCAAAACTGTCTTCGCTCAACTCAGTGCAGTAACCATTAAGGAAACCACATACGAAAAAGAACTTCTTGAAATTCAAAAGAAAAATAATTTATCCTTCCCTATTCTGTACATACCCAGCAGCGGCAATATTCTGCGAACAATCGAATCGAGACGACAAGCTTTTGGTTTTATTGACTTGCCTGTATACATGATGATGTTTAATAATGACCCTTCCATTAATATCAATCGTCAGAATCTCTTTCCCATTAAAGGAGATGGTTATGGTATCATCTTTCCAAAACAAAGCGACTGGGATGAGCCTTTGAGATACTATTTTCACAGAGCTAAATTCAGATCTGAATTTAAAGCCATTGTATCTAAATACATTGATTATGAACTTCACTCGTTCATTGAAAATCTGGCCGCTCAATCAAACAACGAAATTGTTCTCCTCACCAAAGAAAAAGAAATTCAATACAAAGAGCTTCTCGAAAAAGAGAGCAGAATAAAAAAAGAAACGCTTACACGCAATTACCTTATCACGCTGGTAGTTGCGCTTGTATCATCCTTTATAGTAATTATTGCTCTTTACCAAAAAAGCCGCAGACAGAAAAAGAAAATTGAAGCTCAACAAATAAACATACAGAAGAAAAAAGAAACGCTCGAACAACGTAATGAACACCTCATCTTGTTGGATGAAGAAAAAAATAATCTCATTCGCATTCTTGCTCATGATTTGCGCGCACCCGTAAACCACATCCATGGTCTTGCACAGGTTCTTCTTATGAATTACGATACGTTGAGCGGCGACCAGAAAACACTCGTCCAGCAAATTAAAGAATCATCTATTCGGGTGAGCAAAATGATTATCAGCATTCTGGATATCGATGCCCTGGAGAATAATCGTGTTCAGGTGTTGAAAGAAAATATAAATATCCATCCCATCCTTGTACAGGTAATTAAAGAATTTGAAAAGCACGCACAGAAAAAACAAATAGAGGTACAGTTGAAAGTTGATAAGGAAAGTTATATCATTCATGCAGACTCGTTGTTTCTCGTTCAGGTATTTGAGAATCTGCTCTCGAATGCACTTAAATTTTCAGAAAAAGAAAAACAGATTACTATATCGGCAATTGAAGAAAATAAAAAAATCTATGTCAGTTTTAAAGATCAGGGGCCAGGACTTTCAGCTGAAGATATGACGAAGCTTTATAAAAAATTTGAGAGGCTTAGTGCTCGTCCCACACAGGGAGAATCATCAACCGGACTTGGTCTATCTATTGTGAAAAAATATGTTGAACTTATGGGTGGTGAAATTTTGTGCGAATCAGAACCCGGTAATGGCGCTACATTTACTGTCACTTTTGAAAAAGCTGCTTTAGTTTAGATCATGAGCATGGTTTCAATTCACACCTTGTCTCCGACAGATCTGAACAATGTAAAACTTATACAACCTGAAGGCTGGCCTGATATTATTCCTTCGTTTGAATTTTATTTATCATCGTCATTCTGCACGCCGATAAAAGCAGAACATCAGGGCACCATAGTGGGTGTTGGTTCAGCCATTTGTCATGGAGAAACTGGGTGGCTAGCGCACATTATTGTTCATCCCGAAAAAAGAAACCTGGGCATTGGCAAATTAATAACCCAATCGTTGATCGACATTCTTGAAAAGAAAAATTGCTCTACGCTACTTTTACTGGCTACGGCGTTGGGAGAACCTGTTTATAAAAAAGCAGGATTCGAAACAGATTTAAAATATCTTTTCTTCAAGCACGAAACATTAAAAACAGAATCAGCTGTATTAACATCACACTACACAAGTGGTTATGAAGCGGCGGTTTTAAAATTAGATCGCGATACCACAGGCGAAGATCGAGGCAAGCTATTAATGCCACATCTGCCAAGCTGCGAACTTATTGTTAGTGATAATATTGTCCGGGGTTGCTATTTTAAGACATTGGGTGAAGGGCTTATCCTCGCTCACGATGAAGAAGCAGGAATAGCATTGCTAAACAGGAAACATGAATTTCTTGCAAAGACTGCCTTGCCCGAAACAAACCAAGCGGGTATCTCCTTGCTCCGCCAGCAAGGCTTCGAACAATTCTCACAGGGTACACGCATGTGGAGAGGCAAAAAATTAAATTGGCAATCTGAAAAATTATATAGTCGTATTGGTGGTAATTTAGGATAGGTAATCAAAAATTGTAGTGATGAACAACTCCATTCCTGCCGGAACACAACCTGTTGAAATTGAACTTGAGGCCGGCAAAACCTATTCGTGGTGTCAATGTGGCCGCTCAAAAAATCAACCCTTCTGCGACGATGTCTCTCATCTTGGTACTGGGATCATGCCTAAAGTATTCAAGGTTTCAACGAAGCGCAAGGTCTGGCTTTGTATGTGCAAGCAAACTAAAACCGTTCCCTATTGCGATGGCTCACATCGAAATGTGGGTAACTAGCGGTGCATTAAATAAAAATTATTTCATTAGGTAGGGCTGTATGGCTTCTTTCCAGATAGCATACCCTTTACTGTTCATGTGCAGTTTATCTTCTCTGAAAATATCTGCCAGGGGCTGACCGTTGGCATCAAGCATTTTGGTGTAAACGTCAACAAATGAAACGTGTTTCTGCTTTTGTATAAATGCTTTAATCAAAGCGTTGGCTTCTACTTCTTTGGGCATGAGCAATTGCCTGCTGGGGCATGGCTTAATGGCCACAAAAACTATATTCACATCTGTTAATTTATTTCTGATCAGTGTAAATAAAACGATAAACCGGTCGGCTATTTTTTGTGGCGTTGGCGCTTCTTTAGAGGCCAGATCATTCTCTCCGCCATAGATAACGATCTGCTTTGGGTTGTAAGGAAAAATAATGTCATCGGCATAGTGTATAACATCAGCCAGGGTTGATCCTCCAAATCCACGGTTTATGATGGTATAGTCCGGGAAATTCTTCTGAACGTCTTTCCACAATCTGAATGAAGAACTGCCCACAAACAGTATGGCATGTTGTGGCGGCGGTGTAACACTATCCTGGTGATGGAAGGCTTGTATTTCATCCCAGAAAGGTTTTTGCTCCTGGCTCCACGCACATACACTGGCTATGCATACCAGAACTATGGACTGTATAATTCTAGCTAACTTTTTTGGCATCTGGCACTATAGTCTTGAGTGTTTCAATAGTAACGGGCTTTTGAAAATAGCCTTTTACTTCGCCAATAGATTCGGCATGTTTAACGTCTTTGGGATGGTTAGAAGAACTGATGATATAGATGACAATATCTTTAATAAGCTGGTCTTTAATCTTTTTAAATTCTTGCAAGAAACCCCAGCCATCAAGTTCTGGCATATAAATGTCAAGCAGAATAACATCAGGTAAATGGCTATTTGATTTCTTGTGATGCAACAGATAATCAACGGCGCCCTGTGCTTTATTGTAAATTGTAATAATATCTGCCAATTCTCCCAGCTCGGCGAGACGCTTTATATAAAATGACGACATAGGATCATCATCAATTATCCAAAGGCTGCTTAACTTCTTGGCCATGTAGAAAACCAGGTTTTACGATTCAAAGATAAAAAAACCTAATTTAGCTAAACAAGTGCATAATTCATCACTTTTAATTTGGACGGACGTGAATCATTACGACAGGATGCTATTCTGGCTGGGAAGTGATCCGTTTTTTATCTATCAGGCTCTATTAACAGGAATGTCTATTCGTTTAACCATCTCTTTTGAGAGCGGTTTACTTAGGTAATCAATCACATTTTTATTCTGCTTTGCCTTTTCTTTGTCACGATCGTCTACAGAAGAAGAGAGCAGATAGATTCGGAATTGTTTCTTTGTCGAGTCACTAAATTCATCAAAACTATCCAGAAATTCCCAGCCCGACATGATGGGCATGTTGATATCCAGCAGAATTAATGTTACAACATCATCAGTAGCATCATCGTAATTTGTACGAATAAACTCAAGCGCTATTTCCGCGTTCGAAAATGTCTCAACCTGAACAGCACCGAGTGCCATCTCAAGAGTAATCTTACAAATCATATTATTCAATACATCATCATCAATGACAATGTAAGGAGGCTTGTTTTTTTGCATGCTCATTTAGAGTTTATAATGTGATACTAAATTCTGTGCCTTTATTCACTTCACTCGCGATTGCTATTTTACCACCTAATGCCTCCACCTGTGTTTTCACCATAAACAATCCTATGCCCTTGCCTTCTGTAGTCTCTGTGTGAAACCGTTTATACAAACCAAATACCTGGTCGCCTCTTCGTTTCAAGTCAATACCCATACCGTTATCCTTGAAACGAAGTTCGATGTTATTCTTCTTTTTTACACTTTCAATTTCAATGCGAGCCGACACGTTCGGCTGACTGTACTTGATGCTGTTTGAAATAAGGTTGGAAAAAATACTATGAATATAACTTTTTACTGTGACAAGTTCATCAACCTGTTCAAAGTTTACATTTATCTCAACGTTGCCTTTATCTAACTGGCTGGCCATACTTGTTTTAATATCTTCCACCAGTTTTGAAAAAATTACTTTTTCTTTACGTTCACTAAGTTCTCTTCGTATTTGTAAAATATCATTCAGATCCAGAATAACTTCATCCAGTTTCTGAACGGAATTTGAAAGACCTTTCAAAACTTCAGGGTTTACGTTGCCCATACTGAGGATATTTGAGATGCCTAAAATGTTAGCAACGGGCGCCCGAAGGTTATGAGAAACGATGTAAGCAAATTGTTCCAAATCTTTATTTCGTTGGATCAGATCTTTTGTGATCTCCTCACGCTGAAGTTCCATCTCCTTGCGCTCGGTTATATCATTAGCTGCAATAACAATTCCCAACAACTTTTTATTTTCATCAAGCACTTGTGAGAACTGCACGTGATACCACATCTTGCTTCCATCCGGATTTATAAAGAAAGTTTCGTAATCACTCTTTCTTCCATTCAACACTTCCACATAACTTTCCTGGAGCGACCGTTTTCGTTCGCCATAAAAATATTCCAATAGATTTTCACCTTCTTTGAGTGGTCTCCCCAATTCGCGCTCATAGGAAACTTCAGCAATGTGGTTGTAGGAGATGATGGTGAAGTACATATCCAGCAACACATATCCGGTATTTGTGTTTTCCAGGATAGTACGAATGTTTGCTTCTGAATTGCGTAGAGACTCTTCGTATTTTTTTTTATTGGTTATGTCCGTAACCATAGCCAGCGCACCAATATAATTTCCATCATTATCCAGCACAGGGCTGTTCGATAAACTCACCCACACTGCGCGCTGACTTTTAGTGAGCAATTTTATATCCATAGCATCCTGGCCGCTATTTGGATCAGACACCTGGTTAATCTTGCCTTCCATGAAATAATAATTGGGCTTACCCATCATTTCTTCACTGCTGTACTCAAGCATCTCGCACATTCTCTTATTAACAAAAACAGTTTTGTTATTGTCATCAATCATCCAGATCCCCTCTTGTGCTGTTTCAACAATTTGTCTGTATCGTTCTTCACTTGCGCGTATTAAGTCAAAATATTGTTTCTTCTCTTCTTCTACCGTCCATTTTTCAAAAGCATTTGAAATAGCACGTGGCAGTCGTTGCAGGCGATCTTTCAGTACATAATCGTATGCACCTTCTTTCATGATATCAACAGCATACTCTTCTGAAACTGTTGATGTAATTAAAATAAACGGAACTCTGATATTATGTTCTCTCGCAAGTTGTAAAGCTTCGAAAGAGTCCATCGTGGGCAGCGAATGGTCTGAAAGAATTATGTTCGCCCCAAACGTAGTCAGGGCTTCAATATAATCTTTCTTATTGGTGACCCATTTCAGCTCAAACTTAAATTCAGATTTTTGCAAAACCCGTGAAACCAATTCAGCATCGGTTGCCAAATCTTCAAGATGAAGTATTTTAAGTCTAAAACTTTCGGCTTCCATACTTATAGCTTTGCTCACCAAAATTTGAATATCAGGCCGCTATGCCTTTAATGCATTAGGAATGTGAACATAAAAAATCGTGCCTTTTCCCAATGTAGATTCTACATTAACACTCCCTGAAAGTTTTTCTAATATTTCTTTAACTATATAAAGGCCCAGACCTGAACCATTCTTTACTGTTGTTGCACGGTAAAACATATCAAATATTTTATCAACTGAGTCTGATGAAATACCCGAACCGTTGTCTTCAATTTCAATTATTGCACCTGTTTCAGAAAGTGAAACTCTGAATTTGATAAAAGGGTTAGGCCCATTAAGATTATGATATTTGATAGCGTTTGAGAGAAAATTATTAAAAATGATACCAAGACGTTTTCGATCTGACCAGAAATCGTGGTTACCGTTTACTTCTAACGAGCACGCGATTCTGCTTGCTCCTTCCATAAAACTCAATTGGTTCATGCTAACCTGAAAGACATCCTTGAAATTGATCTTACTGAATTCAACTTCTTGCCGCATGTTGCGTGAATAATCTATCATATCGTTTAACATACCTTCCAGGTTATGGATAGATGTTTTCATTAGCATGAGCAATTTCAATCTTCCTTCATCATTCTGCTCAAGTTTAACAATGTCTATCAATCCTAAAAGCGAAGTTAACGGAGCTCTCATGTCGTGCGAAGCGCTATACACAAAGCGATCAAGCTCTTTATTCATTTTAATGATTTCATTCTTTTGCGTATCCAGCAAGAGGCGCTCTTGTTCCATCCGCGTAATATCGATGGCATTCATAATTGTTTTTGGCAATCTTCTTAACTGGTCTTTCAATAAATAATCAAAAGCTCCTTCTGTAAGAATATCCACAGCATGATCTTCAGCGATCATACCTGTAACAACAACAAAGGGCACACGCAGTCCGCTTTTTTTCAAAAGATTAAGAGCTTCTTTAGAATTAAAAGAAGCCAACGTATGATCTGATAAAATTATATCGGGCTCAAATTCAGTTAATGCCAACAGATAGTCATCTTTGTTCGCCACAACATGTAACGTGAATTTAAGGTTTGCATTTTTCAACGCACGAGATACCAGCTCAACATCAGCAACCCAGTCTTCCAGGTACAGTATTTTTAATTCCTTTTCCTCAAGCATCTTCTTATCTATTTAAGCGGGGGCTGATTTGTTAATATCCAATACATTCCCAGCTGAATAACTGCATTATGAAAATCATCAAAGTCCACAGGTTTTACTATGTAGCTGTTCACGCCAAGTGCATAGCAACGCGCAATGTCCGGGTCTTCCTTTGAAGAGGTGAGCATCACCACAGGTATTGCTTTTGTGATTTCTGAATTCTTTATCTGTTGCAACACTTCAAGCCCATCTACTTTTGGCATTTTCAAATCCAGCAATATTACTTTCGGCTTATTGGAAATATCGCGGCCAGCAAACTCTCCTTTTCCAAAAAGAAAATCCAATGCCTCAACACCATTACGCAAGCGTACTATCTTATTTGAAATACTATTTTTTGTAAGCGATCGTATCGCCAACTCTGCATCGTTATCATTGTCTTCAACCAGCAGTATTTCTACTTCCATTAGTTCCATTATGCTTTATATTCAAGGGTTATGTTTTCTACTACCTGATTGGAGTGAACTGGTACACTGAAATAAAACGTTGCACCACTTCCACTTTCACCTTCTGCCCAAACCTGCCCACCGTGTTTAGTTATAATTCTTTTAACTGTGGCTAATCCAACACCGTTTCCTTCAAATTCATCAGCCGTGTGAAGGCGCTGGAATACACCAAAAAGTTTGTGCACATACCTCATATCAAAACCTGCACCATTATCCTGAACAGAAAAAACCTGCTCTTCATTCCTGATAAAAGATCTGATCTCAATTCTTGGACTTTCGCGTTTCGAAGAATATTTGATAGCATTTAAAATAAAATTAAGGAGCACCTGCTTCAGTAAAGTAGCATCTGCCCAAACTTCTGGCAGTTCATGCACTATGATCTCTGCACGATGAGTTGTATTATTTCTGTTTACCTCCTGAAGTACACCTTGTACCAGGTCATTCATATTGACCAGAAATTTCTGAATCTCTTTTCTTCCCAATCTTGAAAATGACAGGAGATCTTCTATGAGCAAACTCATTCTGATTCCGTTCGCTTTAATTATTTGCAGAATGCGTTTTCCATTTTCATCTAATGATGTTTTATAATCTTCTTCCAGCATTTGCGAATAGCCGTTTATTGCTCGAAGAGGCGCCCGCAAATCATGCGAAACAGAATATGAAAATGCTTCCAGTTCTTTATTGACTGCAGCTAATTGATCTGTACGCTCAAGCACTTTTTTCTCAAGGCTGATATTCAGATCACCAATAGCACGTTGTGCCGCCTTCAGTTCGGTTATATCAATAGCTACGAGCATAGCAGCATAGACTTCATTATCCTCATCTTTCAAAGGAACGTATCGGATCACAACATCATGACTCATCAAGTTGTGTTCTAATGAAAATGTCTCACCATTAAAAACTCTAAGAAGATTGGGGAGAAGAGTAGCAAACCTCTCCAGCGGAATCACATCACTTACTCTGTTACCGATGAGTTTATTTCTTTCAAGACCAAACTTCTCAAGCATATCACCTTCGATCAGAAGGTAACGGTGATCTTTATCGATAATACTAATAACCGAGCCTGGTATACTTGAAGCAACGGTGCGATAGATCTTCTCGCTGCGTGACAATTTTTCCTGTGTTTGCAGGTATTGAGTTATGTCTCTGAAATTTGTTACGATTCCTTTAATAGCAGGATCATGAAGAAGATTCTTACCTATAGATTCCATCCATAAATAATGTCCGTCTTTATGCTTGTATCGGTATTTAGAAGTGAACGATTGCCCAGGATTGTTCAGAATATCCCGCATCGTTTTTTTGATAATGGGCTGATCGTCCTGATGAATAAAACTGATTAGATCTATCTCTTCTGTTTCTTCGGAGAGCCAACCGGTAATACGTTCGTAGTTGGCACTCCGATAAATTGTTTTATAATTTTCATCATACAACAAAATTACGTCATCGCTATTTTCGATAAGGGCTTTCAGTTTTTGCTCACTCCCTCGTATCTCTTCATTTAATTTGACAATCTCTAAATCTGCATTCTTACGTTGCGTTATATCACGAGCTAATTTTGAGGCTCCAATAATTTTACCTGATGAATCACGGATTGGCGATACCGTAATGGAAACATCAATTGGCAAACCACCTTTCTTTAGCCTGACTGTTTCATAATGGTTAACGTATTCTCCCTGGGTTATTTTGGCAATTATGGATGTTTCTTCAGGGTAACGATCTTTTGGAATAAGCATGGTAACTGACTTACCTATTGCTTCTTCCCGACTATAGCCAAAAAGATCTTCTGCACCTTTATTCCAACTTGTAATAATTCCTTCGGTTGTCTTACTTATTATTGCTTCATCTGACGATTCTATAATTGATGCTAAAAGGGCCTGATGATTCTCTGCTTTTTTCCGTTCGGAGATATCAGTAATAAAAACAAAAAGCCCATCTGCCGATGGGTAAATATGATTCTCATGCCAGAGGTCAAGTGGTTCATAGTAATCAACATTTCTACCATACTGCTGATGGGCAATAGCATTTTCGAGAGCCTTATAGGTATCTGATTCTGCTGCATCAGGGAATAACTCTAAAATATTTTTACCAATGAATGACTGCGCGCTATGCCCCGTCATGGCTTCCATTCTTTTGTTGGCATAGATGTAGTTAAGATGAGAATCGAACGCTACAAAGCCATCAGGTATGCCTTCAAAAACATTTGTTAACTGAGTTGATTTCTCTTCAACCTTTTTTTGCAATTCAATATTCAATAGATTGATTTGCTCGTCCGCATCAGCGCGCAATCTCTCTTGCTTGTTTAACTGCGACGCCATAGAAATTACGAGTACTATAAAAACGAGAATGATTGAAGAAACCAGGATAGAAACACCAAGCCCGGCCGTTATATTATACTCTGATGACAGAAAAAGTCGGGTATATCCTAAAATAATGGGTATGACAATGGTTGCCGGAATAAGTAATCGTGCTAATAATCCACCACCATTCTTACTGGTCACTATACGCATATATCCTCCGTCAGGATTGCTGAATAGAAGTGACAGGCTGAGGATCAGAAAACAAATAGCACTTTGAACAGCCATGGGAAAATATCGCATGGACTGATAAAACTCGCTTACCTGATAAACATAAACAACAAAAGAAAAAATAGAAATCAGAACAACAAAGATGAGTAGTATGTTAGCAATATTCTTCAGTCGCGGAGTATTGAAATCAATCATAAAAATGGAAACGCCACAAAGAGCAAAGTTGATCCCTGAATTGGTTGCCATTCTTAAAATTTCAGAATTAGAATTACCAGAGAGGCCTTGACTGAACAAATATGTATCAACCCCAATCTGAAAAGCCGGATGAAATAACCACTCTGATGTTCTCGTTAAACCAATCAAGAGAGGCACCAATACTAATGTTCTGATGATGTATGACGAAATATTGTGACTGTACCGATATGACAGTAGGATAATTGCAATGCCACAGAGCAAGAAACACAACGCACTTGTTGGATTCATGGCAGCGCTATTGGGTAATGGCTGTTTTAAGTATTCAATATCAGATGCCCAACCCAACAACGTCAAACCACTAACCAACACCAATAGTGTTGCAAGCAACCTCGACAGATTTTTATACTGCAAGGAATGATGGGTGATGAGAGAGGTTTTCAACATTTATTCAACTAGAACTTCTATTAAATCAGTTAATATATATCTGGTTGAAAGCTGGTAACAACTTTCAAAATCAGTTTCAATAACTCTCTTTATGAAGTAACCTGTTAAACATTGACAAGTTTAAACAGCAAGACAGGTAGTAACATGAGAGAGTAATATTTTTTCAATAGTATAAATTACTCACTTTTAATGTAAGGAGCAACTAAAACTTATTAGTTACCTTACAAGTAAACATTTTTTATATTATTAAACCTTTTGCGGAAGAATAAGACCTTTTCTCTAATTAATTTCTTCCTCTTCCTCTTTAATAAGTCCATGCCTGTGCCTGAGCCAGGATAGTAACAAAGGAACTGAAGTTATCATTATCATGGCGATGACTAAAATGGTAAGGTAATCGGCAATGTTGGGAAATATATTGCCAAGCCAATAGCCGGTAGTTATCATTATGCCCACCCAAATAGCAGCGCCCATAAAATTAAAAAGAACAAACTTCACAAAATCAATTCTCACGATGCCAGCGAGGATGGGAATAAACGTTCTTATTACGGGTAAAAATCTCCCCAGTATAAAAGCAATCATTCCATACTTTTTATAAAAATTCCGCGCCATATCCAGATGGCGCTTTCGGTAGAAAAAATTTTCATTGCGTGGTTTAAAATACTTATCAGCCCAAAGCCCCATGGCATACCCTGCAGTAGTGCCAAGAACAGCCGCTATAGTTACCAGTACAATAAGTAGTATAAGAGGTGTATCGAGATCTTTTGTACCACACAAAAGCCCGGCAATAAACAATAGTGAATCCCCTGGTAAAAAGAAACCAAAGAATAAGCCCGTCTCAGCAAAAATTACAATGAGCAATAAAGTGAGGCCACCATACTCAATAATAGATCTCGGGTCAAATAGCTCAAAGAAGTGTTCCACTAGTCTGTATTGGAGTAAATTAAAATTTTATTAAAATTTATCAACTTGAAGGTATACAACTTTATCTGTTTTCAATCACAAACAGGCTCTCATTTGCAAAAAAAGCAGGTAGAAAGGCTTTAAAAAAAACTAAAAATATAAATCTCTCAGGATTTCACGCCATATCACTAATTTCTAACTGTAAGACATTCATTGTCAAAAAATAAATAGCTGCTGCTGTTGTATATTCGTAAGGAACAGGAGATGTCGCCATTCTCGTTTCAAGTTATGAAACACTTATGCGTGATGTGGCATTTTTTTCACATTTGGCTGAGTACTTATGAAAAAGATTAAATACATCAGGTCCAATATCAGCATCCTGATTGTTTTTACTCTCTCATCACTTATAAACAATCTTCGTACCCAACTCAAAAAGAGTCTGAGTACTTCCACAACAAAGCAATCAAAGGGCACCCCGAAACAAGAAGCGCAATTTCTGGATGCATTAAGTGAATGTATCATTCAGAATGTGCAAGCTTCCTGGCTTTTCATCAACTGCCTTGCTGACATAGACGCAAAACAAGCAAAATCTTATCTACATGAGCAATATAAATCTGCATTGTTATCTGTTTCATTAATAACAGGTGCAAGACGTTACCTTGTTAAGCAAGAACTTTTAATCTGAATAACATTTCACATTACAACCTGAGATATCATAGAGCCTGGCAAATACAATTAAATACCCACTCATTAATGAAAAAAAATAATTCTTCTTTCGATGAACACGACGTGCTTCACGAGTTGAAACATTATCTACCTGCACAGGCTCCTTTAAAAGATTTCATTCATCACAATACACTGCATGCTTTTCAAACTTTAAAATTTTATGATGCTACTCGTAACGCCTCTGAAATTCTGGGTTATAGAGTATCATTGTCGCTTGCTGAATATCGTTCATTATATGATTCAGAACGCATTCGTGAAGATATTCTTGAAAACGTAATTGCTAACAGAAAAGGACCTGATGCTGTTAAGGACTGGAAGAAAAGAATGATTTCCAAAGCGTACGAAAGTCCGTTATCACCACGCATCGGATCATTGCGATCTAACTGGAAACGACAGTACAAGATCGATCTTGACTCTATGGTACACCCCATTCTTTTCAGAATTCTTTGCAGCTATCTGGATCAGGGAATTTCCATGTGGAGTTTTCCAGTTTGGAATCAAGACTTCCTGACATCACTTCGGCAAATGGAACGAAGTAGTTTTACAAGTTTCTTCAAAAAGAAAAGAGCGCGAAATCTTTTATTGAATGGCACTCCGGAAATTAAAGACTTGCTAAAAATGCTTGTTGGTGATGAATCCCTGTTCATGCAATATCTTTTTGATCAGCAGTTTGCTCACCAGGGATGGTCAGGTATGGTTTCGACTATTGAGAATCAACCGGAAACACTTCTTGATCAAAAGAAAATATCCCTGAAGGAACTTATCACTTTTGAACTTCTGCTGGAAATAGATGCGCTCGACTTACTGTTTGGTGATGACTGGATGCCATTAAGTTCAAAAATCAAAACAAGGCCCGTTGAACTTTTTGCTGATGTGCCTCTTACGGAATTAGCTGAGGTTACCAGATTGTGGCAAGATGCATTTGAGTGGAGTTATTATGATGAGGTATTAGCGGGTCTTTTAACTGAGACAAAACAAAAAAAATCATCTGCTGCAAAAACCTTTCAGGCCATGTTTTGCATTGATGATCGCGAGTACTCATTAAAACGGTATCTCGAAAAATTTGATCCAGCTTGTGAGACTTTCAGCACTCCAGGATTTTTCAGTGTTGAATTCTATTTTCAACCTGAACGTGGAAAGTTTTACACAAAACTTTGCCCGGCACCTATTACACCCAAGTATCTGATAAAAGAAGTACAGGCAAAAGGCAAACTTGAAAAGGATGTAAACTTCGCCAAGTTTACGCATTCACTTTTCCGTGGCTGGCTGGTAACACAAACACTTGGCTTCTGGTCTGCTATTAAATTATTCATAAATATCTTTAAGCCATCCATGAGCCCTGCCACGGCATCATCATTCAAGCACATGGACAAGTATTCTAAACTTACCATCGAGAATAAAAATCCGAATGATCGTGAAAACGATTTGCAGATTGGTTTCAACATTCAGGAGATGGCAACACGTGCAGAAGGTCTTCTAAAGAGTATTGGATTGATCAAGGATTTTGCACCACTTGTTTACATGCTAGGACATGGCTCAAGCAGCGTTAACAATCCTCACTATGCGGCGTACGATTGTGGTGCATGCTCTGGTCGCGCAGGCTCGGTTAATTCAAGAGTAATGAGTTACATGCTTAACCTTCCTGAAGTAAGAGCGATACTAAAAACAAAAGGTGTTGACATTCCTGCTTCAACTCAGTTTGTTGGAGGCTTGCATGATACTACTCGCGATGAGGTTTTATTTTTTGATGAAGACACGCTTAGCCCACTTAACCAGGCATCTCACAAAGTAAACCACAACATCTTTATAAAAGCGCTTGACTGGAACTCTAAAGAAAGATCAAGACGCTTTGCATCGATAGATTCAAAACAGAGTCCTGAAAAAATTCACAAGGAAGTTCTTCTACGATCAGTTTCTTTATTTGAGCCCAGGCCAGAACTGAATCACGCTACAAATACATTGTGTATTGTAGGAAGAAGAGAGTTAACCAAGAGTTTATTTCTTGACAGACGTGCTTTTTTAAATTCATTTGATTACAGCATTGATCCCGAGGGCAATCTTCTTTTCAACATTATGAAACCTCTCGGACCTGTCTGCGGCGGTATAAACCTGGAGTACTTTTTCTCTCGCGTTGACAATCAGAAAATGGGTGCCGGAACAAAACTACCGCATAACGTTATGGGACTCTTTGGTGTTGCCAACGGCATTGATGGTGATTTAAGACCGGGGCTTCCCAGCCAGATGATTGAGGTTCATGATCCGGTGCGACTGATGATTATTGTTGAACACTTTCCTGATGTAGTGCTAAAGACAATTCAAAAAGCACCTGAAGTATATGAGTGGTTTATTAATGAATGGGTTCATCTTGCATCAATCAATCCTGAGACGCATGAGATTTCCATATTTAAAGATGGACACTTTACATCTTACAGACCATTGAAACAAAAAATTGAAGTTGTTTCTGATCTTACTCCAATTATTGAAACCCATGAGGATAACTTACCAGTCTACGCTCTAAGCTACTAACGCTATGATATTTAATCAGAATCTTCTTCAGTATTTCATTCTGCTACCGCTGCTGGGTTACGTGCTGAGTTTGCTGATCCCGGATAAAAAAGAAAATCTGATTTCATGGACAGCTTTTACCACTGTGGGACTTCACTTAGTCTGCGCTGTTGTATTTGTAGCGTATTGGATAATTGCCTGCCATCATCATATCTTAAATCTTAAAGAAATCGTTATCTATCAGACAAATGATTATGTTTTCTTCATCGATTTTTACTTCGACAAGATCACTGCAGTTTATCTGATTGTCGGGGCTCTCCTTTCATTTTTAGTAACGCTTTATAGCCGATACTACATGCACCGTGAGTCGGGTTACAAACGTTTCTTTAATACATTATTGTTTTTCTATTTGGGATACACCATCACCATTTTCTCTGGCAATCTGGAGACGCTTTTTATTGGATGGGAAATATTAGGGCTCTCATCATTTCTATTGATTGCATTTTATCGTGAACGTTACCTGCCCGTTAAAAATGCAGTAAAAGTTTTTTCCATCTACAGAATTGGTGATGTGGGTTTAATTCTGGCCATGTGGATGCTTCATCATTTCTGGCATGAGAACATTACCTTCCTCACATTGAACCATGAAAACCTGGTGAATGAACATTTACACAATCATGAAACGATTGGTATTGTGATTTCGCTTATGATACTAATTACGGCAGCAGCTAAGTCTGCTCAATTACCTTTTTCATCATGGCTTCCAAGAGCGATGGAAGGACCTACACCATCTAGTGCAATTTTTTATGGTTCTCTTTCCGTTCACCTTGGTGTATTTCTTCTTTTAAGAACATTTCATTTCTGGGAATATCAAACCTCCGTTCGTATAATAATTGGTGTGCTGGGATTGTTATCAAGTGGTGCTGCCACTGGTGTTGCGCGTGTTCAATCATCTGTAAAAAGTCAGATTGCGTATGCTTCCATCGCACAGATTGGATTAATATTCATCGAGCTTGCGTTGGGTCTTGAAAATCTTGCTCTCTGGCATTTTGCAGGTAATGCGTTTTTAAGAACATATCAGCTCCTGGTTTCGCCATCCGTGGTTAGCTATCTTATAAGAGAACAGTTCTATAATTTCGTGCCGCGAAAACATACGGTAGAAGACTCTCTGCCAAAAAAACTTGAATACACCATTTACATGCTTTGCCTGAAGGAATGGAATCTTGATTCAATGATGTATCGTTACCTTTGGAATCCATTAAAAATGGCTGGTAAGAAGTTAGATTTTTTAAGCTTCAATCGCGTATTGTTTTTCCTCATACCTGCTTACGTCATTGGCCTCTTTTGTGTTTATCATAAAGATCTGATTAAGCCAGAGATAAGAGAAGCATTGCCTATTGGATTTTCATTGATTGCCCTCATTCTTGTTCTTAAAGCTTTCTCAGAAAGAATACACGCACGAATGAGCTGGCTACTAATTGTTATGACTCATTTCTGGATTGCGCTCGCCATTGCCTTTAATGAAGATTTTAAATTTGATGAGATTCACTTATACTTGAGCGGAGTTGCCATCTCCGGGATTCTCGGATTTATCTGTCTTCGCTGGTTAAAATCTTTTGAAGGCAGTGTAGACCTGGATCAGTTTCACGGATATGCGTATAAGCATAGTAAAATTGCCCTTGTGTTCCTGCTCTGTTGTCTTGGTGTGTCAGGATTTCCAATTACACCAACCTTTATTGGAGAGGATTTAATCTTTTCACATATTCATGAAAATCAGCCTGTGCTGGCAGCCTTTACAGCAATCTGTTTTATAGTTGATGGATTAGCAATCATCCGCATGTATGCCCGCATTTTCTTGGGGCCACATGTAAAATCAATCTATGAAATGGCCTATCGCTCTTCATAACTCCGCATCATTTTGCGGATTAACCGCAATGAAATATGCACACATCTTTTTTAACAATGTGTGCATGCTTTTTTAGACAAGTCAATACGACTTTTTAAGAAAACATGTTGTAGTTAAGAATTTTTTGTTAATTTTAAGCCGTTGCTTTCTTGTTTTTAGAGAGAGGGTCTTTTCAAGAAACAACTTATAAGCGGACAACATCAGAAGGATTTGTCCGCTTTCTTTTTTAGATGCGTAATACGTACACATTAAGCTCATTTCTTCCTGTTTTTTCTGATTTTATGTTCAAAATCTAACCTCTCAAGCTAAAATTTCTTTCAATTACATCTTATAATACTCAATCAAAAACACTTCACGGCTTAGTAATTTCGGCGAGTACATCAGCAAAATTGCTCATACCCCAATGTTCCACATACTTGCCATTACGTAAGCGGATAATGTCAATTACTTTTATGATCACTTTCTTGTTAGATGGAGGAATTCCCATCACGTCACCTGCGTGAGTAGCTGTAAAGTGCTTTCGTGTAGTAACCAGATCTCTTTCTGCAACCTGCTCCAGTATCTCAACTTTTATATCAGGAAATCCTTTTCGCAAAACGTTGAGAATAAAATGCTCCATACCATCTGGTCCGGTGGATATTCCCGGCATAGCCACATGATTGAAAAGATCATCCGAAACAATTTCCTTAAAGGTTTTCAAATTGCCTTGCCCGATAAATTCATAATTAAATCGGGTAACAATAGCTTTGTTCTGTTCTGTTGTAGTCATGGTTTATTATTAATGGTTTGACTACAAAATTACCTTGGATTTGAAGCTCAAGAGTAGAGCCAGGCGTGCAAAAGCTATAGATAAACGTTCAACTTTGAAGTTGGAATTCTTTTGGTGTTACACCATAAATCTGTTTAAACGATTGTGAGAAGCTGGAATGATTTTCATATCCCACTTTAGAAAAGATAACACTTGGATTTTCTTTGTGATGTTTCAACAGGTTTGCTGCGATTTCCATACGGCGTTGCAGAAGCCATTTGTTCGGCGACGTACCATAAATTTTTGTAAATCTTCTTTTAAAGGTTGATGCACTTATGTTACATAAAAAAGCAAGCTCATCAACACTCAACGTATTGGTTACGTTAACCTCAACTACTTTTCGTATTTCAAGGTCATCAAAATTATTTTTCTTCTCAGTTTGAAATGATAAAATAACTTGTGGATATCGCTCAAGGAGATGAAGCATAAGTTCTTCGAACTTTAACAATTTCATTTCATGAGAGATGACATTTCTTTTCCCTAACAACAAGATTAAAGATTCAATATAGTTACGCACGAAATCATCTTTGGCTAATGAAATATAAGGTACCTGACCAATCTTTAATTTCTTCCGCAAATCGCTAACCTGGGAGTTATACTTCAAATAAAAATTATCCAGAATCCGGTTATCAAAAAAGACGAGAATGCTTCTTATAAATCCCGGTTGAATATTCATAGAAGCAAGACAATTTCCTGCTGATAGAAAATGAAATTCATTGTCATTTATGTAAACAGTTTTCTCTGCAAAGTGCATGGTCTTCTCACC
>DATJHZ010000342.1:0-3530 GCA_035493595.1 Cyclobacteriaceae bacterium | reverse complement strand
AAACGTTCCAAAGCGTGGATCAAAATGCATCTCGCTCAGCGGTTGTAACAAATAGTAACGCGACTCATGAAGATCTTTCGGTGTATGACTCGCATGTACTCTCGCGATATCCTTCTGCACTTCATCTACCGTTAGGCCTGGTGCTGGTACAACAAATGTATAATTGGTATCGTCAACGCTGTACCAGTCAGACATCATACGACTGTTTGCAGCGTTTAACGAAGAGTATGAAATAAGAACAGTAAAAGGGAAATCACAATTGGATGGAAAATCTTCAATGATGCCTGTTATGGTGCAATCAAATTTCTTATCAATTTTCAACGTCATGCCCATGGCGTTACCGTCCGGAAAATATTTTGCACTCGCCGATTTAGTAAGCACAATGGAGAACGGTTTTTCCAATGATGTCTTCGGGCTTCCTTCATACCATTTAAAGTTCGTGTTCTTGAAATCGAAAATGGAAAAGAAAGAAGGTTCAACCAACGCCGTGCTATTTTCCTGAAACCTCCGAGTGATAGCGCCCGATTTGTCTGGCACTTCAATCAAGGCGTCGCCATTGTATAAAACTGCAGTTATCTTGGTTAACGCAGACGACTCTTCTCGGAGCGCGTTAGGCACGGGGAATGAAACACCCGTACGACATTCTGAACTTTCAAGAATGGTCATGTTGGTGCCACTCACCCGCACCATGCGATAAATTTTATCAGCGTCGCTATGAAATGAATCGAAACTTAACTCGTAACGAATCACCGAAAAAATTACCAACGCCGATGCAATGCCGATTACCAAACCTAAAATATTAATAACGGTGTTGCTCTTGTACGCCTGCAAACTTCGGCGCGCCATTTTAAAATAACTGTTCAGCATGATGGTGTTGTTTAAATGTGAGGAGTGTTTTTTCCAGAAGAAACTTTTGGTAAGAAAGCCAAGGCCATTAAAAATATAATTGAGTTTTGAACGCGTGATTCCTTTTGTAGAAAGATCATCGCAGAAAATTTCGTACAGATCACCTTTAATCTCTTCTGCTAATGATGGGGGAGCCAGTTTGTCGAGTAGCGAATCAAACCAGCGTGGGGGCGATTCGTTTTTCATGAGGGTGATGTTTTTGTCATAAGGCTCCAGATTGTATTGCGTGTGCTTTGAAGATCTTCTAATGTCTGTCTGCCATAAGCGGTGATTTTGAAAAGTCTTTTTCTGCGGCCACCTCGCTCGTCTGATGCGCCGCCCATCTTTGATTTTACAAATCCTTTTTCTTCAAGCCGGTGAAGTACTGAATGCGCAGCACTGATGCTGATCTCACGATTGGCCTGTTTCTCAAGCTCCTTTGTGATGGTTACTCCGTAGGCTTCATCGTTAAGAAGAGCTACCATGAGCAACACCAGTTCTTCAAGTTCTCCAAGGTATACGCGCGACATAGTTATTATTTCAACTTTTGTAGAACAAATACTTTGCCAGAGGAGAAAACTTCGATTTTACCAGTGTAGTGAATGGTGCTGTGAACAGAATCGAAATGCTTCTGATCGATATCGGTCAATCGTTGAAGAGAAGACCATTGAAGTTAGGCGAGTCATCTATTGAAAATTTGATTGTCGCAGTGCCTGCTGTTGTTTACGTTTTTGTCGAGTGTATTTTTTTTCAAAAGGAAAGTCAATAGTGCACCTTCATAGTTAAATATTTACCCACAATTTAACCTATACTTCGTGAAGCTCTTTTTTGAGAAAGATTTCTTTGCCGTTTACGTTGACGAGTCTGATGAGATTATAATAGCAGAATGGAAAATACCGCCGACTTCACAAGAATTCAGAAACGGTCTGGATGTAATGATTGATGCTCTCCAATTTTTCGATACCGGTAAAATAGTTTTTGATGCGTCAGCCTTGGGTATATTGCTGGAGTCTGATCAGGACTGGATCTCTTCCGACTGGTATGGACGGGCTATAGTGGCTGGCTATTCACAAGTAGCCTTTGTTTTACCAACGGATATTCTCACCAACATGTGTGAGAGAGAAACTGTAAAACTAACAGCACACCGAATACCCACAGCTTATTTTAACAATATGTCCGCAGCAATTGATTGGATAAATAAATTCTGATTTTATTTAGAATGGAATTTAAATAACTGGTTCTGTTGACTAATATTTATAGAATTGATTCTCTCCAGCGGACGCTGGATATAGTGTGAATCCAAATACCTCCGACCGATGTAGGTCAAATAGTCTCATGGAATTAGACTTTTTATCCTGTTAAATATTGAAGTTACTTCAATCATCGATTGAAAACTGGTTTTAACGTCCTTTGTCATTGTTCACGTTTTTGCTGAATGCATTTCTTTCAAACGGAAAGTTAATAGCGCACCTTGACAACGTTTTTAGTAGTTAAATATTTCGCAACACTTTAACCTATGCATCATGAAGCCTTATTTTGAAAAAGATTTCTTTGCCATTTATTTTAACGACGTTGATCAAATAATAATTGCTGAATGGAGAATACCACCCACTTCACAAGAATTCAGAGAGGGCATGAACGTGGTGATTGGTGCTCTCCAATTTTTCAATTGCGGTAAAATAATTTTTGACACCCAGATGCTGGGTGTGGTACTGGAGACTGATCAGGATTGGATCTCTACGGATTGGTATGAAAGAGCTAGAAAGGCTGGCTATGCACAGGTAGCTTTTATTTTGCCACCAGATATTATCACCGACATGTGTGTGAGAGAAACGGTAGAACTAACTACAAACAGGATACCCACTGCTTATTTTGAAGACAGATCAGCAGCCATTGATTGGATAACAAATGCTAATTCTTTGGTAAAGCAAGAATTTTATCAATAACAACATACTATTATTACTACTCTTAACACGTATCTAATTACGGAACATGCAAATCTATTTTGAAGAAGACTTTTTTGTAATCCAGTATGATAAAGTGAAGAAGATCATCATTGCCCAATGGAAAATACCACCAACTTCACAAGAGTTTAGAAATAGCATGGAGGTGATGATTGATGCTATTCAACATTTTAATACAGGCAAAATAGTTTTCGATACACTGGCCCTGGGTGCTTTGCTGGATGCTGATCAGGAGTGGGTTTCTTTTGATTGGTATGGAAGAGCTGTTGAGGCTGGCTATGCACAAGTAGCTTTTGTTTTGTCACCAGATGTTTTCACCAAAATGTTTGAAGAAGAAACGGTGAAGCGAACAACAGACCGCATTCCCACTGCATATTTTGATAATAAGTTAGCGGCTGTTGAATGGATAAATAACTTCTGATCGGTTTAGAGTTCAAATTGTAAATAATTTCAGTTCCATTTACTATGGAAAAAGTATTGACTGCTATTTTTATTATACTTGGCTCACTGTTGAGCCTTTCTTTTCTTGCGCAAGTTCCGGAAACTATAAGTCTTCTTCCCACAGCATCTTCAGGTGGCCATCAGGTTGGTTTATTAATCGGATCATTTTTGACTCTGGCCCTCAATCTTGTGTTGATATATTTTCTTTTTTTTAAGTATGCCTTTAAGTGGTTACGCAAG
>DATJHZ010000341.1:0-12876 GCA_035493595.1 Cyclobacteriaceae bacterium | reverse complement strand
ATGGTAAAAGTTTTGCGAAGTGAGCTGGAAGGCTTTCCAGAAGTTAACGGCGTTCTCTCTCAAACCGGAAGATCGAATGATGGCACTGACCCAAGTGGATTCTACTATGTGCAGATGCAGGTTAATCTAAAACCTAAAGAGGAGTGGACCAGAAAAATTACAGTTGATAATCTCATCGAAGAGATGGATAAGAAACTCAAGAAGTATCAGGGTATCAACTATAATTATTCGCAACCCATCATTGATAACGTTGCTGAAGCCGTTGCAGGTATCAATGCATCAAATGCAGTTAAGATCTACGGTGAAAACCTGGACAAGCTTGATGAACTTTCCAACACTGTGCTTGAAGCCATTAAAGATGTAAGAGGTATTAAAGATGCGGGCATTCTAAGAAACATTGGTCAACCCGAAATGAGTATTGTTCTCGATGAGGAGAAGATGGCCTTGTATGGTGTAACAGTTGCCGATGCTCAGGCCGTTATTGAAATGGCCATCGGTGGAAAAACAGCCACGCAGAAATATGAGGGTGAAAAGAAGTTTGATGTGCGTGTACGTTACAAGAAAGAGTACAGACAAAGTGAAGATGATATCAAGCTGTTAATGGTACCCTCAATCCGTGGGTATAAGGTTCCGTTGAAAGAGATCTCGACGGTAAGAACAATTACAGGTCCTGCCTTTATTTATCGTGATAACAATAAACGATTTATCGGTGTGAAGTTCTCCGTACGTGAGCGCGACTTGGGTAGCACCATTGCCGAAGCTCAAAAGAAAGTTAACGCTGCTGTGAAGTTACCAAAAGGTTATGCTATCTCATGGACAGGTGAATTTGAAAATCAGGTGCGTGCATCAAAGCGATTGGCACAGGTAGTGCCTATTAGTATCATCGCCATTTTCATTCTTCTGTTCATAACATTCGGTAACGCAAAAGATGCAGGTCTTGTGTTGATTAACGTTCCCTTTGCATTGATCGGTGGAATTCTCGCATTGCACATTACACGAATGAATTTCGGAATCTCAGCAGGGGTTGGTTTTATTGCACTCTTTGGTATCTGCGTTCAGAACGGTGTGATTCTTATATCAGAATTCAACAAGAAACTACATGAACGACTTCCGATAGTGGATGCAATTAAGGAAGGGGTCAAGGCCAGAATAAGGCCGGTAGTTATGACAGCAGCAATGGCGGCTATTGGGTTGTTGCCAGCTGCTGTTTCATCAGGTATAGGTTCAGAATCGCAAAAGCCATTGGCCATTGTTATTATTGGAGGGCTTATAACAGCAACCATTTTAACGCTGCTTATTTTTCCAATTATCTTCTGGGTCTTTAATCGCCGTAAGGGTGAAGTGATAAGCTAACGTTCAATTCATTTCGGTAAAGATTAAGGTTGTAGGGTTTTGTCAATTCAAAAGATGTAGAATCGTAAGATTTCTTACGTCAGCCGTTGTGCAGTCTTATTAATTAGGAAGCAAACGTTTTAATTAGAGTCAATTTTACTTTAATTTAGAGTTTGTACATCCTTACTTATGAAGAACCGTGCCTTAAAATACACTGTTGGTTTTGCTGTTGTTGGTCTCATTATCACTGCTTTGGTTTTTTACGTTCAACGTAGCGCTATAAAAACCTATGATCGCAACCTTCCCTTCATTAAGCTGAGCGATAATATTAAGAATCGTATAACAGCCGGACATCTTTGGCTTGAAGAGGCAATTGCTGGCGACAAGTCTGTTGATGTTGATAAAGATGTTATGGAAAGATTTACATCTTCTAAAACCATTCTTCAGGCCGCATATGATGGTAAGGAATCAGAGATAGGAACATTTAAGGAGCCCAAGGAAGAAGATGCCAAGGTAATTCTGAAGGAAGCTATTTTTAATCTTGAGAAACTCACCGCCATTGCGCGTGAGCGATGGGATAATCACAAGCAAAGTCATGCAGCTACTACCGCCGTTGTACCGGATAGTGTAGCCGCTGTAAGTGCTCCACCTAAAGATGCTGCAGGCGAAGAACTTGACCAGGCATTCGATGCTGCTTTTGACAAATTTGAAGCATCGATGGATCAGTTGAGTGCCTATTTCAGTGAGAATGTAAAGAATGATGATGTGTATCTCAATACAATCTCGTGGTTGTCTCTCGCGCTGATTGTTGGTGTATTTGGTCTTCTTTGCTTTTTGCTGTTCAGACTACAGCGTGGTAATGACAAGCTTGCCAAGGACACGAAGGCACGAATGGCCGAGCAGGCAAGTGCTGATAGTCAGCTGTCTGATTTTATAGAAGCAGTTTCTTCTGGTGATTACAGTGTTGATCTGGCATTGGCTGGTGATATAGAAGGGCTTACTGCGAAGCTGATCACCATGCGCGATAAGTTAAAAGAGAACTCCGATAGTGAAAAGAAACGGGGCTGGTCTACTATGGGTCTGGCACAGGTTGGTGAAATTTTAAGATCATCGTCTACTAACGCTATTGAACTGTATGATAACATCGTCAAGTTTTTGGTTAAGTATACCAAAAGCAATCAGGGTGGGCTTTTTATTCTGAATGATGATGAAGAGGAGAGTCAAACCTATCTTGAGTTAATGGCATGTTATGCTTTTGAACGAAAGAAATTTCTAACCAAAAAAGTAGAGCTTGGTGAAGGCCTTGTAGGTCAATGTTATTTAGAAGGCGAGCGAATTTACCTGAAAGAAGTTCCTGATGAATACATTTCCATCACATCAGGGTTGGGTGGATCGAAACCTAAAGCGCTTCTCCTTGTGCCCATGAAACTTAACGATAAGATTTATGGTGTTATTGAATTAGCCACCTTTAATCAGTATCAGGATTTTGAAATCGAGCTTGTTGAGAAACTTGCCGAGACCATTGCATCAACTATTTCTACCGTGCGCATCAATGATAGTACGCGCATTCTTTTAGAGAAAACCCAACAGCAAGCCGAAGAGATGAAAGCTCAGGAAGAAGAGATTCGTCAGAACATGGAAGAGTTGGAGGCAACTCAGGAAGAGATGAGAAGAAAGCAAACTGTTCTGGAAAAGGAACTCGTTCAATCGCAGCAGCAGGCAGAGGCTCTTCAATTACAAGAAAAGAAACTCACAGAGTCGCAAGATACCTTACAGGCCATTGTTGATAATATTCCGCGTGCTATTTTCTGGAAAGACAAGGATCTCCGCTTTATGGGCTGCAACAAAATCTTTGCCCAGGTTGCAGGTGTAGCCTCTCACCTTGATATGATTGGTAAGACAGACTTTGATATGGCCTGGAGCGCCCAGGCAGAGGCCTACAGAAAGGATGATATGGAGGTTATGAAGAGCAAGAAATCCAAGCTTGACATTGAAGAGGTGAACGTGAATAGTGAAGGTGAGGAATCATGGGTTCTGACCAGCAAAGTACCTATCATTAACTCAAGAAATGAGGTTGTCTCTATCCTCGGCATGTTTGAAGATATTACCATCAGAAAGAGAAAAGAGGCTGACGTCGCCAAAAAGCTTGCGGAAAGGGAGAGTGCCCTGAAAGAGATCCAGGAATTGAAGAGGCTTCTGGAAGCGAAAGGCTAATAAAATCAGCGTGTAAACAGGTTTCATAATCTGTTTAAAGCCTATTAAGGGCTAAGGCTGTGTAACAGTGGTAAGGGGGTGTAATGCCCCGAAAGAGGCCATTCTAGGTGCATTTGAATTTATTTCCTATTTTTACTAAATATATTTTTTAGGCTATGATCAGAAAGAACCATTTTTTAATCTTTTTGGCCCCTCTGCTCTTTTGTTTTTCTGCCTTTTCTCAAGGTGATCGAAAGGATAAGACTGCGGTTACATACGAAGAGATTTATGATGAGCCCTACTCAGTAAATAAGCTATTTGTACAATTTCAGCCTATGTATGGCGAATTGTTTGTTACCAATGTAAACGCTGGCTTTGGCGGTGAAGTAACGTACTACTATCAGGACAAGGCTGATTTTCATGCCCATTTCAGAAAAACCTATAGTCAGAAGTTTTTTGATTTCAACCGCGATCTGGCTGAGAAAACCAGTGACCTTGATAACGGCACCCAGATCTTCAACTATTATGAAATAGGTGGTACCTATCACGTAAAAGACTTTGAGCAAAGCTCTAAAACAAAGATGTTCTTATACAAGAATAGTTATAAAGGTGGCAAGTGGGCTGCCCGTGTTCCACTGAATGCAGAAGTTCCGTGTAAAGTCAGAAAAGTATATGGTGCCCGTTTAGGTGCTTTAATGTGGAAGACTACCACGAATGTAAACGCGGCAATAAAAAAGCAAGGATTATCAAATAGCGATTTCAAATCCAGTGATGGTATAGCTCTTCCAGAGACAAGAACGATTGCCAAAGATGGCAGCATCAATAAAACACCTGAGGCGTTGAGTCTCTTCACTAATCTTTCATCGACAGCAATTTATCTTGGCGGATCGATGTCGTGGATTAAAAACGTTGCTGTAAACTTTGATAAGTTTGAAGAGGGCATTGATGATTTGATGCTGACAGCTTATGTTGATATTATGTATGCACCCTCTATTAAGATGGATAACATGGTATACACAGGAAAGGATGTTGGTCAACCTGATTTCGGTACCCACACGTATAGCATAAGCCCGCTTAAAACACAGACCTTTGGTTTCCGTATGGGTCTTGATGGTAAATTCAATCGCACTTGGGGTTGGGCTTACGGCGGTGAGTTTGGATATCGCCCGAGCATACAAGGAAGAGGTTTCTATGCCATGCTTAAAATAAGCTTCCCTGTGTTTGGTACAAACCTTGACTACAAGGTTGAATCTTTTGGAAAGTAATTCTCACTGATTCGTAGTTACAGTTATTACTCACTCATGATTTTCTGAGAAACCTGAATGATGAGTTCAGATCTGATCATTAAAAATATCAAGGGACTTGTTCAGGTTCGAACAGAAAACATAAAGCGCGTGGCAGGTTCTGCCATGGCCGAGCTTCCCATTCTTTCAAATGCATTTCTTTCTATTAAAGATGGTTTGATTCAGGATTATGGTTTAATGTCCGAACTGCCATCAATAAAATCTTCACGCGAAATTGATGCTGCGGGTCGATTTGTTTTCCCAAGCTTTGTTGATTCGCATACCCATCTTGTATTTGCTGCAAGTCGCGAAGAAGAGTTTGTGATGAAAATCAAGGGAGCAACGTATGAACAGATTGCTGCCAGCGGAGGAGGTATTTTAAACTCCGCCAAAAAATTGCAGGCATGTTCTGAAGATGAGTTGTTTGAACGCTCTATGATTCGCGTGCATGATATCATAAAATCAGGTACAGGCGCTGTTGAGATCAAGAGTGGCTATGGGCTAACAACCAAAGATGAAATGAAGATGTTACGCGTAGCCAAACGTATTGGTCGTGAATCATCACTTACGGTTAAGACAACTTTTCTTGGTGCGCATGCTGTGCCTTCTGGTATAAGCAAAGCTGACTACATCAATCTTGTTATCAAAGAAATGATTCCGGCTGTAGCCGATGAAAAACTTGCTGATTATATCGATGTATTTTGTGAGCAAGGTTTTTTTACAGTTGATGAGACAGAGCGAATTATTGAAGAAGGAAAACGCTTTGGTATGAAGCCGCGCATTCATGCTAATCAACTTCATCGCTCAGGTGGTGTGCAGCTTGGTGTGAAAACAAAAGCCTTGAGTGTAGATCATCTCGAAAATATTGGCGACGAAGAGATTGCTGCATTAAAGAATAGCGATGTAATGCCAACAACGTTGCCTGCTGCGGCATTTTTTCTAAACCTGCCTTTTACTCCAGCACGCAGACTTATAGATGAGGGTTTGCCTCTAGCCATTGCATCAGATTTTAATCCAGGAAGCTCACCTAGCGGAAACATGCCGTTAATGATTTCTCTTGCCTGTATTAAAATGAAGATGACTCCCGAAGAAGCTATTAACGCCTGTACGATAAACACAGCAAGCGCTATTGAACTTCATAAGACACACGGCAGTATTACAAAAGGTAAAGTGGCGAATGTTTTTATATCCAGACCCATGCCTTCCGTGGCTTTTCTTCCTTATGCTATCGGCACTAATTTAATTGATACTGCTATCCTGAATGGAAAAGTAATTGATTGAGTTTATGTATGCTTGGTCATTTCCTGGAATGAACAGGAGCAATGAACTCGAAATTATAATAGTATTTTCTAAAGAGATAAATTCCTGTAATAAGGTAGATGCCAGCCAGCAATCCCATTGGTACACTGAAGAGAATTGCAATAACAGATCCCATCACAATGAAGAAAACAAAACGCATGTGCTTTTCCATATCGATGTGATGTCGGTATAGGAGCGTGTAGTAAATAAGCAATAGGCTTATGCTAAATAGAATTGATGACAGGAGTGTAGAGAAGTGAAGGTTTGAAGGAAAGTTACGAATGAGTAAACTGAATTCGGGCAGGCAAAGAAGTATAAAGGTTGCTGTATAATAAAAGAGTCGTTTCCATAAACGCAACGGAAGATTTCTTAAAATGAAAAAGTGAATATTTTCAAACTGATGAAATTGAAATGCCAGTGATGCATTGGCAGAGAATGCAATAGAAACTCCAAGCCCTAGGAGCCGCGCATCATAGTTATCTGTTTTATAGAGGAACAGGACAGCATACAAAATCAGACAACTAAAAGATTTAGAACCAATAAGTGTGGTCAGATCCTTTCGAGAAATCCACTCTACAAAAAATTGATAAAATGTTTTCTTAAAATGATTGTCAAAATATGCCTTCAGCCATGAAACTCTCTTTTCCTGATTAGGATTATTAAGTTCACGAATCAATATAACGGTACTTAATATCAGAAGTGCTACAATGGAGATTACGATATAAACTACTGAGGAATACATACCTCCACCCAAAGCCATGATAATCAAAAAAGTTGCATACATCAATATAGGTAGGAGTTGTTCCGCAATAACAACAAAGATTGACAGCGCGCGCGAAGAGATTTTAATCAATGAAAGATGGAAAACAAATTCGTTTTGATGTAGCTGCAATACATTTCTATTGAAGAGAATAACCTTCCAGGTATAAACCGTCCAACAACTTATTGGAATAGTCAGTAACAGAGGTGAGCTCACAAAATATTGTGCTAAGGCTTTATGTTCAACACCGCTCATGAAACCAAAACATAGACCTCCAATCAGCAAGAAGAATGATGCATTGTGCTGATAGAATTCAACAACAAATACTTTTGTGAGTATAGAAGTTATTGTTTTCAAACGGCAAGAATTTCTTTATTCGAAATTTTATAAGTCCCTATTATTTCAAGCGTACTATTTTCTATGAGCTGATGCGACGAAATAAGAAAGATAACATTCTTAGCTACTGTTGCTTGGATAAGTTGAAACAAGAGTCCCCGTGTCTGTTCATCTAATGTGATCAGGGGTTCATCCAGTATGATGACCTTCGGATTTCCAAGAAACGCTAACGCCAGCGAAAGCTTCTTGATCATACCGCTACTGTAGGTCTCACATGCTTTTGTGTAAAAGGATTCTATTCCAAAATGCTTTACCAGAGAATTCTGTTGTTCAGATGTGGCTCCTTTAGCTTTCCCTATAAAATGAATTAAATCTTTGGCCGTTAAAAATCCCGGGTAAAGCGGTTCAGCTTCACCGTAATTTACCCGCATCCTGTATTCTATCGGGTGGCTTTTAAGGTTTATAGAATCGTCAAATGTAATTTCGCCATCGTGAGGGAGTAGGCCAGCCAATGATTTAAAGAAAGAAGTTTTGCCTGAGCCATTCTCTCCTTTGATCCAATAGACGCCTGGCAGTAAGCGCATTTCCGTAAGGCTTACTATCAATACTCCATTATAACGCTTAGCAAAGTTTTTAATGGTTAGCATAATTTCCGATGGATGGATACTGGAATTGGTCGGAATGAGGTGAGAATAATTACAATCGATTTGAAACAGTCAAATACTAACCTATTTTTGATAAACTAACTTACCTTGGAGTATGACGCTTGCTGACAAACTTAATGGAGCCATTAGAAACGTAGCTGATTACCCCAAACCTGGTATACTGTTCAAAGACATCACCCCCGTTTTTTCTGACCCAGCACTTTTGCACGAAGTTGTTTCAGCGTTGGTTGATGAATATAAATCACAGAAAATCGATGCAATCGTTGGTGTTGAGGCACGAGGCTTTATTGTAGCTCCTATTTTAGCGTATGAGCTTAACTGCAGGTTTATACCCGTTAGAAAGAAAGGTAAATTACCCTATGAAACCATAACTGAAGACTATGCCTTGGAATATGGCACCGCTACTGTTGAAATGCATAGCGATGCTATACAGCCGGGCTGGCGGGTACTAGTACATGATGATCTGCTGGCCACTGGCGGTACAGCAGGGGCAGCAGCTAACCTTGTGAAAAAGTTGGGGGGAGAAGTGATTGGTTTTTCTTTCCTTATTAATCTTAGTTTTTTGCCTGGCGAGCAAAACCTATTGAAGCGTTTTGGGGTTAAACCTCATTATATAGTTCGTTATTAATAACAATATTTGAACTCTGGTGTTATAAAGAGATAATGTCACTGTCAAGTCAAATTCCGATGTTCCCACTTACCCTGTTACCTATTCCAGGTGAACTGGTGCCGCTTCATATTTTTGAACCCCGCTATAAGCAACTACTTCAGGATGCCGAACAGGACGACATAAGTTTCGGTATTTATTTCAACCATGAAATGAACACCGAAAAGCTGGGATCATTAATGAAACTGGAAAGCGTTATTAAAAGATACCCTGGAGGAGAACTGGACATTATCGTTAAGTGTACGGCGCTCTTCACAATGGAAAAGCTTAGTCGCACATTCAAAACAAAGATGTATCCAGGAGGTGATGTAACACTTTTTGATGAGGAGTCGCTTCTTATACCAAGTCCTTCTCTTTATGATTTGTTTGCCGAATACATGGCACACCGGAATATAACGAATCATTTTACTGCCTTTAACCTTTATCAGATCGCTAACGAACTTAATCTCGACACCCACGATCGTTATAAGTTCTTAACATCAAATGCTGATAAGAAAGAGAAGTTCCTCTCTACGCATATCAAATTTCAACTGCATGTGTTGAAACAGGAAGACAAAAGTAAAGATGTCTTTCATTTAAACTAACTCCACTCTATATATAATAGTAAGTAATAACACGATTTGTGCACTTGAAAATTTCAAGTTGCCGATAGTCTGTGGATATTTTTTATTGTGACTTGCATCATGCTTTAATAACAATTTACTAATCATTACTTCAAGTAAGTATTGATTTTGTCTCCGAACACGATAGCGATCGACTTTGTCTACACTCACGGTAGACTTTATGCAAACGTTTGACATCAAAACGTTTTTCAAATGGAGTGATTATGGGCTAATAAGGTATACCACAAACGATAATTGCATGACAAAATTTATGCAAACGATGTTTTACTAATAAAAACAGGTTTCCTTACAGCACCGCAACTAGCACCGCAACGCCCCGTATATTTGTATCATAAACAAAAACAAAAAAGAATATGAAAACTAAATCATTAATCCTCGCAGCCCTTGTAGTGTTGAGCTCAGTAGCTACGACATTTGCAGAAGAGCCAACCAAAGCAGGTCTTGCAATTGTGCCTGTTAAAGGAACAGAAGTATTCAAAGTTATTTACAAAAGCGAAACTGCTGGTAACGTAAAATTGAATATCTACAATGAATCAGGATCAGTTGTTTTTTCTGAAACATTAAAATCAGTTGAAGGTTTCATCCGTCCGCTTAATTTCAGTGGTCTTCAAAATGGTGAATATACAATAGAACTTATTGATGCAGCAGGTAAGAGATCAGAGAAGGTTAGCTTCTTGCCATTAGGTGCTTCTAAGATTGGTGCAATTGGCGCTACTGCTATCAGCACAGCACACGTATCAAAACTTAGCACAGAAAGCAATAAGTATTTGGTAGCTCTTGCTAACAAAACTGCTGGTACTGTTACAGTAAAAATCTATGATGGTGCTGAAAATCTTATTCACACTGAAACAAAAGAAATCAGCGGTAACTTTGCACAAGTTTACTCAGTTAAAAACGCTGTAGGTAATCTTACTTTCGAAGTTACAAATGCTGCTGGTGTAACTAGCACAACTAAATTCTAACATTCTTATGTTAGCGCTTGAAAGGGAACCGATTCAACAAGGTAGAATCGGTTCTTTTTTTGTAGCTAAATTGTTGTTCTGTCTTATCTCATCTCACAAAGCATATTTCTAGGCTTGATAAGATTATTTCTTCTTTTGATTTGAACAAGATCATATTTCCAAAACCATCAGCGCACATTCATTCTTAATAGCTGGCTTCTTTGATTGACTATTTACGGATTCACTACTTTATGAAAGTCGAGGTCCTGGAAGTCGAAGCTAAAATCAATGTTTGGTGATACACCCTTCATGTGTATACCTGTAGCATTGCCTTCTTCATCCAATGAGAATATCGCAAAGGCATCACATTCCATATCCTGATAATCCCAATGGATAGCAAACGAATTTGCTTTATAGTACGACATCTTGCCTGATAATTTTGGTGAGCGTAGTGAGGCAAACCACAATTGTCCATCTTTCAATGTGATCTTTACATCACCAAACCAGTTATCACGAAATGTGCCTGTAAAGCTTTCTAATTTTAACTTATCAGCCTTTGCAGCTTTAACTGTAGCCCAAACAGCATTTGTAACTGAATCGCCTTTGCTTTGATTTTCTTTAATTATTTTAGAATAGCGAGTGATGTAGTCGGTTTTCTTTAATCCGAGGTAAGAATCAACAATAGACTGCGAAATAGATTGAAAGCTATACCCACCTGGATCTGTATTGGTCAATACTACTACCCCGAGATTTAACTCAGGCACCAGCGTTATTTTGGAGAGCATACCTGGTAACCCACCCGTATGACTTGCAATAACAAAACCATTTTGGTCATTCAAAAACCACCCCAATCCATAGGCTCGAAAATGAGTTTTGTTGGGAGACTGCGGCACAACAGTAAACCCAAGATTGGTGTGCGGTTTCCAAAGTTCATTATGATTTTCTGTGGAGATGAGCTGTAACTTATTTCCTTCGCCATACTTGCCATTGTTAAGGTGCATAAGCATCCATTTACTGAGATCATTAACGCTCGCGTAAATTCCACCAGCGGCACCAATTATAGGTTCAGTTACAGGTGCAACAATTTTTAGTTCATCCTTAACAACGGAATGTCCTGATGCTGCATTCTTTTTTTCTTTCAAATTCTGATAGATGCCGATAGATCTCTCCATACCAAGAGGTTTCATGATCCTGGTTTCGACAAAATCACTCCAACTCATTCCACTTACACGCGCAATCACTTCACCTGCTATAATGTAAAGTAAGTTGTCGTAGTCAAACTTTGTTCTGAATGCTGAAGTTTGCTTTTGATATTGAAAACTCTTTGCAACATCTTTAATAGTAAAATTGGCGCCATCCGGAAAGAACATGAGATCGCCGGCACCAAGACCCAATCCACTTCGATGGGTTAATAAATCCTGGATATTAAAGTTAGCAGTAACATAAGGGTCATACATTTTAAATTCAGGAATATAATCAACTACTTTATCATGCCAGGTTAGTTTTCCTTCATCAACTAAAATACCCAACGCAGTAGCAGTAAATGCTTTGCTATTTGATGCAATGGCGAACAATGTATTTTCATCTGTCTTTTCTTTGGTCTTGGCAGACGTTACACCATAGCCTTTCGAATGAATTACCTTACCATCTTTCACTACGGCAACGGCTATTCCTGCAAGAGGCATGGTTGTCATAGTTTTAGCTATGAGCGAATCTATCTGGCCAGAGCTTAATGCTTGTCCATTTATAGTTCTGGTTATGAAGAGAATTAAAACACTTGTTATAATTCTCAGAATGATCAAATGTTTATACATGACGTCAGGAAGTTTATTTCAATATACATGATCCTTCTATTTCAAAGACAAAATTATCGATAGAAAGGAGATCCATTTTATGCTTTGCTTTTAAGTAGGATGTTGAGAATTTAATACAACTGTAGAAAATTAGCTAATCATTTTATAAGAGACTGTGCGCAGATATATTGACAATAACAGGGCTGAGCGTATATACCAATTCATAAACAGTGGTTCTCTTAATTATCTGACGATAACCCAATGTGTTGATAACACACGCTAAATAGATGGCATTTGTCAGATATACTTGAATTATTGGCATGATAAAATCATGTTGGATTTTATATTTGTATAGATTATTGATGAACTTCGAAGTTATTACCTCACATCACATTTAAATAAACTGCACATGAAATCGCACATACTATTCTTTCTTCTTTTACTTTTTATCACTGGTAATATTTATGCGCAGGATGATGTGTACAGATTATTTAAAGTGGAAGATTTTACGAAGGAGAATATCTTCACCAAAGGTATTGAGGGTCCTAATGTTGACAGAGCTGGCAACCTGTTTATTGTTAACTTTCAAAAAGAGGGTACTATAGGTTATGTGAACGAAAGGGGTGAGGCTTCTGTCTTTCTTACACTTCCCGCTGGCAGCGTTGCTAACAGTATTCAATTCGACAAGCATGGTGATATGCTATTGGCTGACTATACAGGTCATAACATATTGAAGGTAAAAATGAAGAGCCGTAAAGTGAAGGTGTATTCTCACGCAGCATTCAATCAGCCTAATGATATTTGTATTAACAAGCAAGGTCAGCTTTTTGCGTCTGATCCAAACTGGAAAGAAAGCACTGGCAAGATCTGGCGTATAGACAAAGGTGGCAAGGCTACAGTATTAAATGACCAGATGGGTACGACAAATGGTATTGAGCTTAGCCCGGATGAAAAGACCTTATATGTGAATGAAAGTGTTCAACG
>DATJHZ010000340.1:0-5110 GCA_035493595.1 Cyclobacteriaceae bacterium | reverse complement strand
TGGAAACGGTTTTGTTCACTATGGACGCAACGGAAAATTTGAAGACGGAAATTCGACGGTTGATTTCTGGCCCGATGTTTCTGAATATGAGAAGACGTATGAGACTTCTTTTAAACGTTCTGATGGATCAAACGAAAAAGTATTCAGCTCAGTAGATAAAAGCACTACTGATCTTCATTTTAAATGGATGAAGCAATATGGTGTAGATGGCGTTTTCGTTCAACGTTTCTTTGATCTAACGCGTGACTACAAGAATTCATCCAAGTCGGCAGATGTGATTTTACAGAATGCCCTGAACGCGGCCATCAAATATGACCGTGCCATCGCAGTGATGTATGATTTGTCTGGATTGCGTGCAAACGGTGAAGATTGTTCTTCTATCATTGAGGATTGGAAAATGCTTGTGGATAAACTGAAGATCACCAACGCAGGCCCAAAACAAAATTATCTTTTTCACAAAGGAAAACCATTAGTGGCTATTTGGGGACTTGGCTTTCCTGATCGTTCATATAACATCCGTGAGATCGGTATCAATCGTCTGATTGAATTTTTAAAGAATGATCCTGTATATGGTGGTTGCTCCATTATGCTGGGTGTACCCACATATTTTCGTGAGTTGAACAAAGATTGTTTGCCTGATCCTTACTTACATGATCTCATTCGTTCTGCTGATATTGTTCTTCCATGGATGGTGCAGCGATTCACTCCGCTTGTACACAATGTTTCCGATCACTACCGTGATCACATCATGGCTGATCTTGCCTGGGCAAAAGAGAATAAGGTGGATTATGTTCCTATTGTATATCCGGGATTCAGCTGGAGGAATTTGTCACTGGGAAATCCTGGGTTAGCGAAGTATACTTCGTATGGCGCTATCCCGCGATTGAAAGGAGAATTTTATTGGGATCTTGTGCATGGATCAATTAATGCCGGAGCAGAGATGTTATATGTGGCTATGTTCGATGAGATTGATGAAGGCACCGCTATCATGAAGATAAATGATACTCCTCCTAGTGGAGCAACTACACGATTTGTCGGCAACGACGGAATGCCTTCCGATCATTATTTGTTTTTGACTGGTCAGGCAGCTAAGATGTTGCGTAAGGAAATTCCATTGACAAAAGAGATGCCGTCTCGATAATTCTATTTGTCAATTGAATGATAAAATACTCCGGATCATTCCGGGGTATTTTTATCTAATTTGTGTTCCTGTAAAAAATTCCTTCTTACTATAGACTTTGCATTATGAAATATTATTCACGAATAATTCTTCTTCTACCACTTCTGTTATCATCAGCATTGACTCAAGTCAAAGCAGAAGATAAAGAGAGAACTAAAATTGTTTGCCTTGGTGCGAGTATAACGCAAGGAGTTTTTCTGAAGAACCCGACATCTGATTCTTATCCGGCACAACTTCAGCACATGTTGGGTGATGCATATGAAGTAACTAATTTCGGTGTAAGCGCTACAACACTGCTTTCGAAAGGAGATAATCCATTTGTAAAAACAAGTCAGTACCAACAGGCATTGCAAAGTAATCCAGATGTTGTGATCATTGATCTGGGTGGAAATGATAGCAAGCTGGTCAACAGGATACATCTTAATGATTTCGAACACGACTACGCCGCGCTTATTAAATCGTTCCGGGAATTATCATCACATCCCAGAATAATTCTAATGACACCAGTAACATCATTTGTTACTGACACCGCTGGCATCTGGGATATTGTGATTCATTCACGAATAATACCAAGACTCAGGAATGTAGCATACAACGAGCATGTTGAGGTAATTGATTTCTATTCTTTATTCCTGGGGAGACCCGATCTTTATTTAGATGGAATTCATCCCAACGTTGAAGGAGCTACTACAATGGCAAAAGGATTGAACGAACTTCTCACACAAGAGCGCGACACACGATTCAATATTTTTCAGAAAATCAAAGTTCAGGGAGAAACAAGTTCATACATGGGTTATGAATGCATGTCGTTCAAAATGTTTAATCATGATTGTAAAGTTGTAAAACCTAAATGGACCAACAGGCAGCGAAGCTGGATTTGGCGTGCGCGATTCTGGGGACATGAACCGCAGCTTGAAGTAGCGTTACTAGAGCGCGGTTATCATGTGGTTTATTGTGATGTAGCTGAACTCTTTGGAAATGATGAAGCGATTGAGACCTGGAACAAATTTTATGATCTTCTCACGCGCGCTGGCCTGAATAAAAAAGCTGCGATGGAGGGCATGAGTCGCGGTGCGGTGTATGTATATAACTGGGCAGCGAAGAATCCAAAGAAAGTAGTGTCTGTCTATGTGGACAATCCATTGCTTGATCTTATGTGGTGGCCAGCCCGTCAGTACAAAGAGGGAATGTCTGAACGAAAGGAATGGGAACAGTTCAAGAAGGACTATGGATTTAATACCGATGAGCAAGCACTTCAATTTAAAAGCAGTCCGATAAATAATGTAGAAGCCATAGCAAAGGGAGGTTACCCCATGCTTCACGTGTGTGGTGATGCTGATGAAGATGTTCCGATGAGCAACAATACAATTCCCTTTGTAGAAAAAATCAATTCATACGGTGGAAAGATTGACGTCATCATTAAACCAGGTTTTAAGCATCATCCACATAGCCTGCCAAATCCCGCACCGATTGTTGAGTTTGTATTGAACTCTTATATCAATAACTAAATCAATCACTAACTACAAATAAACACTCCAGAAATGGAGTGCATAAATGCAATCAAGTTATTTATCAGTTTATTGTTTTGACATGTCAATGACATCGGCTTTCCGTGAGACGGGAGTAACAACAAGGTCAGTTAACTTACCATCTCTTATTTTACCTTGAACCGTAGTGTTGTAAGGAGCATTTAATTTAAAATCTGTATCCCATTCTTTTGGCCATGCAGGTAGTAACATTATTTTTTTACCGTCAGTCTGCATCAGCATCTCTTGTAAACCATGTTCACCATTGCCACCGTTATCCTGGTCAGGCATATAATCATGACCCCGAACCCAAAAGGCAGGGAATTTTAGAGTCGGATCTTTTCTGGTTAAGTTGAATGAAACATATGACTGAGCAATATCTGTTAATCCAAGCATAGCAGCTTGTATCGGATCTTGTGACCAGCAACCTTTGTCTTTAAATACACGAGCGTTATAAGTATTTAAAGCTACTTGCATATCGGGTTTTCCTAAACCATATAAGCGAAAAGGATAAACTGAATATAACTCAGGGTTCTCAAAATTTCTTGCTGTTGCTGTTTGTGGGCCAGTGTAAGGTAATAAAACATCTTTGCCATCTTTTTCTCCGACAGGTAATTCAGGAAGTTCCTTGTAGAGACGTTCCCATTGCTCATGTAATTTGTTTTCGACAAGATCAGTAGGAAGAGCAATCAGTCTTTTTATGACAGCATGTAATCCAGCGATGTCCGGTGCAGGATTATGTACTTTCCAGAATTGCTCAATGGAGTTAACAGGATCAAGCAATAATTTTCCCGCATCGTCACGTTTAAAATGTTGATCATAAAATGTAATACCTCCTGATGCTACAGGTAAAAGAATTTCTTTCGCGAATTTCTTGTCGCCTGTATAATCATAATAGTCTAGCATCATCATGCTCAGCTCAAGTACCGGAAGGAAATAATGATCTGTCCAGTTTTCTTTAATCTCAGGTCCTACGTATTTTAATCCACCCCAGAAAGGCATTGTCTCAGCAAAATATACTCCGTCATGATTATAGAATTTTTTTATCTGGGCAGCATTTTCAGCTACTACATCCGCATACATTTTAAATAGCGGAAGCATTATATCAAAGTCACCTGCTTTAAGGCGTGGCCAGTACATCGGCCTGGTATTCTGCATCCAGTATTGTCCGCCCCACTCACGAAAGTCGGCGTCAATCGCAATGGTTGTTTGTCCGTTCTTGTATTCAGGATTATCGACTACGAAAATAGAACCGTTGAATTTTATTGGATATGCTCCTCTACCTGCACATGCTGTTATATAACGTTGAAGCACATAACCCTGATTCATTTTACTTGTAACTTCATCAGCATGGATGAATATCCAACTGCGATTCCAGAATTTATCCCACCATTGCTGATGAGCTAAACGTGTTTGTTCCAGTTTGAGCAAACTAAGTTTATCAACCTGCTTATTCAACTGCGATAGCCATTGATCTTTTGTTATGCCTCTGGTAGTTAAAGGATAAATAGATATTACCTGGGAAGTTGCAGCACTTGAAGTTTGAAGTGTTACGCTATCCTGATTTACAAATCCATATCCTTCAATTCTTCCACCAAAAATAAAACCACGCAAATGCGGATCAGCAGACGAAGCGTTTTCATGATACCATGTAATTTTATTTTCCTTATCAGGAAGGGCTGTATCGCCTATGCCCAAGCGCCAGTTTTCTAACGTAACTTTTACTGAAACAGGCTTTGCACTTTTCGATTCAACTCTGATAATAGGATTATTTGCGTCGACCCACACTCTGAACGATGCTCCTGCAGCATCGGTACCTTCCTTTATAATTATTTCACTACTGCTTAAGCGGAGTACCTGGTTAAATGGTGTACCTTTTATGAATGGATTCGGGCTTAAGGATACACGTACCTTTCACAACTTCATTAGGATACCACCATCCTTGATCCAGTTATTTTTTTCATTCTCTGCCGCAGCACCCCATGCATCTGTTTTTGCAATAAAGAAACAGAGGTCGCCATTCTGTTCAACCCATACATTCAGGCCTATATCTCCATTACCGATTGGCATTGATTGCGAAGAAGTCGGACCAGGCGTATCCCAGCTTACATTATATGAATCTAACCTTGGCTTTATATCGAGAGCCTTTTTATCTTGACCGTTAGCGGTTGTATTGATTGCACCAATACTTATTACTGCTATCGATAATAGTTTAACTAATACTTTTGTGTTCATTAATCATTGAGTTTTATTGAAGTTACGAGGAGCTAATTGGCACGAGCATGTTATTCAAAATACATGTTGACGTGTGGTTTAGAGATAAATGTTAAAATCACTTTTATTCTGAATGACTGCTGGAAATAAAAAGATTTGACCACCATTATATCATTGGAATCTCCGTTAT
>DATJHZ010000339.1:0-8820 GCA_035493595.1 Cyclobacteriaceae bacterium | reverse complement strand
CAGCATGATGAGGCCATTGTTCCTTAGGTTTATCCCAATACAACTCCACACCATTTCCATCAGGGTCATTAAGATACAGGGCTTCCGAAACGCCATGATCAGATGCACCCGTGAAGGGATAGTTTGCATTTCGAAGTCTGTCGAAAACAACAGCCAAATCTTTTCTTGTAGGATAAAGAATAGCGGTGTGATATAACCCTACTCCATCTCGTCTGGCGGGTGGAGCATCTTTACTGTGCCAGGTGTTTAACCCGATATGATGATGATAGCCTCCAGCAGAAATAAAGGCAGCCTGATCGCCATACAGAGTAGTGACCTCAAAGCCAAGCAAGTTACAGTAAAATGCAAGTGCCTTATCCAGGTTAGAGACCTTTAAATGAACGTGGCCGATGCGCGTTTGCGCTGGTATTTTATAATTAGTTTCCATGATTGAGATTTCAACTGTGTTTCACAAAACTTAGTTCAATGTAATACAACATCAATGCACTTCCGGGGTGATAGTCACCATTGCTCATTACGCAACCGTAGCCGGAAGTGTAATCACTATCGCGAGCCATGCATTTTTAATCATGACACATTAAATATTGTCTTTCTCTTAGAATTAAAATGAAAAAAAAGACGATTGGTGGTTTACCTTTGAAAAGTAACTTGAATGTAAGCCTACTATGACTTACAACTTGCGAAGAAGATTTCAGGAGAACCTAACGATGATAGTAATCACCACATTAGTAGCCATTCTTTCAATATTCTATTCCTGAATTTTCGCCTAGCTCGCAAGCTATTCCAGCGGGCAACACCTCGATTGTGAAATATAACGAAGAAATGATGACTAAAATGTCAGCAGCCACTGACTACGGCATAATACAAGCCTGAATAAAAAGATCTGCACAATCATCAAAATCAACGGAATACAACCTCAAATTTCTTCTGTCCCCTCAGCAGCCTTCAGCAAGGACATTTAAAAAATGACAGTGAGAAGAATAATCGACGATTATCATTTCCTTAACTCATGCAGATAACTTATATTAGGTGAGTGAGATTTTCACTTCGAAATCAACTTTATATCAGCAGTAAAATAGTTTTCTTTCGAAGAAGATAGCACATATATTTTCTTTCATTTTTATTACGGCTAAGTAATTTTAAAATGAACAAGACCCTTCATTATATAGTTTTAACGGCACTAGTGATGGCTATTGCAGCCACACACGCATGCGCACAAGAATTCCGCTGGCCCAGAGAAAAAGCTTTTGAGTTGGATGGAGGTGTGAGTGCAAATGGCATCCATTTGCGTACCGCCTATATCCGTTTCTTTCAGCCTAGAAAAATTTCAGAAATACCTTTTAAAAAGCGATTTAAATCGTTGATAGGACAAGATAGATATGTGTCCTTTCCGTGCAAACGTAAACCCACTCATAAAATTCCTCCGGGTGTAAGCGCAAAGGCATCTCTTTTCTATGAACTGGGAAGCGGCAAGGGTATTCAATATCGTATTATAGGAATGGACGCATCTATGCTTTACATTATTTACAGTACAAAAAAACTATATATAAGTTTGAAGGGTGGTCTTACTGTTTCCAATAATCGCCTGATCAAACCTGTGAAAGAGGGCGGCACGTTTAATTACTACGATCGTTTTAAATACGGCGTATTGGGAGGAGTTGAAATTGACCGGATGATAGGTAAACGTCAATCGACATCAATAGTAACAGGCTGGGACCAGTGCTATCTTGTAAAAGGCGACAGCTGGGGAGACAAGCGGTGGTATATATTCACAGGTTTACGTTTTAAGATTCGAAATTAGGAATACGTATGGAAAGGAAATTCATCTTCATCGTTCTCTTTCTTTTCGCTGGCTGCGATGATAAATTGTCATGGATTAAAACACCTGATCCAATTATACCTGTTGTATACACTATAACACCTGATAGAGGTACCGTTGGTACAGAGATAAAGGTATCTGGTACTAATTTTAGTACTACGCTATCAAAAAATAAAATAACAATTAATGGAACTTCAGCTACTATTACTGAAGCCTCAGCTACCGTGCTTACGTTTATCGCTCCGAATGAAACATCAGGACCTGTTTTAGTAACGGTGAATAATCACCTCGCAGAAAACAGACCTGTATTTACGTATGAATAAATATTTTTGGTGGTTATCCAACAACCTCGCATAAGTCCTATCCAACTTCACTTTAATCCTACATGCTGGTCTATCCCTAGAAGTACCTTTGAATATTAATAACTCAATATTCAAAAGAATGAAAGCTAAAATGAAAATCATCATCGTAGGTGCAACAGGCACTATGGGAAAGTATCTTGCAAGTACATTTGAAAAAGATCATGAAGTAATACGAGTTGGCTCTAAAGGAGGAGACATACAGGCAGATATTACGTCACCGGAATCAATAGAAAATTTATTCAGGCAAACAGGTTCTTTTGATGCACTGATCTGCACGGCAGGTCCAACTTATGTCGGCCCCTGGAAAAACATGACAGATAAAGAATTCAGAAAAGGACTTGAAGGCAAACTAATGGGGCAGGTAAACCTGGTGCTTATTGGGCAGCGTTATATCAATCCCAAAGGCTCATTTACATTAATTACAGGAGCGTTAACACATGAACCTGTTTTGAATTTTGCAAATGCCTCAGCTGCTAATGGTGCGGTAGAAGCTTTTGTGCGGGCGGCAGCCATTGAACTGGAAAATGGGGTACGAATTAATGCTGTGAGTCCTACTGTTATAGAAAATTCGCCACAGTACTTTCCTTTCTTTCACGGCGATATTCCCGTAACCATGAAACAACTGGAATACGGTTTCCGCAAAAGTGTGTTTGGTGCCAGCACCGGACAAGTAATAAAACCATATTGATTTCTACGCTGAGAAATAGGTATAAATAAACTTCGTGAAAATTGAAGTGTTAACTAACAGAGAAATCAATAACAAAAAATAACCTGATCAGAAATCATTGAGTCTGATCAGGTGAAAATTGTTGAGTAAAAAAACTGATGCTTATATTGGTTTAGCTACTGTTATCACAACATCTATATTGCCGCGAGTGGCTTTTGAATATGGACAAATTTTATGTGCCGCATCAGCAATTGACTGCGCAAGTTCGCTATCCAAACCAGGCAGACTAACATTAAGTCGAGCTTGGAGAAAATAACCATCATCGTTCGCACGAAGATCCACTTCAGTGTCTACCGCTGCGTCAGCAGGAAATCTGACTTTCATTTTACCAGCTGCGATCTTCATTGCTCCAATAAAACAAGCTGACCAACCTGCAGCAAATAACTGCTCAGGATTTGTGCCACTGCCCATTGTACCCGGAGTTGTAAACTTTACATCAAGGTTGCCATCAGAGCTCCGCGATGAGCCACCATCTCTCCCACCTGTTGTATGGGTTACTGCTGTGTAAACTATTTTTTCAGTTGGAGTAATTTTTTCTTCTATTATGTTAGTTTCCATTTTCTAGTTGTTAAAATTATAATTCATTAAATTTCTGTTTTTCATTTTCTGTTCCCATCAACGTCTCTCTGAGGATATCGAAGCATTTGAAGCAAGAACTCCAACCGCTCCCAAATCTTCTGCGGCACGTTGTTCACTAAGCACTGCGCGCCGTTGTGCCTGAATGAAGAAGATAAACGATCCACTTATCAATACAGAAATAACAAAGTAAGCTATGCCTAACACAACAAGGTTCTGCAATTCAAGTGTGCTTACAAGTGTATAGCTCACTAAAGAAGTTATGATATATGTTCCTCCACCTGTGATGCCACTGACAATTCCTGCATTTGAAGTGAACCGTCCGAGTGCGTATGAATAAAATGTATTGTATGTAAAGCCTGAAACCATATGTAGTGCCACCACTGCTACTATCAGAGTAAACAAGCTAGGGAGATAATATAAACTGATAATCATGAGAACTGATAACGCGAGAAGAAATGTACCCGCCAATGAAATTTTGGTGTACATGCTACGACGCATAGAAGATTTGCTGAGCAGCCCGCCCGCCATCACAGCAACACCTGACAACAGCGAGAAGTTACCTGTAATTACGGCAGATTGGTGAAAGACTTGTTCGATAATAAACGGACTCGCCATGTTATACATGATCACCATTGAAAAACATAGACCGAGGATGATAAGGCTTATCGTAAAATCGGTTGTGCTAAGTTTAGAGCGATAGACATTTAACAACGGTCTCAGCTTAAAGGGTTGATTTTTTTTGAGTGTCTCGCCGCCATACATCATCTCTAATACCAGAATGATTAGGGTAGCTGCACCAAGAAAATAGAAGTTAGACTCCCATCCAAAATAGTGATGCAGGAAACCTCCGATGAACGGTGCAGTAATGGGCGCCGTTGCCCAGATAATGGAGAACAAGCTAGTGTAGTGTTTTAATTTATCACCTGAATAAGTATCCATAAAAAACGCACGCTTACCAACAACAATCAGCGCCACAGCTATGCCTTGAATCACACGCATTGCCAATACAACGGCAAGGTTATGCGTGATGGCAATCACAAAACAAGAGAGAGCAAAAATGATCAGCGAGACAAGGCCTAGTCGATAGCGACCGAAACTGTCGAGGAGACTGCCAACAAATAGTTGACTGATGCCACTACTCACCACAAAGACAACAAGCGACAATTGGATGTCGCCCTGGCTGGTGCCAAAGAATATTGCCATGGTTGGAAACGAAGGCAGGTAAATATCCGTCGCAAATCCGGATAAGGGAATGAGTGCAAATGCCAGGATAGTACTGATTGCTATATGATTTTCTTTCAATGTTTTCATTGTTGATATTCGTTAGTTTAATTCAAGTCCATTCAGCGCCAACACCGCCTTGTTAGCCTGACTTAGAAAATTACTGTAAAGCTGTTCTGTTGAAGCCACGTGCACTTCGTAGTTATTGGTTTCGATGCTTCGCACCAGATCTTCGGCAACTTGCTGAGGTGAAATCTTTTTATCGGATGGAATATCTTTCGCAAATTCAGTATCAACAAGCGGAGGCATCAATTCAAATACCTTCACCTTTGTATCAGATGCCAGGCTCAGTCGCAACGCCTGAGTATACGAATGAAGAGCAGCCTTGCTGGCGCTATACGTTGGCAATGAGAGTCCGGGAGCGAAGGCTACAATAGACGACACATTGATAACAGCTGCGTCAGGTTGTGTTTTCAGTAGCGGCAATAACTTTGTGGTCAGGTTAATGACACCGAAGAAGTTAGTCTCCATTTCCTTGCGAGCGAAAACTTCTCCTTCAGACGAGTTACTTACATTGTGAAGAAAAGCTTGCCCTGCATTGTTCATGAGCATATTCAAGCCAGGAAATTTCTGTTTGATTTTTGCTACCAGCGCTTCAACATCATTCTCCTTTGTTACATCCGCTACGATGTAATGTGTATTGCTAAGTTGCTGCGTAGCTTCTTTTAGTTTTGCTTCGTTGCGACCGGTAAGGATAACAGTGTTACCTAACTGGGCAAATAGTTTGGCTGTTTCAAAACCGATACCGGAACCGCCGCCGGTGATGAGGATTGTGTTTGCTGAGGTTTTCATTTTCGTTTTATTTTTGTTTTTATATTTTAGACCGATCGGTCTCTATTAGTTCAAAAAAATTTAGAATGACTCAATTTCTTTTTTCAGTACATCAACAATGGTTTTCATGGTTGCTTTGCTGTTCATTATTCTTGTAGTGAAAATGGCACCTTCGATCATCGTAAACATCTTGACCGCGAAAAGGCCACCGTCGATGCGCTTATCAAATTCACCTGAGGCTTGTCCCTCTTCCACCAGTCTCGAAATACGTTGCTGACTTGTTTTGATCGATTTTGCAACACGTAGCCTGAGGTCAGGATTTGTATCATCGGCCTCCGTGCCAAAGTTTAACAGAGGACAACCACCGTGATTGCCTGGTGCAACATCGTTGAGATAGTAATCCAGGAGGGCGAACAACTTTTCCCGTGCTGTTCCTTTCCCCGAGATAGCTTGGTTAAGCCCGCCCGATACCTTAGCAGTAAGGTAATTGAACGCCTCAATACAAATCTCTTCCTTGCTCTCGAAATTGCCATAAATGCCTCCTTTAGCAAGGTTTGTGGCTTCCATCAAATCAGATATAGAAGTTCCGGCAACACCTTTCTTATTAATAATGGCCGCTGATTGCTCAATAATGAATTGCCTGGTTTTTTCTGATTTTGTCATGGCTCTACAATTTTAGACCGATCGGTCGATTATACATACGTGTATCGTAGCGATTTGGTTCCAAGACATAGGAAAATATCTTGAAAGAGTTTAAAAGGAATTAAAATACAGGGCTATTAGCGCTGAAAGCATGAGATGATATGTGGCAAGAAGCGACTGAAGTTATCCGTAACCAGCGATGTTGTCTCACGAATCCCTATGCCGGCTGCTTCCTCGCCAATAATCCACGACCCGATCACAGGATGACACCCATCAAAGTCAGGAAGCTTGTGAAGTTGTTGATAAATAAAACCTTCATCTCCATATTCTCCTTCCGTTTCTGTCAGTATCGTTCCGTCTTCTACCAACGTTACGTTTGCACCTTCTCTTGAAAGCAAAGGCTTCTTCGCATAACTTTTCATTGTATGCGGATCATCAAAATAACATTCGAGCAAATTAGGATGACCAGGAAATAGTCTCCATAACACAGGCAGAATCGCTTTATTACTTAGAATCATTTTCCAGGCGGGCTCTATCCACTGCGTTGTTGATGTTAAAAGATGCGAGCCATACTCCTCGTTCATCATCCACTCCCATGGATAGAGTTTAAAAATTGTATGAATAATGTTTTCGTCTAAATCAGTAAACGAATTTCTATTTCTCCCAATATCATGTACGTTTATGAAGCGGGTTGCAACACCAGCTTGTGCGGCACAATCACGCAAATAATTTACGTTTATAAAATCTTCCGGAAATTCTTCCAGACATGAAAAGTATAGCTCGTGTCCGTGCATATCCGAACTTATATTTCTCCAATGAGCAATTAGTTTTTCATGAATAGAATTAAACTGATCATGGTGAGGAAAAAGTTCTTGTGCCCAGAACCACTGCACCACGGAAGCTTCAAAAAGTGATGTAGGTGTATCAGCGTTGAACTCTAACATTTTGGGTGGAGTTGTCAGATCTCCATTCCATGAAATATCAAATCGTCCATATACAGAACGTTCTCGTTTCTCCCAGCTATCAATTATGAAAGGAACAAATTCATCGGGTATAGAAAATAATTCGAGGAGATTGTAACGGACGATATGATCGACAGCTTTTAAACATAACCGATAAAGTTCGTTGGTTGTTTGTTCGAGTTTGATAATCTGTGCGCGATCAAATGCATAATAAACACTTTCATCCCAGTAGAGAGCTCCATCCAGTGTATGATAATGAAATCCAATTTTTTCTACTTTTTCTTTCCAGTTTTCTCTAACAGGAATTTTAAATCTTTTCATACGTACATGAAGATAAATTATCCAACAACAGAATGATGAGAACCGAAGTGACCAAAGCCTCCTCTCTTGTGTGAAAAAGGAGTATGATGATGAGATGCATAACCTCCTCTGCCACGTTCACCTCGTAAGTGCCTTGGCATATAACCAGGTCTATGGATGGTGGCATAATATCGTCTTCTAAAACAAATGCGGAAGAGATTATCCCACAGCCTGCTCCTGAAGTAATAATTATAATTTTGTTGCTGCAGATTATAGTACCGGGTTGTATCACAATCATCAACAATTGCAGTATCTGTAACAATGGTATTCGCTGGCGGGTTGGTTTCCTGAGCCTGACAAACAGTTAGTGATAGTGAAGCCAGGATAGTAAGAATAATGAAAGATGATTTTTTCATGCGCTTAGATTTTAAAACATAAACACTTCACTCTATACAGTGAAATATTTTGTGATGGTTTAAGTAGAATAATTTTGTTTGTAGCGCTATTGGTATTACTAAGAATGTTAACGGATACGTTTGATCTGAGTTACGGACGGTCGATCGGCAAAGCCGTTATGTCGTATGAAAGAATGGGATGATATGAAATATTTCCTTGAGTAAGGATATAAAAAATGCCAACAGAGTATTACAGTGGATAAAAATTATTAAGTAAATTTTAAGGTCATCTTTCCTTCTTAGAGGAGGTATATCTGCCCTACAAGTCAGATCAGTGTCAATGGCCTGACCACCCAATTTTCCCTCCTGCCCACTCGATAAAATATTTCATGTTGGGTGCATCGGTATGTCCACCATCATGCTGACGCCATGCGAGTTCGCCATCCAACATACTTGTATTATAGGGCGGCATCTTTTCTGTTTTATAATCATTCGATACACCGATGTCTTTTACTCCTAATAGTTTAAAGACAGCACCTGCAGCAACAGTAGCCATGTAACTACCTTGTTGATCCAGCCATTTTGCATCACCTTTTTCGGGAATGCCATAACTGATGAATGTTAAACGTGGTGCGCACATAGCAATCAATTCATGTGAGTCCACAGGAATGTTGCTGGCATTTTGTACACCATTCTTCGAAGCAGATGCACCGTACTTGATGTAGTTGCCTGCCATCCAGTAATATTCCCCACCAGTGAGACTCTCCACCGCCTCACCAAAATTACGACGATGTAATGTTGCACCTCCTTTACCTGAAGAGCCGATCAGACCGAGTGCAAAGCGTGGTTCAAAGGCAAGTGTTACAAGTGCAGCTTTTCCATAGCGCGATACACCTTCAATACCTACATGTTTCGCATCAACGGAAGACTCTGTTTCGAGATAGTCGAGACCACGCGCAGCACCCCATGCCCATGCACGAAG
>DATJHZ010000338.1:0-7501 GCA_035493595.1 Cyclobacteriaceae bacterium | reverse complement strand
TTGCTCAACGAGATTTCCATTCAGAAGCTGATCGTTAATAGGAATCGGTGCCCAATAAAATGCATGCGTAACATCATCAGGAGTGCCCACCAGTTTTTGTTCTGAAGCATCACGATTTGAATTTGCTTTTGCTACTGTTTCTGTTCTTTGCAGATCGAACCAACGTGAAGCAGGTTCGCAGCCTGCAAATTCCCAGCCACGCTCTGCTACAACTGAATCACGGAATGCGCCTTGAGATAATCCTGCTGTAAGATCTTTCAAACCTGCCCGTGTTCTTACCTCATTGATGGCATCATAGGCAGTAGCATCAACACCTGCAGACATCGCCTTTGCTTCTGCATAGGTGAGTAATACTTCTGCATAGCGGATGATAGGTACTGTATGACTTCCAACCCAATTTGATGTTACGTGATTAACAGGGTTAAAAGCAGCATCGTCTCTATACTTCTGGAAATATGGATGCTTATATGTTGTCTTGGAATAATCAACTGCTTTCGTAGTATCGTTGCCTGGGTAATATACCATTTGATAGGTTGCGTCTTTTCGCGGACCATTTGGAAAGTTCTTATAGAAATTCAATTCACCATAGCCGTCTCCCCACGCACCCTCATCGCTTGGACTATAAGCCAGTAACATCATATTAGTGTTGGGGTAAACAAACTCAGCTATGTTGGTATTGTAGTAGATCCCATAAACTGTTTCACTACTGAAATTATTTTCTTTTTTCCATAAGATATTTATATCAACCAGCGAATAGCCGTACGTTGCTTTGCTATCGATCACTTCTTTTGCTTTGGCTGCAGCCAGCGCATACTTATCCGTTTGCTTCAGCGGCCATCCGGCCATGGTTAAATATACATTGGCAAGCATTGCTTTCGCAGAACCTGAAGTAGGAGCGATGTTTACCCCGTTCTGATATCTCTTGCTGTCGTCCTTCCAGGTATCAGGCAATAAAGTTTCTGCTTTTTGAAGGTCAGAAATAATCTGTGCATATATATCTTCAACAGATGATTTCTTCGTCGCATAGTCGATCGATGGATCAGTAACCAGCGGAATCTCACCCCATACGCGTGTCAGAAAGAAATAACTCATTCCGCGTAAGAAGTATGCCTGCCCAGCTGTATTGTTAAGTTGTACTTCGGTAGCATCAGTAGCATTGGTATAATTCAGCAACAGGTTATTGCTCGATTTTATAGTATTGTAAAAGGTCGACCACCAAAAGTTCAACAAATTGTTAGAAGAGCTTGCCCGAAATGTATCAAAGTCTGACCAATCGGCTTTATTACCATCTCGTGTAGCTGTCATATCATCGCCACCAAATGTTGAGGCAAAGCCCGCTGTTTGATTAAAGGTGATACCAATGAGATTATATAATCCCGTTGTTGCCATGTCGAGATCGTTGACAGTTTTATAAAAGCCTTCGGTTGTTAAGCTTGCTTTGGGATCTTCCTTAAGAAGATCAGAGCATGAGAATGACAGGAAAAGCAAACCTGCCATAGCTAGATATTTTTTCATATTACTATTCAAAGTGATTAAATGATAAATGATTTTTTGAGTGAACAACTTTTTTAAAAGGTTGCCTGCAGTCCTACAGAGAATGAGCGAGATGACGGATAAGATCCAACATCAAATCCACCGTATGCATCACTGGTACCCGTTGTTGACAGACCTGTAGAAGTACCTTCAGGGTCATAGCCTATGTAACGAGTAATAGTCAGTAAATTTTGTGCACTTACCGTCAGTTTAAGATTTACAAGTTTAAGCATGTCTTTGGGAAGACTGTATGAAAGACTGATGTTCTTCAATCGTACATAGCTGCCATTCTGTAAAAATTGCGTTGACTCAATTTGGGTTTTATTCACAGAGGCAGGATCAGCAAATTTGGCATGTGTGTTTTCAGGTGTCCAGTAATTAGCAGCAGCCGCGAGCGTAGGATATTTTACAGTACTGTTAGAAGCTGCAATAGCTGCATAGGTTCCATTGAACACTTTGTTACCCTGACTTCCCTGGATGAATACATTTAGTTCAAAGTTCTTATACCTCAGGTTGTTGTTGAAGCCAAAGAGAAATTTAGGTGTTGAACTACCAACAATTTTTCTGTCTTCGGAACCAATGGTGCCGTTGCCACTTATGTCTGCATATTTAGCTTCTCCTGCATGATGTGTACCTTCATCTTGCTGATATATACCTTGCCATGGAATAAGATAGAAGGCTCCGAGTGGTTGACCTACCTTAACAACCTGAATGTTGGTGTTAACAAGGCCCCGAGAGAGATAACCCAAATTGATTATGTCATCGCCACCCAGGCTTACTACTTTATTTTTATAGGATGTAACGTTGAAGCCAGCACTCCATGAAATTTTTTCGGAATCTATAATCTGTCCATTCACGCTTACTTCTAATCCCTTGTTCTGTACCTGCCCCAGGTTCACTAACATACTTCCTCCACCATCGTATAACGGTATAGGTTTATTGAGCAAAAGGTCTTTCGTATTTTTTACATAGTAGTCCGTTGTAACACTCAACTTGCCCTTAAGAAAAGCCATCTCTAAACCAACATTGGCCTGCACAGTAGTTTCCCATTTCAGGTTGGGGTTTGACGGATTACCAATGGTATAGCCCGGGTATAGCGTTGTTGTTCCGAAAGAAGATTGATTTTTTTGAAGCAGACCAAGTGTACTATAAGGAGTAACGGCCTGATTACCGGTTTTACCATAACTACCACGTAATTTCAAATTTGTGAAAATATTCAGGTTCCTTATAAAATCTTCTTCTGAAAGACGCCAGCCAGCTGCTACAGAAGGGAAGTACCCCCATTTATTAGATCCCTGAAATTTAGAAGAGCCATCAACACGATATGTAGCCATCAACAGATATTTGTCTTTTAATACATATGAAAGACGACCTACATACGAGAGCAGTCCCCAGTTGCTATAAGAAGAGCCAATGCTTTGTGTTTTGTTAAGTGCCAGGTTGTAATACCCGTTGGATTCAGACGTTAATCCGCCACCGTTAGCAGCTATGCCTTTAGAGGTGCTGGATGTTTCTTCTACTACACCAGTGATTTTGATATCATGGATATCAGAAAACATTTTGTGGAAGGTGAGTATATTACTGTTTTGAAGTGTATAACTTTCCGATGAGCTTTGTCCGGAACCAGGATTTGTAGGTGCTATCCAGTGATTGGTGAGATAAGCAGCGCTTCCCAGATTTGCATTAACTCCCAACACGAGGTCGTACGATAGCCAATCTGTTATCGCATACTTTACAGTGCTGTTCAGCAACACAGTGTTTGAGGTTGCGTCGTTTAATCGCTCCTTTGCAATCAGATAAGGGTTAACAGATATCGGTGAGCCTGTTGAACTCATGCGGTTATATACTCCCGGGCTGCTATAGATATTTTCTGTTGGGCCCCATGCCAGAGCCGAGCGCACAACTGATGTACCATCATCACCTGACTCCTGGTTATTATGAGAGTTCTGGTGAGAAATAAAAAGACCTACACTTAGACTTACCTTCTCGTTGATCTTCGTGTCTATATTAGAACGAAGCGAATATTTCTTTTGTCCTGAATTGATGATGATACCGGGCTGATCTACATAGTATCCCGATATATAGTATCTCGTTTTTTCAGTTCCTCCGGAAGCGGCTAACTGATGACTTTGTGTAACACTTGTACGAAAAATCGCGTCCTGCCAATCGGTTCCAGTACCAGCCAATGCATCGGGATCTGCATATACCGAACTCCCAGCTATGTGGTTGGCAAGTTTGGCATAGCCCACAGCATCGAGCAGATCATATTTTTTTCTTACTGTGTTAAACGAAACAAAACTGTTATACTCTACTTTGGTGTGATCGGCTTTTCCTTTTTTAGTGGTGATCAGTATAACACCATTCGATCCTCTTGATCCATAGATAGAAGTAGCTGATGCATCTTTCAATACTTCAATGGATTCAATATCATTCACATTGATATCACCCAAACCAGCACTGAACAACGCAACACCGTCTACTACATAAAGTGGATCGTTGCTGGAGTTGATAGAGTTCATCCCACGCACACGGATCTTAACTTCTCCACCCGGAGCACCAGATGAATTCTGTACAGATACACCGGCGATTCTTCCCTGCAGTGCTGCAGAGGCAGTTACAACCGGTTGATCTTTATATACGTCTGCTGTCAGTGAACTTACCGACCCTGTAACATCTGTTTTCTTTTGCTCTCCATATCCTACTACTATCACTTGGGTAAGCATTTCAAGATTAGGGATTAACGCTACGTCTAAAGTTGTCTGACCCCCAACTTGAATTCTTTCAATATCATAACCAATGAAGGAGAATACAAGCATAGCATTTGCATCTGCTACAGTTATGGAGTATTCGCCATTAGCATCCGTAGTGGTACCTGTAGTAGTTCCTTCTATATAAACACTCGCACCTGGCAACGGGAGATTTGTTGCGTAATCACTCACTTTACCTTTTACAATTATTTCATTTGTACTATTGGCCAGCGTAAGATGGCTCAGCAACGCAAATGCACTTACCAGTGTGAGACGAAACAGTGCTTGTTTCATGGAGGCATAACCTCCCATTAAAATGGGTATACTTCTATTCATTCTATATTTATTTAATTTTCTGTATTACTAATTTGAATCAAGCTGTATTGAATGATATCGAAATCAAATTTCCTTGCTTAGATTAAGCACAGCGTTCGAGACTTTCAGGCTTCTTCCGTCTAGTGATGATTTGTTAACTACAAAGCCTAGCTTATTTTTTTCTTTTAAAAAGCCGATACCTGCACCTTTCTTTGTGAGCCCGGCGGTTTCTGTTACAATGAGTATGCTCTTTTTATAGGTGTTTTCCAGGATAGCACTAAGCATAGGATTTTGATGCTCCGGAACAAATACAACGTCACAGGTCCCTGCTTCCGCAGATACTATTTTTTTTACACGTATAGAAGTGTTGTTGCGTGATTGTAATATTTTTTCAAATTCATCATGCACTTGTGTCTCACCCACAATGCCCACAACAATATTCTTTCGTTCGTCTGGCCAGTTTATATTTTCGATAAACTTGTACAGAAATATTGCTTCGAATTTTTCATCCTGCGCATCAGAAATTGTTGGCATAAAGAGAAAGAGTAGGTAAAAAAGAACTAATAGTTTTCTCGTCGATACATTCATCGTTTATTTTTTTAAGTGACAAAATTTTAGTTGGCGAGAGACTAAACACTTGATAGCACATTCCACAACTTACTTGTGGTTTGCAATCGATAAAGTGATTTTACTATTGAAAAGTGTTAAGTGCTCTTAACAAACTGATTCAAAGGAATTCCATTTGCAGACCATGAGAAAAGAATCATCCCTACAAAAAAGTTAGATCATTCAGACAAATAGATGGACAATGAGGGTACTACACTCTTAATGCATGAGACAAAATGGTTAACATTCTTCAATAGGATCAATCTGGGCAAGACGTTATACTACTTTCAAATGACTTGTAATATTTCGCCGCAAAAAAACAAGAATGCTTATAACGGTAAGGTTTACTTTTGATCTTTGATTTCTATGCCTAAAAGAATATATACCATCGTAGTACTTACGCTACTCGTTTCCATTTCTGGTGTTCGTGCTCAAAAAACAACAATAGATAGTCTGCAATCGATTCTTAGAACTCTTCCTGACGACACAAATCGAGTTAATAATCTTATCGAACTATGTTATAGTTACAGTAATGAGGATATAATCAAAATGATTGAAACAGCACATGAAGCATTAGCATGCGCAAAAAGAAACAATTATGAAAAAGGAATTTCTCAAGCGTATGGATTGCTGGGAGGAGCATACTCAGATGCTGGAAATAATCACAAAGCTATTGAGTACTACTTAGAAAGTTTAAGGATAGCTGAAGAGCGCAAAGATTTAAAAGAGATGGCGCTAAATTATCATGATATAGGAACTGTATATGTAGAAGAGAAAAAATTTGAAGAAGGACTGCGCTACTACCAAAGGGCAATTGCCATTTGGCAGCAGGCGGGTAATAAAAAAGGACTCGTCACTGTCACATATAACATAGGATATGCTTATCAGGAACAAGGCAAAGATTCCATCGCACTGAAATACTATGATCAGGCCGTACTACAAGGCGAAGCAATTGGGCACAACTATGTTATTACGACCTCTATGATTAATATGAGTGCTATTTATTTAAAACATAAAGACTATAACAGCGCTTTAAAGTATATAGAGAAAGCTAATAGATTAGCTAAAGAAGGTAATCTCAATAATTTAATAGCTGAGATTTATGGCATTTATAGCGATGTCTATCTGGCCCAGGGTATCAATCAAAAAGCTCTTTCCATAGCCGAAGAAGGATTAGTGCTCGCTAAAAAAGTTAATATAAGATTGTATGTCCTGCAAAACTATAAACGTCTTGCAACGATTTATCAATCAATTGGGAACTCTTCAAAAGCGTATGATTTTTTATCATACTATATGTCATTAAATGATACACTTAAAAACGAAGAGAGTAGAGTATCTATCGAGCATATGGTGCATAGTTATGAGTTGGAAAAAAAAGACCTGCAACTGACCGTTCAGTCTCAACAATATGAATCGGGAATATTTCGAAGGAATGTGTTTATAGGATCACTGTTTGGTTTTTTGCTGCTTGGCTTTTTGATGTATAATAGAACAAAATTAATACTGGCTTCAAAACAACGGCAGCTAAAACATTATACTCAAAGTCTGCTGGAAAAGTCAGCGATCATATCCACCATCAGTGAAGAACTCGAAGCACTGAAAAATAGTACAGAAATCGTTGATGAGAATATGGAAAAGTTTACCAGGATTCTTCACTTAAAAATTCACACCGAAGAAGATTGGGAAAATTTTAAAAAAGCCTTTGAAGAAGTGTACCCCAATTTCTTTACTAAACTTCGCTACAAATACCCAACTATAACGGCATCAGAGTTAAGGCTTGCTGCAATTACAAAATTGAATCTATCAATTAAGGAAGCTGCTACCATGCTTGGCATTTCAGTTGAGAGCGTTAAGCAATCACGCTATCGCCTCAAGAAAAGAATGGAAGTACCTGACGATTCGACCTTGAAAAATTTTCTTTAAGCTTTTAGAATTTGAAACAACTTAATCCTTCAGGTGATCTCAAGGGCAATAAAAATGAACAAGAGCCTTAAAACACAAAAGCCTGAAGCGATAATGCTTCAGGCTTTTTGATTTTAGTAGCGGGGACAGGACTCGAACCTGTGACCTTTGGGTTATGAGCCCAACGAGCTACCAACTGCTCCACCCCGCGATATATCTTTTGTCCCTTTTTAGCTTAAAAACACTAAAAACTGACGTGTTTCTCAAATGGTTTGCAAAAGTAGAGTTATACCAACTAAAAAACAAATAACTTTGCCAATTCATTTATGGAAGAATCAACATTTAAGGCCGGTTTTGTAAGTATTGTGGGTAAGCCCAATGTTGGGAAGTCTTCACTC
>DATJHZ010000337.1:0-4537 GCA_035493595.1 Cyclobacteriaceae bacterium | reverse complement strand
GAATCAACCATTGCCATCCCTCATAATGTGGTAACACAGTGGCACGATGATATGAGTACCTATATGAAAAACAATGATCCTTATAATCACTTGCTGACAACGAGTGTTTCGCATCGTGAGATCACCGGTCTGTTTAATGTTTCCAATCTTGATTTTGTACAGAAGCACGTATACAATGCTACAGGAACAATTCCATCAGTTATTACCGATCTTGAATCCAGGTATTCAAAGCCCTTTGTAGCAGGAGAGTTTGGATATGATTGGGACTGGAACAACATTACTGCGGCCAACGGTCCCAATCTTGATTTTGATTTCAAACGCGGATTGTGGTATGGATTGTTCTCGCCAACACCTGTTTCAGCTATGAGTTGGTGGTGGGAATTTTTTGATCAGCGCGGCACTTCAGATTATTTTAAAAGCATACAAGAGATTTCAGATAGAATGCTGGCTGTTGGAAAAGGAAATTACTCTTCTGTTTCAGCAACTACGCCTTCTCTTAGTTTAGAAGCATATTCTGTTAAGTGCGGCAATACTTATTTTGCTTATGTACTTAATAACAACTCAAGCACCAGCAGCAATAAAACAATTTCATTAACAGGTGTCACTAATGGAACGTATGAAATTCAGAGTTACAATCCTGAAGATCGTACGTACACGTCGCTGCCCAATGTTGTTGTATCAGGGAATAGTTTATCATTGACCATATCATTATCAGCAAAAGCGTCAGTGATTTTTATCATTAAGCCTGTTGGCGATACACAAGGTTTACAGTCATCATTTAAAGGCTCACCTGTTTCATTACCAGGCATACTCGAAGCAGAGGATTTTGACTTGGGAGGTGAAGGCATAGCCTATCATGATCTTGAAGCCGCTAACCTAGGAGGACAATACCGAAATACAGAAGGTGTTGATATTGAAACGTGCTCTGCGGGAGGTTTTGACGTTACCAATACAATAACAGGAGAGTGGCTGGAGTACAGTGTTAATGTTGAAATGAGTGGCACATATACTATCAAAGCTCATGTTGCTACAACTGGTGCGGATAAAAAGCTTGCACTTGCATTGGATGGAGAACAGATTACTGACCCCATAACAGTAAGTGCTACTGGAGGAAATCAAAACTGGTCCGTAGTTGAAACGACGACTTCAATTATTAATAATGGTAATCACATACTCGGAATTTTAATTGAAGATGGCGGCGTCAATATCGATAAACTTGAATTCGAAATTGTCAATCAAGCTCCTGAAATAAGTTTAGTTAGTCCGATAAATGGAGATCAATTTGAAACACCAAGTGTAATTGCGTTACAAGTAAATACAAGTGATGCAGACGGATCAATTGCTAAAGTAGAGTATTTTGGTAATGGTGCAAAAGTGGGAGAGAGCACAGAGAGTCCTTTCAATGTTGATTGGAGTCCAACTCAGGGAACGTTTTTGGTTTATGGTGTTGCAACAGATGATAAAGGGTTATCAGTGCAATCAGCGTCTGCCACTATTATTGTAAAACCATCACAATTACAACAACCATTTCCTGATGCATCGTCACCTCATGTCATTCCTGGAAAGATTGAAGCCGAAGATGTTGATTCAGGTTTGGATGGCGTGGCCTATCATGACCTGACGCCCACTAATATTAAGGGCTCGTATCGCACGGATGTTGATTTTGATATCGAGGCATGCTCTGATACCAATGGAGGTTTTGATCTGGCAGATATTCAGGCAACAGAATGGGTTGAATATTCCTGTATCGTAAATAAAACAGCAAAGTATGATTTTACTTTCCGAGTAGCGACTCAAATGTCTGCACAATCATTTTCAGTTCTTATAAACAATAAGACGGTTATAGCTTCTGTTGCAGTACCCAATACAGGTAACTGGCAGACATGGAAAGATGTTACTGTGAAAGGAGTTTCATTAAGTGAGGGTTCTGCGGTTTTAAAACTCTTGTTCAACTCAGAGTTTTTTAATTTGAATTATATAATCATAAGTGAATCTGAAATTGTAACAGCAGTTGATCGTGACAATACAAATGAGATGATCATATATCCTAATCCTTCACATTCAGAATTGAATCTTATTTTACCTTCGACAGCTCGAGAAATAAAAATTGTTAATGCGCAAGGGCAAGAGGTTTATGAAAATCAGACATTAACAGAACAACAACTTACCATAATGAACACATATCCTGCCGGTATGTATATCGTGATCGTTCAACATAAGAACGGCAGCATCGAATACCTTAAAGCTTTAATCAGACCATGACCATTTTATACATGAGAAGTTTCATATTTTTTATTTTCTATTGTTTTGCGCTGACTGTTACGGCGCAAAAAATTATCAGTGATAATCTTGTTCAAAAAAATGTAGTTGAATATCAGAAAACTGAGTTTGATATTGAAGCATCAATACCCTTTGTAAATCCTTATGACCAACAGGAGATTGTGTTAGACATGGTCATTAAATCTCCCTCCGGCAAATCGCTTACATTGCCTTGTTATTTTTTATCAGGCGATAAATCAAAATCATTTTGGAAAGCGCGATTTGCACCACAGGAGACAGGAGCCTACAGCTATAACTTTCAGTTTAAAAAGGCAGGTAAAGTGGTGGCGAAATCAAAACCAAAGTCATTCTCATCTGCAGTTTCACAGAACGACGGATTTCTTCATACACATGATTACTGGACACTGCGTTTTGATTCTGGAAAACCTTTTCGTGGCATAGGTGAAAACATTGGGTGGGAACCACGCTCTTTTGAAAATCCTAAGTGGACGTTTGATTATCTGTTGCCCACATTATCATCGAACGGTGCAAATTTTTTCCGGTTGTGGATGTGTCCTTGGAGTTTGCCTGTTGCCTGGAAAAATGTTAAGCATACGAAACGGTATACTAATTCAGATAAGTATTTTAATGAAGGTGGCATTAAGCGAATGGATGAGTTGGTTGAGCTTTCAGATTCGCTTGGCCTGCATTTCATGTTGTCAATAGATTATCATGGTGCATTTATTCCCGCAGCTGAGTGGAAAACAAATAACTACAATAAACTCAATGGAGGAGTTGCCACTACCCCGACAGATTTTTTTCAGATGCCAGAAGCAAAGGCTATGTACAAAAACAAGCTTCGTTATCTTATTGCACGTTGGGGATATAGTCCTGCTATTGGTGCGTGGGAGTTCTTTAATGAAATTGATAACGCTGTGTTCACATCAAAAGATAGCGTATTAATTCCACATCATCTCATTACACAGTGGCATGATGAGATGAGTACTTATCTTAAAGAGCATGATCCCTATAAACACATTGTAACAACCAGCATCTCTCATCGTGACATTAAAGGCATGAATGAATTGCCTAACATTGATTTAAATCAGAAACATATTTATAATCATACTAATCTCATCGCCGGAGCAATTCAGGAATATACAGAACTATATCATAAGCCCTATGTTATTGGCGAGTTTGGTTACGATTGGAATTGGGATAACGTTAAACCAGAAGTGGGCCCTCAATTTGACTTTGATTACAAACGAGGACTATGGTATGGTATGTTTAGTTCAACGCCTATATTACCAATGACATGGTGGTGGGAATTTTTTGATGAGCGTAACATGACGCCATACTTTCGTGGAGTGCGAATGATCAGTGATGAGATGCTGGCAGCAGGCCAAGGCTCATTTGAATCTGTTAAAGTAAGTGCATTACCTTTGGAGTCTTATGCTGTGCGTTGCGGCGATACTTATTTTGTATATCTCCTGAATAATAGCCAGAACAAGATATCATCTGATGTTACATTAACTATTGCTAAAACAGGTTCATTTCAATGCAAGAGTTTTGATCCGCAGACTTTGGTATTTAATGATCTCAAGAGTATTGACGTCCATGAAAATGAATTGATCTTACAGAATGTTCAACTTGAAAAAGAGCATGAAATTATTCATATCTTTAAAGTAGAAACATCTCAGAAAACAGTAAGTAAACAGCAATGACAATGAACAATTATAAAATTCAATTAAGCATTTTAATACTCCTGATGTCAGTTGTATCAGGTTTTGCACAGCAAGGAAAAGTATTTGATAATCTCTCATTACCAAGTAAAATTCTTAAAGGTGAGCGCAAGTATGCAGTGTATCTTCCTCCGGGATATGAAACTTCACAGCGCAGCTACCCCGTTCTTTATTTGTTACACGGTGGTGGCGATGATCAGACGGGCTGGGTTCAGTTTGGTGAAGTGTCATTGATTGCAGATCAGGCTATCGCCACTGGCAAGGCTACACCAATGATCATCATCATGCCCGATGCCAATACAGGCACGCGAGGTTATGTCAACGTAAACAAGGATTGGCGTTATGAAGATTTCTTTTTTCAGGAGCTAATGCCCTTTGTTGAAAAGACATATCGCATCAAAGCAGAAAAAAGATTCAGAGCCGTTGCCGGACTATCAATGGGTGGGGGAGGTTCATTCTATTATGCACTTCATCATCCTGAATTATTTTCATCAGCATGTCCGTTAAGTGCCTCTACCGGTCCGTTGAAGATGGAA
>DATJHZ010000336.1:0-21934 GCA_035493595.1 Cyclobacteriaceae bacterium | reverse complement strand
TATTCCGCGCCTTGAGGTAGGGTTGTTTGAGGTGACAAGTATGAGCGCCGATAAAACAATCATGAGCGGCTCGTTACTTATTCATAATCCATTACCCTTCGGTATTAATGTTGATAGTCTTGAATACAAAATTTACATCAGCGATGTAGGTATTATCAAAAGCACTTACGCAAACCCTCTTTCTATATCCAGATGGAATAAAGCTTCGATAACCATGCCGGTAACGGTGTTTAATGATAAGCTTATTGACATTTTAAAAGCCTGTGAGAATCAAAATAAAGATAGTGTTGTATATCGAATCGAAACGTCCTTTTATGCACGAACCCCTTTTAAAAAGAAACTCAATATCAGCATTGAGAAATTATTACCGCTGATTTACATACCAACTGCCACTGTAAAAAGCATCAGCTACAAATCACTTAGCGAAAAAGGTGTAACCTTATTTGTAAAAGTCAACATTGGAAATAAGAATGTATTTCCAATCAAGTTTAAGAATTTGGAATACAAGTTTGCGCTTGCCAAAAATCCCTGGATTGAAAGCAAAAAGACCCATCCTATTAATATCAGAAAACAGGATAGCACAACACTTACATTGCCATTGCGTATTTCTTTTAAAGAAATCTTTCAAAGCGTTGGGCCTATCATTCGCAATGGAAAGAACGTTGACTATAAATTTGAGCTAAACATAAGATTAGTGTCAAAAAGTAATGTTATAAAAGACAGCAAAGTAATTTTAAAAGGTGAGGGCACACTAAAAGAATTAATCAAGCTCAAGAAAGAGGAAAAAAAGAAAGGCGAGGAAGAAAAGAAAAAAACGAATAAAAAAGATAGCCCGAATAAATAATCCCTCATTGTCGCAATCATCCCCTTAAAATGTCGTTTTTCACCAGCCTCTAGGTAAAATCTTTATAGTAGGTTTGTAATGTAATTCAAGCACAAACAATCACATTAAAATCTAATACTATGGAAACACCAACCAAAACATCCATTACAGTTGAAACTCTTGTAAAAGCTCCTGTAGAAAAAGTCTGGACTAACTGGTCTGAACCAAAACACATTACTAAATGGAACCAGGCATCACCTGATTGGCATTCACCTTTTGCTGAAAATGATTTGCGCAAGGATGGAAAATTTAAAGTTACAATGGCTGCCAAGGACGGAAGCTTCAGTTTTGATTTTGAAGGTGTTTATACAAATGTCCAACCTTACAAAGTAATTGAGTACGTTATTGGTGATGGTCGTAAAGTGAAAGTAACATTTTCAGCCAATGGCAATGAAACAAAAGTAATCGAAACATTTGAAGCCGAAGACACAAACCCAATCGAGATGCAGCAAGGTGGCTGGCAAGCTATCCTGGACAGCTTCAAGAAATATACAGAGGCAAATTAATTCTGTTCACAAGAAGTTCTAATGAAGGGTACACTTAGAATTTGTAAGCAAGGGCATCGCTATTATAAAAGTAGCGATTGCCCCACGTGCCCAATATGTGAAGAAGAACGTAAACCTGTCGATGGTTTTCTTTCACTGCTATCAGCTCCTGCACGCCGCGCACTTGAACGTGAACAAATAAAAACGCTCGAACAACTCTCCAAAAGAAGTAAGGCTGAAATTATGCAATTGCATGGTATGGGTCCAACCAGCATAACAAAGTTAAATGAAGCACTTCAGTTAAAGGGGCTGGCGTTTCGCAAGAGATAAAATCAAAATCATTAAAATTCAAAACTTCATTAAAATGCAGTATTTTTAGAAGGTCTATCTTTTTTAAAATACTCTTAATGAAGAATCTACTTAAACCAGGCATTCAAAACACACTACATTTATCAACTTCTGTATTGCTGTTTTTCAGCTATCTATTATTGATTTCATTTATCGTTTCATGTTCTTCCAAGCAACCTGAAAAAGAAGAGCAGATTCGAATTCAGGAATCCGTTAATGATACAAGTGCCGTTGATACAATGCATTATAATTCCATCAGAGGAAATTTATCTTTAAATCAAATTCAAACCACACCTACTAGTGTTGTGTTAACAGGCATGGCACAACATCGATTAGTAACCATTTATAAATCTACTGCCAGAACAACAAATACAGGTTCTTATGACAGAATGTATGGAAACTATTACGAGAGTGGTGAGAGCGAGCGCGAAGAACATTTTATGCCTGGCCTTGATCTGATCTACGGTTATAACTTACTCAACATTGCTCACTACGATCTTACAACTGAAAAACTTAATTACCTGTTTGAACAACCTGTATTAGTTAAGTCCTTGTACTATCCTTCTTTCATTCAGGATTCACTTTACAAAAAACCAATAACACGAAACTACTATCTGGTTTCTGCTTACGATGCGGACACTAACAGCGACACATTGCTTAATAAAAAAGATCTTAGAAGATTTTACTACTTCAATGCATCCTGCAGCGAAAAGATTCAGCTCCTTCCACCTGACTATTCAGTAGTACGATCTCAGTATGATTCAAAAAATGACGTCATGTATATTTTTGCGAAGCATGATGCTAACGCCAATGGTATTATCGATAAAAGAGAACCCTTGCACATTTTCTGGCTAAGCCTCTCTAAACCCGCAGCAGCTAAACGACTTTATTAAAAATATAGTTGTCAAAAGCTATAAAAGCCCATCAACGAATATTGATGGGCTTTTATATATCTCAAATTATAATCGAAACTATTTCTTAAGCATCTTAATAGTCTGTACACTTCTGTTTTGTGTGGCTCTGATAATATAAAGTCCTGAAGTAAATGATGTGCCATCAACTTCTGAAGATGCGTTTCCTCTCACTCTTGTATTTAACACATGCTGTCCCTGAATATTTATAATCTCAACATCTACATCACCATCATCAGGCGATGACACCAGCAGATTAAATTTATCAACAACAGGATTTGGTGATGTTTGAACCGTAAGCGATAACTCAGCTTCACCAACTTCATCATCATTAATGGTTGCACCTCTTGCCAGTGTAGATGAACAAGGTTTCCACGTAGCTGATTTCAAACTACTCAATTCTGTGAGCTGATCGTTATGCCATGTTATCAAGGCATAGTTAATGCCGTCAACTTTTTGTGTAATGAAAAATGAATCTCCTGATGTCGCTGAAAGTGTACCTGTTTGCGCTGTGCCCGGAACCTGCCAGGTTACATCAACAGCAAATGGATTGTTGTTGATAATTTTCCATCGTCTGTATGTTTGTGGATCATCCGAACAAACTGTGCGCAACGTCAGGTTTTTCGTAGGCGCAACATAAATGCTATTTGAATTAACGGATTCACCATTTTCATTAACAGCTCGTACTACGTAAAAATAATGTCTGCCGTCTTTTGTTCCGGTTACAGCAAAAGATGTGTCATTTACAATTTTGTTTTCATATCCTGCAAGAAAAGTAGAGTCAGGGGTTCTAATCACATCAAGTTCATAATGATCTGCACCGGCTACAGATGTCCATCGTGCTGTGAATGAAGTATGCGTTACATAAAGAGCAGGTTTGGCAATAGGTGCGGGTAATGAATCTGTTGTTGTTAATGAACCAAAAAGTGTGAACAATAAGTCTGCACTACCAGCAATTTCATCATCAAGTGGTTTCCACTCTCCAACGGGTTGCATGTATTTGTGATCATTGAATGCTCGTACATTATGGATAACAGGCGTGCCTGACCAGATCCATTGTTGATCTTCTTTGGTTGAAGGATATACACTTATCCAATAATGACCGTGTGTAAATGTCAAGACCTGCGGTAATGTAATTTCAAATGTTGGATTATATTGGTCAGCATATGGAATAAGAACAGGAGAGCTCTTATAATAAGTTGTGGTTGGATGACCTGTCACTACTGTAGTATCATACGATGTTAAATATGTAATAGGTCCTCCATCTGAAATAATTTCTACAATCACATTTTCAAATGCTATATATTGATTTGTCAAGCTACCCAAGACATTTACCTTTTTAATAGTCCATACCTGATTTTCAGGAACAATAAAATCGTCGGCACCTTTCACTCCTCCATAACTATCTCCAAGATAACCTCTCGACTGATATGATTCTGTGCCAGCGGCTTCTCCTGGTTCATCTTGTTTATAGAGCATTTCAAAAGTATCGGAGAATGCAATTTCAGAAGCAAGAGAATTACCAGTAGCTCCCGTTGCCCTTACGCGATAGTAATATCGGTTTGCAAAATCAAAACTATCTGCATCAATATAGGTAGTTATGTTATAACCTACCGTTGCTCTTGCAATGTAATTTATATTATCTGTTGATCTTTCAATTATAAAGCCTGACTCATTTGTAGAATTGTCACGCCAGGTAAGATTGAAAGTTGAAGCAGGATGGGTAACAGTCAGCCCGTAAGGTGCAGCAGGAGCAGCAACTCCATCACTTGTTCCATGTAATGTGAATAACATGTCAACATCTGGATGAGAGAATACTTCTCCAACAGGAGTCCAGTTATAAACATCAGGAAGGTCCGGATGATTATTTCTGAACAATGCTGGATGGCGAGTTAGGGTATCGGTTGATTTCCAAAACCATGATTGCCAAAGCTCGCCCCAAATATCTGTGTAAATTGCCATCCAGTAAATTCCTGAAGGTAACGTCACGCCTCCAGGAATTACTAATTCAAGATTGGGATCATATTGTATTCCAGCAATCTCAATATTCTGGTCAGCTATTTCAGCACCAGGCTTTCCTGAATCATCAGCTAAAAATTTAATTCTGACAGCTCCAACGGCAGAATAATAATCACCCAATCCACCAGTCAGATATCTTCCTGGAAGGTCAATCTGAGTAATCGTCCATGTCTGACCAGCCGGTACTTCAAAATCGTCTGCAGCATGTGATACTGCTGCTCCGTAACCATACTCAAGATCTTCCTTGACAAGAACATCGCCATGCACAGCAGTATTTTGAGTGTAGAGAATTTGTGCGTAAGATGTAAGCGTTAAAAAGAAAAGCATCAGAGATAGTATGCTTCTCATGCGAGAGTTAAAATTTTTTTTCATACTAGAGGGGTTTGATGTTGTGTTGAATAAATTTTAAAATATTGTTGTTTACCTGAGAAATAGATCTCACCGACGAATATCAGTGAGATCTATTTTATTGCAGCTATTTCTTAATCATCTTAGTGGTTTGCACACTTCTGTTTTGTGTGGCTCTGATAATATAAAGTCCTGACGTGAATGTGGTGCCATCAACTTCTGAAGATGCGTTTCCTCTCACTCTTGTATTTAACACATGTTGTCCCTGAATATTTATAATCTCAACATCTACATCGCCATCATCGGGCGATGACACCAGCAGATTAAATTTATCAACAACAGGATTTGGTGATGTTTGAACAGTAAGAGACAACTCAGCTTCACCAACTTCATCATCATTGATAGTTGCACCTCTTGCCAGTGTAGATGAACAAGATTTCCACGTAGCTGATTTCAAACTACTCAATTCTGTGAGCTGATCGTTATGCCATGTTATCAAGGCATAGTTAATGCCGTCAACTTTTTGTGTAATGAAAAATGAATCTCCTGTTGTCACTGAAAGTGTACCTGTTTGCGCTGTGCCCGGAACCTGCCAGGTTACATCAACTGCAAAAGGATTATTATTGATAATTTTCCATCGTCTGTATGTTTGTGGATCATCAGAGCAGACTGTGCGCAACGTCAAATTTTTTGTGGGCGCAACATAGATGCTATTTGAATTAATGGATTTACCATTTTCATTAACAGCACGTACTACATAAAAATAATGTCTGCCTTCTTTTGTTCCGGTTATGGCAAAGGATGTGTCATTTACAATTTTGTTTTCATACCCTGCAAGAAAAGTAGAGTCAGGTGTTCTGATCACATCAAGTTCATAATGATCGGCACCGGCTACAGATGTCCATCGTGCAGTAAAAGAAGTTGGCGTAACATAAAGCGCAGGCTTGGCAATGGGTGCTGGTAATGAATCTGTTAATGTTGATGAGCCAAAAAGTGTGAACAGTAAGTCCACAACACCATTTTCACTGAGTTCATCATGGATCGGCGCCCATTCATATCCCCAAGTAGAGTTTCCTACCCCAAGTGTATTACTGAAGAGTGCACGTGTATCTCGAATAGTATCTGTTGCACCCCAAATCCAGTACTGGTTCTCCAACGTTGAGACATAAATACTTATCCAGTAATGACCATGGGAAAGTTTTACAGTTTGAGGAAGCACTATTTCAAATGAAGAACTAAACCGTTCAGAATATGGAAAAAGAATAAGAGGACTTTTATAAAGAGACACAGATGGATATGCTTGAAGTGTAGTTGAATCATAAGGGGTTTTAATTTTAAAAGGTCCACCATCCGAGAAAATTTCTACAACGGCGCTCTCAAGTCCATGTGATGTGTCCAGCAAATTTCCAAGCACAGAAACCTTATTAATAGTCCATGTCTGATTTTCAGGAATAACAAAATCATCTACACCCTTTGTTGCACCGGGATAATCCTCTGTATATATGTCGTGCCATTGCACAGAGAAGGTTCCGTCTGCAGGTCCAACACCTGGATCATGTTTGTAAAGTATTGAAGGCGTATCTATAAACACGATTTCAGAAGCAACAGAATTACCTGTAGCACCAATGGCTCTTACACGATAGTAATACCGGTTTGTAAAATCAAAACTATCTGCATCAGTATAGCCGGTAATATTAGAACCTACTGTCGCTATTGCTGTGAAATTCATATAATCGGTTGATCTTTCGATTACAAAGCCTGATTCATTTGTAGAATTGTCATGCCAGAGCAGGTTGAAAGTTGAGCTACCGAATGTAACCTTCAATCCATACGGTGCAGCAGGAGCAGCAACTCCGTCACTTGTTCCATGTAATGTGAATAACATGTCAACATCAGGATGGGAATAAACTTCTCCAACGGAAGTCCAGTTAAAAACATCGGGGTCCAGAGGAAGTGTACTTCTGAATAATGCTGAATTGCGCTTTATAGAATCAGTTGATTTCCAATACCACGAATTAGGAACTTCATCCGGAATTCCTGTATAGATTGCCATCCAATACACTCCAGATTCCAATACTACACTGTCAGTAATAGGTACTTCAAAGTTAGTCTGCCCATTTAAAACAAGAACGGTTTTATTAAAAATCACATCTCCAGGCTTGCCGAAATTATTATTTTTATGAAACATGACTGTAACACCAGCATACGGTTCTACTCCATCTTTATAACGGCCAGGAAGGTCAATCTGTGTGATGGTCCATGTCTGGCCTGCAGGTACTTCAAAATCATCAGCAACATGTGAAATTGCGCCGCCACCAAATTCCGCATCTTCCTTCGCAATAACATCGCCATGCGCAGGAGTATTTTGGGTGTAGAGAATTTGTGCGTAAGATGTAAGCGTTAAAAAGAAAAGCATCAGAGATAGCATGCTTCTCATTCGAGAGTTAGAATTTTTTTTCATACTAGAGGGGTTTGATGTTGTGTTGAGTGTGTTATAAAATATTTTTTATTGGAGATATAAAGCCCATCGACCAATATTGATGGGCTTTATATTTCACTTGATGGTCGTGCCTACTTCTTAAGCATCTTAATAGTCTGCACGCTTCTGTTTTGTGTGGCTCTGATAATATAAAGTCCTGACGTGAATGGTGTGCCATCAACTTCTGAAGATGCGTTTCCTCTCACTCTTATATTTAACACATGCTGTCCCTGAATATTTATAATCTCAACATCTACATCACCATCATCAGGCGATGACACCAACAGATTAAATTTATCAACAACAGGATTTGGTGATGTTTGAACCGTAAGTGATAGCTCGGCTTCACCAACTTCATCATCATTAATAGTTGCACCTCTTGCCAGGGTAGATGAACAAGATTTCCACGTAGCTGACTTCAGACTGCTCAATTCTGTGAGCTGATCGTTATGCCATGTTATCAAGGCATAGTTAATGCCGTCAACTTTTTGTGTAATGAAAAATGAATCTCCTGTTGTAGCTGAAAGTGTACCTGTTTGCATTGTGCCCGGAACTTGCCAGGTTACATCAACAGCAAAAGGATTATTGTTGATAATTTTCCATCGTCTGTATGTTTGTGGATCATCAGAGCAAACTGTGCGCAACGTCAGGTTTTTCGTAGGCGCAACGTAGATGCTATTTGAATTAATTGATTCTCCATTTTCATTAACAGCCCTTACTCTATAAAAATAATGCCTGCCTTCTTTTGTTCCGGTTACGGCAAAGGATGTGTCATTTACAATTTTGTTTTCATACCCTGCAAGAAAGGTAGAGTCAGGGGTTCTGATCACATCAAGTTCATAATGATCGGCACCGGCTACAGATGTCCATCTTGCAGTAAAAGAAGTTGGCGTAACATAAAGCGCAGGCTTGGCAATAGGTGCCGGCAATGAATCTGTTGATGTCAATGAACCAGAAAGCGTGAACAACAGGTCTGAACTAGCACTATCGGTAAATTCATCTAACAGGGGCCACCATACCCCAAGTGTTTGCGTGTATTCGTGATCACTAAACGCCCGTACATTATGGATAACAGGAGTTCCTCCCCAAGTCCAGGAACTACCCTCCTTCATTGACACATAAACACTTATCCAGTAGTGACCATGTGGAAGTGATAAAACTTGTGGCAAAACTATTTCAACTGTCGGATCGGATCGATCAGCATAAGGAATAAGGACGGGAGGACTTTTATAATAAGTTGTTGATGGATGGCCTGTTAATACTGTTGTATCATAAGAAGTCGAATAAGTATAAGGTCCTCCATCTGAAAGAATTTCTACAATCACATTCTCATATGATCCATACTGAGGTAACTTACCTTGTGCCACAATCTTTTTAATTGTCCAGGTTTGATTTTCGGGAACAATAAAGTCATCAGCACCCCTTATCAAATCGTAGTATTCATCATCAAGTTCATATCGCTGTTGATATGAATCTGTCCCTCCGGCCAATCCTCCCTCATCTTGTTTATAGAGTATTTCACTAGTATCGAAAAATGCAACATTAGAGGGATTAGAATTACCTACAACCCCACTTGCTATTACCCTATAATAATATCGGTTTGCAAAATCAAAACTATCGGTATCAGTATAAGAAGTAACATTAGAACTTACCGTTGCCTTTGCAATGAAGTTTATGTTATCTGTTGATCTTTCAATTATAAAACCTGACTCATTAGTAGCATTGTCATGCCAAGTTAGTTTGAAAGAGGAATCGCTACTTGTAACCTTTAACCCATAAGGGGCAGACGGAGTTGCAACTCCATCACTTGTTCCATGTAATGTGAATAACAAGTCAACATCAGAATGAGAGAATACTTCTCCAACAGGAGTCCAGTTATAAACATCGGGTTCAGTCGGTATGGTGTTTCTGAACAAAGCAGGATTGCGGCTTATTGAATCAGTAGATTTCCAGTACCACTCCTGGTAAACCGGCACATCTGGATAGACTGCCATCCAGTAGACTCCAGAAGGTAAGGTTACTGCAGGGATTGTCAATTCAAGATTGGGGTCATATTGTATTTGCGGATAAAGATTGATAGTCCGATCAGCAACTTCAACACCTGGCTTTCCCGAGTCATCAGCCAAAAACTTAATCATAACACTATTAATGGCGGCATAATATCCGGGTGTAGCCAGGTATCGTCCAGGTATATCTATTTGAGTAATCGTCCAGGTTTGGCCAGCAGGCACTTCAAAATCGTCAGCAGCGCGTGCTACTGCTCCATAACCAAACTCAAGATCTTGTTTGACAAAAACATCGCCATGCGCAGGAGTATTTTGGGTGTAGAGAATTTGGGCGTAAGATGTAAGCGTTAAGAAGAAAAGCATCAGGAACAGCATGCTTTTCATGCGAGAGATAAAAAATTTTTTCATACTAGAGGGATTTGATGTGTGTCTAGTAAGGTATAAAATAATCTTTACTCACGAAAGGTTAATTACTTGAATGTCAGAAGTTATAAATAGATGGGACGCGTGTTCCTTAGAAGTGTAAAAAAATTTCCCCATGTTAGTTAAATCGCTCAAGGATATTTAATGAATTAATAATAGTCTCTTAAAAAAACCGCCCACCCCAATAGAGGAGCAGGCAGTAGTTTAACCCAAAACATTTATTATTATCAAACCAACTAATACTTTGTTATAGTCTGATTCTTTAATTGAATAATCTCATCAACTGATAGACCTCGATTATAAACAACAACATCGTCTATATAGCCATCAAAGAAAAAACCTCCACCATAAGAGCCAATAACTAAATCTCCAAGTGTGCCATCAGCCAATGCATTGCCTGTTGTGGTACCACTATCTTTTAATTCGCCATCCTGATAAAATTTCCAGGATGTACCATCCATTACCAATGCAACAAAAATCCAGGTATCTAATGGTACATTAGAACTTACCGCATTGCTGAATGTAAACGCAGAGCCGGTTGCATTAAAAGAGGCTGCACCAAAGTATGGTGTTGGTGTTGGCGTAGCATCCTGATATAGTTCATAACCTCTCGCTGGATTTCCTCCTGCATTCGGATCAAAATATATTTTCACGATCATAGCCATGTATTGATTACCTGATGTCTTAAAAGCATCAATGTTAAACCAGCCTGCTATAGTGATGTGATCATTGATCTGTAGCAATGCAGGATTGCCCATGGTAATGAAGTCATTCACACCATCGAATGAATACGCTTGATTTGTTTTTCCGAAGCGATCTGCTGTTAACGCTGCTTCCGTTACTGTTCCGTTAAGGTTGTTACCACTTACATCATTGGCATTGCCTTTAAAAGGATAGAATGCTACTAAGCCTGTTCGTGGAATATCCACTAACACTTCAAAGTCTGTTGCACTTGTTGCCGTAAGGGTAGCATTGGTTACGCTAATTTTTCCTGTGGTTGCTGTTTCTGGTACAACTACAGTTATTGAAGTTGCTGTTGATGAAGATACTGTTGCGATTACATCATTAAATGTTACAACATTCTCTGAAGCTGTTTTGCTGAAACCTGTTCCCGTAATTACTACTGTAGTACCCGGAGTGCCTGAAACAGGTGAGAAGCTGGTGATGACTGGTGCCTTTGGTGTTGAAGGGTCATCATCTTTTTTGCAATCGGTAAGAAAGAGACTAATGCTTACTATTATCAAGACTGTCAATCCCGATGTCAAAAAGGTCTTATACATACGTTGTGAATTAAAATCAAATCTACCACGTCACTATAAAAAGGATTGGTAATTCTGAATCAAATGCAGGTAACTTTGATACTTAAACCTTTTCGGCGATACCATATTCGCTGGGAGCAACGCCAAATTGCTTTTTAAAGCACTTGGTAAAATAAGATTGATCATTGAAACCAACAGCGTAGCCAATCTGAGAAATAGTGTCAGCTTTGGAAAGGATAAGTTCTGCGGCTCTTTTCAGACGCAAGTCTTTTATAAATTCATTAGGTGAAAGTCCAGTAAGCGCTTTTAACTTGCGCAACAACTGCGTACGACTCAAATGCATTTCGGCCGATAATGTTTCTACTCCAAAAGCAAAATCATTTATGTTAGACTCAACAATTGTTCTTGCCTTTTGAAGAAATTTCTCTTCCAATGACATTTCATGTTTAAGCAATGGTGTCGGGATTACAGCGTTCTGTTCGCCATACTTTGCAGCCAACCGCCTGCGTTGCTCAATAAGATTTATTATTCTCACACGAAGCTCTTCGGTAGAAAAAGGTTTTGTAAGATAATCATCGGCACCTGTTCTGAGTCCTTCGAGTTTTGATTCTTGTTCATTCTTTGCTGTTAGCAATACTACGGGTATGTGGCTTGTGCGCTCATCTGATTTAATTTTTTCAGTAAGTATTAATCCATCCATCACCGGCATCATCAAATCTGAAATAATCAGAGCAGGTATATGATGTAACGCCTGTTCAAAGCCATCTTTTCCATCTGCAGCACAAACCACTGTAAACTCTTTTTGCAAAACTGATGATATAAAATTTCGAAGGTCTGCATTGTCCTCTACTACAAGTATAATATCATCATGAAGTTCTTCCGGTTCATCTTCATGTGTATCATTACCAGATTCAGTAATCTGATTTTTCAGAGTAGCCACTAGTCGTGCCTCTGGCTCAAGTGGCGCAGATTCTTTCACTGCCGGATCAAGCGGTATGTAAACTGTAACAGAGGTGCCCAGATTCTCTGTACTGATAAGATTAACGCTACCACCATAGAGTTTTGTCAACTCCTTAACAAGCGACAAGCCCAGGCCCGTACCAACATTTCCATCGTCAGCCAGGTTTTTTATCTGATAGAATGGAGAAAATATTTCATTCTGCTCATCCCTCGGAATGCCTTTGCCCGTGTCACTTACTTTTATTTTTATTCCATCTTCTATACCTGATGAGTTTTGATTCATCTCAACCATTAGTGTTATCAATCCTCCGGGAGGAGTGAACTTAAATGCGTTGGATAATAAATTGTTAATAATTTTCTCCAGGATGTCAGCGTCAAAGCTATAGCTGCCATCAGGTATGATCAGCTTTTTCTCGAAATGTATTTTCTTATTCTCAGCCAGCATGTTAAAAGATGCTGCTATGGTATTCATAAATTCTTTCAGCCTGTACTTTCTGAGTGTGATACCCATCTTGCCTACTTCAAGTTTTGACAGATCAAGAAGTTGATTAACCAAATCAAGAAGCCTGTTTGCATTGCGCCGCATGAGCATCAATAAATCTTTTTCGCTATTGCTTATGTTATTCGATGAAAGTTTCTCTTCAATGGGTGCAAGCAGCAACGTTAATGGTGTTCTGAATTCGTGCGAGATGTTGGCGAAGAAGCGAGACTTAAGCTTATCTACTTCTTTCAGCTTATCATTTAATGCCTGTTCTACAACAAGTAATTGTTTTGTTTTGCGCGCGCGTGATTGCTGAAGTCTGTAAATAATAAGAGTGGCAATCATCACCAGAATAATACCGAAGCTCAGCGCATAACGCCACATCAATTGAATGTGGCGCTGTTGTTCTAAAAGCTTGATGGTTTGCTCTTTCTTATTTGTCTCGTAAAGCGTTTCCATTTTAGCTACCTGACGCGAGCGATCCTGCGTATATAAAGTATCGCGAACACCTTGGAGCAATTCGAGATAATGAAAAGCTGCTTTATAATTTCCACGCGATTGCTCCAGACTTTTCAAAGCATCGTACACACCTTCTCTCCTTTTCTTATCACCAATTTCATTACCCAGTTGCAGCGCGTTTAACAAGTAGCGTTCACCTTCATCGTACTTTCCGGTTTTATAGTATACCTCTCCAATATTCTGATAGATGAGTGCTATGTAATTTTTATTATCAACTGCTTGTGCTAACGGTAGTGCCTTAAATAAAAACTCCAGCGCACGCGAATATTGATTCATTAAATAATAGATAGACCCAACATTTGCATAGGATAATGTGATGTCTACTTTATTACCAACAGTTAGTCTTATATCTAAGCCACGCTTATAATATTCAAGAGCTTTCGGATAATTCTTTTGCAGTTCATTTATGTATCCCAGGCTATTCAGATTACGACCCACACCACTCAGGTTGTTTATCTTTTTATTAAGCGCCAGCGCTCGATTATGATAATAAATAGCCTTGTCGAAATTATTGGCCTGTGAATAATTGGTACCAATAGAGGCGTAACACCAACTCACGCCTTTCAGATTATGAATCTGTTCATACTCCTTCAGGGCCTTCAGCGCAAAATTAGTAGACTGATCATACTCTGTTTGTGTCCAGTAATAGCGACTAATACCCGCATAAGAGTCTGCAATTCCCTTGGTATAATTAAGCTCTTGTGAAAGAAGCAAGGCCTGCCCGGCATATTGCTTTGTCAATTTTGGATCGGCACCCCAGGCACTTGTACTTATGTTATTAAGCAAGGAGACCTTTCCTGTATCATTTGCAGGGTAATTATTCAACAGAACAATGAGGCTATCTGTTATTTTAACCTGAGCATAAAGCCCATGAATTGAAATGACAGAAAAAAGAAAAAACAGCCTGAGCGACATAGAGAAGGAATTTACTCATTTAAAATTAGTCTAAGAAATCTGGCTCCCTATTGTTACCGTGAGATCTGGCGTAAAATTACCAGCAAAGGCATCAGAATTACCTGAACAATGTCTAAACCACTCTCATAAACACCAACTCACGTATAGCAATTCAAACGTCGTCAATCTTCTAATCAATAGAATGACATAAAAAAGTAATTGTATTGTGGAGATGATTAGTGTCTGGCGTTGACACTGAAAATAGGCTCGATTCCATCTCTGTAATAGATTTCCTAAAATAAATCATGAGGTGTTCGGGGCTTAATTTTTTCAATATCTTTACTTCATTGAGACCCTCTTCTATATGTACATCAATAAAAAACTGCAATACACTTATCAATCAATTTTCATATCAGGCTGCAAATCTGAAATAATTAAAATTCGATTAAAAGCTTTGCTACGCTTTGAAGAGTATTGACTAGACCTATTCAATTCAATTATCTTGTAAACAAAAACCACTATTACATTTACCCTCACTATGGAACAAGAAAGACCCGAATTTTTTAATCTCGATGAAATTGATCGCAGAGTCTTACTCTGGCTTATGAACAATGTACAACCCAATGCCATCAAAAGTTGGATTGAATTTATAGCCACTGATTACAAAAGGAGAAAGACAATAATTATTGATCCTATCAGGCTCTATAACGAAACTCAGGAACAATAGCATTTCGTGATCTGAGTCCCAATGGCTAATGCACTAGCCTGAAACACCTGCCCCCCACTCACATAAGCGTTGAAACATTCATTTTTTAGTTTTAATTAACTTTTGATTTATTTTGCACTACTAACTAGTAACAGTGTGATGCTTTACGTCTGGTATGCCTTTGTGGTGTTAATTACGTTTACAGCGATGGAAGCCATTGCCTGGGCGTTGCATAAATATGTAATGCACGGATTATTATGGTCTTTACATGAAGATCATCACAGACCTCACAACAAGAAAATGGAGAAGAATGATTTCTTCGCGTTAGTCTTCGCTATTCCATCGTGGTTGTTTATGATGTTTGGCATCATGGATGGTTGCGATTATAAACTGTACATAGGCATTGGCACAACGCTTTATGGCATTTGCTATGTACTGGTTCATGACGGATTGATTCACCAGCGTTTTAATTTTTTACGCTATACTGAAAACGCGTGGCTCATCGCTCTTCGCAAAGGGCATAAGGCTCATCACAAGCGCAGAGAGAAAGAAGATGGCGAATGCTTTGGCATGCTTATCGTTCCAAAGAAGTATATACAACAGGCCCGCTACTTCCAAAAGCATTTGCGCGAAGTAAAGCGCTAACTACTTAAATACTTTATCAATAATTTTTGCCGAGTTCAGACACATGGGTATACCGGCGCCGGGATGCACGCTACCACCCGTAAAATACAAGCCTTTGATTTTCTTGCTGAAGTTAGAGTGACGGAAAAAAGCAGCAAACTTATTATTTGAGCTGTTGCCAAACACAGCACCAAATGCGCTAACATATCTGTCCTTTATCAGAGGCGGTGTTAGTACATCTTCACATTCAATGAGTGGTTCAACATCAACAGAAAGCATGTTCTTAATTTTGTTCAGAACATTTTTTCGCGTGCGGGCAACTATCTCATCCCAATTCTGATTCTGATCGTTGGGTGCCGTTACTAATACAAACCAGTTTTCATTACCTGCAGGCGCATCATCATTAATATGTTTTGAAGTAATGCAGAGATAAACCGATGGATCGTTGCTGACATTGTTCTTTTCAAAAACAGTAGTGTACTCTTCCGTCTCATTTTTTGAAAAGAGCATATTGTGAATATCAAGCTCTGAACGAATACCTTTAACTCCCCAATAGAAAGCAATGACCGAACTTGATTTTGGTTGATTCAAAATACGAGTAGGTTCCTTTTCATTTGGTAATAATTTCTTGTAGGTGAAATATACATCCATGTTACTGATCACACGATCATAGGGGATAACACGATCATTGATCTTTATACCCTTCACATGATTGTTCTCCGTTATGATCTCCTGTACAAAAGTGTTGTATTGAAATTTCACACCAATATCTTCTGCCAGTTTCACCATAGCTTTTATAAGGGAATACATTCCCTTATCAGGAATATACGTACCAATATTTAGCACCAGGTGTGATATAAGATTCAACGTTGCCGGTGCCACCAATGGATTCGAACCTACATACGATGCGTAGTAATCAAAGAGTTGTATAAGATGCGGATCTTTAAAAAATTTAGAGTTGCCTTCATGCATGGATTTGAAAGCATCTATCTTATGAAAATTAAAAATACCCGAAATGAATTTCTTCTTCAGATAATTGCTGGCAATGTGTAGTGAGTTTTCACTGAAGACTTCATTGGTGATATCAAATTTTGTAGCAACATCGTCAACATAGCGCCAGAAGGTTTCTTCTGTATCGATAGTCTTCTCGGTAATTTCTTTGGCAAATCTTTTGGGGTCGGCATAGGCCGTAATTACCTTACCATCTTCAAAGAAATATTTAAATGAAGTATCAAGTCGTGTGTAAGTAAAATAGTTTCTGGGATTTTTACCTGCAAGTTCAAAGAGCTCATCAATCAACTGGGGCATTGTAAATACTGAAGGACCCAGATCAAACCGATAGCCGTTTTCTTTTTTCTCCTGCAGTTTCCCACCAGGCGAACCATTGCCCTCGAAAACATCAACACTATAGCCTCGTGCTCGCAGCCTGATAGCCGTGGCCAAACCTGCAATTCCAGAACCAATGACGGCACAATTCATTAATGGTGGATAAAAATCTTGATAAAAGTATAATTGAAGGGTAATAATAGCAGAAATTTCGGGTATTATTTGACTTGACACCTCGGATTTATTTATGTTGCCTGGTGGGTTAAATAAGATTTACGGCAATGCTGCCATAAAGCAGTAAAAACAATAACATGACAACAGAAGACATAAGTCAGGAGCTTTGTGCTTTCATTAGAAAAAGCATCGTTGATAATAAAATTGAGGTCGAGCCTGACACATTATTTAATCAGATCGGCATTGATTCATTATCCACTATTGAGCTTGTATTATTTATCGAAAGAAAATTTAAAGTAGCATTACCCGAACAAGAACTTATTCCGGAGAATTTTAAATCCGCACGTGCGCTGGCCAACTGTACCAAACGGTATCTTCATGATTGAGTATAACCAATTTTCTTTGCCACTTACCGAAGCCGACTGCTTTATGCGTGCGCTGGAAAAAAGACATATCAATCGTACAGGCATCTCGACAAACATTTGCCATTATCTGCTGGAACTTGAAGGAACATTTGATGCCACTGCGTTCAAACAAAAATTAAATACAAACAATGATATTCTCTGGCTAGCGTCGCTTGATACATACAAAGCCAATCCACTGGCGCTGCCTGTCTGGAAAACCAGCAGAACAGTTTCTGAAATTCCTGTTACCATACAAAACAGTGATGAGTTAATACCGGAAGAAATTATCAATCGTGGAATGCATGTTGATGAATCGCCCATTCGAATTGATGTATTACATCGTTCAACTGGTAATTCGGCAATTATCTTTTCGTGGCATCATTTATTAATGGACGGTTATGGCGTAGTGCTTCTGTTAAAACAACTGGCTAATGATGCTTCGCGTCTTCATCATGTTTACGATCCTACAGAAAGAAAATTATTAAGACTAGCACCACTTGCCAATGCTACGCGTGCTAAATTTTTTGTTGATCGGATCTCGAAGAAACCATTGTCATCCATTGCTCCACCAAGTCCGATTAAAAACAGGCATCAAAAAATAAAAATCATTCGTTTTACAGAAGAAGAAACAAATCAATTTGATAAACGAGGACCAACACTCGGCGCACAGTTTGGCAGGAGTCCTGTCTATCTCGCAGGCGCCGCTCGGGGTGTAACACGATTACTTAAAGATAAAGGATTGCCAGTTCATGATCTCTGGATACCTGTGCCCAAAGATCAACGTAAAAAAGGATCTGATGGACCATTGTTAGGTAATCATCTTTCATTCTTGTTTTACAGACTCAAGTCAGGTGAATTAGATTCGTTGGAGAAAACAGTTCGATCTATTAATCACCAAATGGTAGATCAGATTAAAAGCAACATGTCTCGCGATTATGATATCCTGATGCGCTATCTGCGTCGTACGCCAACACCATTATATTACTTCTGGATTAAAGGACCACAAGGCGGATCATTAGCAAGTTTTCTATTTACAGTCGCAGCCGATCACCCAACTGATTTCCAGGAATTCTTGGGACATAAAATTATTGATGCGTGGAGTTTTCCTTCGGGAATTTATCCGCCAGGACTTAGCTTTGCTTTTATGCGTTTCCAGAATAACCTTCACATCATGATTAACTATTTTGATGAGGTGATCACAGAAGCAGAAGTGAGTAAACTTGAACAGCAACTTCGTGAAGACTTGTTAGGCACAACTCAACCATGACAATCAAAACAGACATTGTAATTATAGGTGGTGGTGTAGCTGGTTTCGCTGCAGCGATGGCTGCTTCGTTAGAAAACAAAAAAGTTTTACTTATTGACAAAAGTAATTTACCAGGAGGGGATTCTGTTCACACTAACGTTGGAACATTATGTGGCGCTTACTATCGTTCTTTTTCAGGGATAGCTAAAGAAGTTGGATACTCATTCAATCGATCATTTTTACAGGCACTGCAAAAAGCAGATCACAAAGCTGCATCGTATATGTACACGGAAGGTTTATACATTATTCCTTACGAATGGTCTACTCTTCAAAACCTGTACATAGAAATGTTAAAGCAAGCCAACGTGGAATGCTTATTGAATGCTTCGTTGGTTGATGTCAACCTTAAAGACAAGAAAATAATTAGCCTCACCGTACTTCAGGATAATACTATAATTACAATTCAGGGTGATAGTATAATTGATTGCAGCGGACAAGCTCTCGTTTCTCAAAAAACAGGTATAGAAACCATAAAAGAAAATTCATATCAGGCAGCTTCACAGATTTTCAGACTCAATAATATTTCCGACACAACTGAGTTTTCGTTAAACATGGCTTTGAAGCTTGCTGTTGCAAAACGAATGGAGGAAATGAGCTGGCCTGTCAGTTATAAATCAATTAGTGTTGTGCCTGGCTCCTTACGAGATGATCGAGTTGATCTAAAACTTACGCTTCCAGAAATTATTACCGATGAGTTTATCCGTAACAAAGATTTTACAGTGAAAACTCATAAACGAGTTGAAGAACTCTTTCTTATTTTAAAACATGAAGTGAGTAGCCTGGCTGAGTCGTCACTAGAAATAATTTTTCCTCAACCCGGCATTCGTGTTGTTCAACGCTCGAAAGGAAAATACATTTTGAATGAATCTGATGTAATGTCTTGCAAAAAAACTGCTGATGGTATTGCTGTGGGCACATGGCCTATTGAAGAATGGAGTCACGATGGATCATTAAAAATGGAATACTTCGAGGCTGACAAAGGTTATAGCATTCCTGCTGGTTGTCTTATCTCTGATGCTGTTGATAATTTATTCTTCGGAGGAAAAAATATTTCTGCTACAGCAAAAGCTATAGCCAGTGCCAGGGTTATGGGTACAGCGCTTCAAACAGGTTATGCCGCTGGCAAAATAGCTTGCGGAAAAAATGAAGAAGAGCAACGCAAAATAATTGAAACTCTCCATCATGAGCTTGAAGAAGATTAACGATACTATCTATAATACATTAGTTCATACGGCTCAAACATGGCCTGAACATCTGGCTATTGCTGATGAGTATGGTGAACTTACTTATTCACAACTCTACAATGAAGTTGAATTCCTGAAAAAAGAACTAAAAACAAAAGGCGCCATTGCTGGCTGTGGCGTAGCGTTGATAACAAAGAACAACAGACATTTTATTACCGGCTTATATGCAGCACTGGGTTGTGATTGCGTCGTAATGCCTCTCGCTCATTACCAAAAACCAGAAGAAATAAAGAAAGCACTTATTGAAGCTAACATTCATTTTATTCTGACTGATAACATCAGCTTTTCAGAATTAGGAATAAAAACAGAAAATATTTCAAACTCAGTCTTTTTATTCTGTGCTACATCATTAAGTCCATTCACGCCAACAGTTTCATTTATTCAGCGCGCAGCTGTTATGCGTTTTACATCAGGCACAACAGGCGATGCTCGTTGTGTAATTCTCTCCCATCAATCAATAGCAGAAAGAATTGAAGCCGCTAACGAAGGTCTTCAATTGACTGAAAATGATCGTGTAATTTGGGTGTTGCCTATGGCTTATCATTTCATAGTTTCAATCATGCTCTATATCAGGTATGGTTGTGGCATTATTATTTGTGAAGATTTTTTGGCTGAGAATATTTTAGAAAAAGCTCAAAAACATAAAGGGACATTTCTGTATGCATCGCCAATGCATATTCGGTTGTTAGCCTCAGGAAAAAAAGATTACGCACTACCATCATTAAAAAAAGTAATCTCAACAACCACAGCCATAAGTCCTGCCATTTGCAAACAGTTTGAAGTTGCTTACAACTTACCGGTAAGTCAGGCATTTGGCATTATAGAAGTGGGCTTACCTATTATTAATCTTCAACAGTCAAGTGAGCATCCGGAAGCTGTAGGAGTTGCCTTGCCAGCTTTTACAGTTTCTGTTCTGGATGATGCGTATAAAGCAGTTGCAATAAATGAGGTTGGACATTTAGCCATAAAAGGTCCTGGAATGTTTGATGGATATTTAAGTCCACCAACTACACGAGATGAAGTCTTAAAAGACGGATGGTTTCTTACCGGCGATTTAGCTTCGTTGTCAAAAGATGGATTGATTGAAATAAAAGGACGAACAAAAAATGTAATTAATGTATCGGGTAATAAAGTTTTTCCTAACGAAGTAGAAGAAGTTATTAATTCCTATCCAGGCATATTAAACTCAAAAGTGTATGGACAAAAACATCCACTCATGGGAGAACTTGTCTGTGCCGACATTATGCTTGTCACCAAAGATGGTTTTGATGAAGAAGATCTGATTAATTATTGTCGACAAGCTTTATCTTCATTTAAAGTACCTCAACGCATTGTTATTGTTGATCATATTGAAATGACTGCAAGCGGTAAGATTAAACGCCAGTAGAATAACCAAAAGCTTCAAAAGCAAAACCCCAGCGTTTCTTTATTTCAGCTTGCTTCTCAGCATCAAGATTATTGTAAATATTCGGTTTATAGTTTGCAGAACCTTGTAGTTCCTTTGCCAGGAGAGGTAACGCAGTGCTCAGTCCGTCAAGTCCAAGATGATTGTAGATGTGATGGATAGCATCAAGTGGCGATGTGACGAAACTTTCATAGCTGATCTCAACAATGTGGTCATCCGGTATAAAAGATTTATCATGAAGATATTTCTTATACATCTCTTCATAAGCGTAGAGAATATGCTCCTGCATAAATTCACTCGTCACTTTTTGGAAACCAATCAGCGGAAGAATCTTTTCATAAAGCCGTTCATTTGACAAGTAAACTTCCATAGGATTACGATGGATATGAATGAACCTTGCATCGGGGTATAATTCATAAAGTTCTTTCAACCTTCCGGTGTTTGCAGGGCTCTTGAGTAACAACCTCTTTCCTTTATATCTGAAGCTCAGCTTCTTTAAAAAGAAATCGAAGTGTTCTTTCCAATGGTTCTTAATTTCAGAATCACCCTTGGTAAAGGTCACATATTCATCAAACGCTTTGTAGATATTTTTTGGAAAGTAAAGTCCATGCACCCATGAAGTATGGCTGATGCTGCCCATGGCAAACTCTTCTTCAATAGGTAATGTGGCGCCCGCTTTAACATTATCTTGCGGACGGGTTTCAGGCATGGCAGCTTTCAAAATGCGTTC
>DATJHZ010000335.1:0-12293 GCA_035493595.1 Cyclobacteriaceae bacterium | reverse complement strand
ATGTGAAGTTCGGCAATTATAAAACAACTATCGCAGGTAGTACAGCTTTAGATGGTGCTCTTGATTATACATTAAAGATGGATGTGCCTGCAGGTAAATTGGGCACTCAGTTCAATGGTCTTGTATCGAAGTATTCAACTGATGGTAAGACAGATCCGAATGCTACTATACCACTTACTATCGGATTAGGTGGTAAGTATGATAGCCCGAGCCCTAAGCTGGTTATGGATGATCAGAAAAAACAAGTAGAGCAGGCCGCCGTGAATGCTGCTAAAGATGAAGGAACAAAAGCTATTACAAAGGCAGTGAAAGGAACAGAAGCCGAGAAAGTATTAAGTGGTATTTTAGGAGGAAACAAAAAAGATACAACGACCACAAAAGGAGCTGATACTACAAAAACTGCTTTGCCAGCAAACACAGAAGATTTGAAGAAGAAAGCTGAAGAAGCTGCCAAGAATAAGATCAAGAATTTATTGAAGCGTAAATAAAATTCAATTATTAATATTGTAGTTTAAAGAGGTCGTTAATAGCGACCTCTTTTGTTTTATTACTATTTAAAATTTAAGTATGAAAGAACTCTTCCTCTTAAGCGGACTTGGTGCAGATGAAAGAGTCTTTAACTATCTTGATCTCTCAGGCTATAAGCTTCATTTCATTAAATGGATTCCTCCATTAAAAAATGAATCCATTCAAGACTATGCGTCTAGACTTCTCGAACAGATTACATCGCCTAAGCCTATACTGATAGGCGTTTCTTTTGGTGGAATGATGGCCATTGAAATGGGAAAACAGATAGCGACAACTAAAATTATTCTCATTTCATCAGCACAGACACGAAGTGATCTGCCTTTCACTGACGGATTCATGGCAAGACTAAAACTGCACCGAATATTGCCACTCAGCCTTCCACAAAAAATTCATTTCCTCATGTTCTGGCTCTTTGGTGTTACAACAGATACCGACAAGAAATTACTCAAGGCAATCTTAGATGATACCGATACCCGTTTCAGTAATTGGGCAATAGATAAAATTATTACATGGAACAACGACGTAGTATTGAACAATGTAATTCATATTCACGGCACGGCTGATAGAATGTTACCCTTTAAACATGCTAATTATACCATTACCAACGGTGGACACTTTATGATAGTGAACAAGGCAACCGAAATCAGCAGAATTATTAAGGAAGAGCTTGATTTTATCTCATAGCTTGGAGACCTGCCTCTTGTAATGTTTTAGTTCCTCTTTTTGTTTTTACCCCTCCATCTATTCAGAGCTTTCCCTATATTCAAGGCATGAATTTCATCCGGCGTTATTTTATTGGGGATTATCTGCAGGAAGAGCAGGACGTGCTCAAGCAGGCTAACATCAGGTTAATCTTCAATATCACAATTGCCAGCATAGCTTTGTTACTGGTTGTAACAGTTGTTTATATTATTAATAGCTTTTACGTTCAACTGGCGAAGAGTCTTATCATGGCTGCACTCTTCAGCAGTGTACTTTTCTTCATGCGTTATAAGAAGACAATCCTCCCTATTGCGCATATCCTGATCATCCTTTCGCTCTCAAACAATCTGCTTAACGTATTCATCATATTTCAAACCTTCAACGCATTTGTAGCGATGATTTCCATGGTTGATATTCTTTTTGCCTTTCATACCACCGGAAGCAGATGGGGATTAATCTATGCAGCTGCACATTATATACCGATCGTGATTTTTGTAATCATGCAACATCTGGGAATTAACATTTCACTCATGCCTCCCCAGCAACTGGCTTTTGAAGAGGTAATAATTTCTCTTGTGTTGCTTATTCTCATAACCATTTACCTGATCTACTTTTATCATCAGGCATACGAATTGGCGAAAGAAAATATTCGTAAAAACATGGAAGAACTTCAGAAGGCGAAAGAGATGGCTGAAGAAATGAATCGTTTAAAAACAAACTTCCTTTCAAACATGTCGCATGAGATTCGTACCCCAATTAATGGTATCCTTGGCATTAGTCAGGTTATTGAGTTAGAGACACAGGACAAGAACATCCAGGAGTATGTACAACTTCAGCAACAAAGTGGACGAAGGTTGCTGGACACAATTACCAGTATTTTAAATTTATCAAGAATTGAAGCCAGTAAAGACACGATAAAACTAGTAGTTATCGATATTAATAAAATTGTTACAGAAAGCATTAAACCATTAGAAGAACTGGCCAAGGCAAAACATCTCGCATTTTCAACAATATTATCTGCTGTTGAGTTAAAATGTCTCTCTGATGAAACCATGCTCTATCAGATCATCAACAATGTTACGGGCAATGCAATTAAGTTTACTGAAAAAGGCTCTGTTGAAATACGCACATCCCTGGAAGCAAATAACTTTATTTCAATCATCATTACAGACACGGGCATAGGTATTTCAGATGAGTTTCTTCCCAAGATATTTAATCCGTTTGAGCAGGAAAGCTCTGGTCGTACGAGGCAATATGAAGGCAGTGGACTTGGACTATCCATTTCAAAAAAGTATATTGAGTTAATGGGTGGTGAAATTAGTGTGAGGTCGGTAAAAGGAGAAGGAAGTACCTTTCAGATTTTGTTGCCTGCATATCATCCTACAGAATGAAAAAAATATTATACGTTGAGGATGATTCCATCAATGCATTTGTTGTTGAAAAGTTATTGAAAAGAGATTTTCATGTATCGCATGTTATTGATGGTGAAAGTTGCCTGGAGCGTATTCAACAAGAAAGTTTTGATTGTATTCTGATGGACATCAATCTTGGCAAAGGTAAAATGGATGGTGTTGAGGCAATGAAGAAAATAAAGGAGCTACATCACTACAGTGGTATACCTATCATTGCTGTTACATCATACGCCATGCCTGAAGATGAAGATCGATTTCTTAAGGATGGATTTGATTCCTACCTGTCGAAGCCAGTAGAACGTAAAACGCTCATCCAGAATATTGAACGCTTTCTAAAACCTCATGTCTGAGTCTGTAATTTTGTAACTCACAGGTTTATAACTTTACTTAACCTGTTCTGTTTCTTTCACGCCCTTTTCAGTAATTTCAAAACTTTAATTTACTCATCAGAAAATGTCATTTCAGCCGGATGCACCATTAGCCGAACGCATGAGGCCTTCAAGGTTGGAGGACCTTATTGGTCAGCAACATTTGGTGGGAGCAAATGGAGTAATTCGAAAAGCTATAGCTGCAGGTAATGTTCCCTCAATGATTTTGTGGGGACCACCAGGGGTGGGTAAAACAACCATCGCTAATATTATAGCCAATGAAGTGAAAAAACCTTTTTATACATTGAGCGCTATTAGCTCAGGTGTAAAGGAGGTACGCGAGGTAATAGAGAAAGCCAGAATATCTCAGCGTTCTATTTTGTTCATTGATGAAATCCATCGTTTTAATAAATCGCAGCAAGATGCATTACTGGGTGCAGTAGAAAAAGGTACCATTACATTGATTGGCGCCACAACTGAAAATCCTTCGTTTGAAGTTAACTCCGCATTGCTATCGCGATGTCAGGTGTATGCACTCAAGCCTCTTAACGAAAATGAACTTCTGGATCTGGTTAAGCAGGCCCTGGAACGTGACGTGCAATTAAAGAAACACTCTTTCGTAATTAAGGAACATCAGGCGCTATTGAATCTTTCAGGTGGAGATGCACGAAAACTTTTGAATCTGGTAGAACTGATTTCAGAAACATACCCAGAAGGAGGAATTGAAATCACCGATCAATTGGTGATGGATGTTGCGCAGAAGAAGATTGCCATCTATGATAAAAGCGGTGAACAACATTACGATATCATTTCAGCCTTCATCAAATCTATCCGAGGCAGTGACCCTAACGCAGCTGTATATTATTTAGCGCGGATGGTTGAAGGTGGTGAAGATGTAAAATTTATTGCACGTCGCATGCTTATCCTGGCATCAGAAGATATTGGAAATGCAAATCCAACAGCTCTTGTTATTGCAAACAATACGTTTCAGGCTGTTGATGTCATTGGCTATCCCGAAGCAAGAATTATTCTATCGCAGTGTGCTGTTTATCTTGCGAGTTCTCCGAAGAGCAATGCAAGCTACATGGCGATTAATAATGCTATGCAGATTGTAAATGAAACCGGCGATTTGCCTGTGCCGTTATCAATTCGTAACGCACCAACGAAGCTAATGAAGGATATGGGTTATGGACAAGGTTATCAGTATGCCCACGATTACTCTAATAATTTTGTGAACACTGAATTTTTACCGGATAAGATTAAGGGCACCAAACTCTACGATCCTGGAAAGAATGCACGTGAAGAAGAACTTCGTCGCTACCTGAAGAGTTTGTGGGGCAAAAAGTATGATTACTAACATTGAATAAAAACAGATTTTGAAACAGATCATTTTTGAAACGTCTCCTTCTTTTGTTTTACTGTGTCTTATCGTGAGTGTAGGGTATGCTTTTTTGCTCTATCTTAAAAAAGGACCGTGGAGTAAAACGATGAATCGGATGCTGTTTGCTTTACGAACACTGGTAGTATTTCTTATTTCATTTTTGTTGTTAGGTCCCATTGTTAAGCAGATCAGCAACAGTTATGAAAAACCTCAGCTCATTATTTTAAATGATGACTCTGGCTCAGTGAAAGAAGTAACAGACTCAACCGCACTTAATAAGATTCAGGAGCAGATCAAGAGCGCTACAAGTACGCTTACAAAAAATGGATATGATGTAAGCATAACAAACCTGGAAGGTGAAGAAATTACTAAAGTTAATTATAAAGCTACTTCATCAGACATTACTTCGGGTTTAAAGAAAATTGCAAACAGGTTTGAAGGTCAGAATATTGCTGGTGTAGTGTTGCTCTCTGATGGAATTTATAATCAAGGCATATCACCACTTTATACTTCATTTAATTTTCCGGTGTATACAGTAGGCATTGGTGATACATTACAACGCATAGATCTTTCTGTCAAGAACCTAGCCTATAATAAGATTGCTTATCAGGGAAACAAATTTCCTGTGCATGTTGAAGTAATGGCAAAGGGATTGCCAAATGAAAATATTACAGTATCACTTTTGCGTAAAGATCGTGTAATCGATATGCAGTCAAAGAGCTCTGGGAAAAGTCAACTAGTTGCTTTTGATTTCGAAGTGTTGGCCAATGATCAGGGTATTCAAAAACTGGATATTCAGGTAGAAAGAAAATCACAAGAGAGAAATATAAAGAACAACCATGCATCGCTATTTGTAGAAGTAGTTGAAGGGAAGAAAAAGATTCTGGTTGTTGCACCAGCACCTCATCCGGATATAAAAGCCATTCGCGAAGTGATTGATAAAAATTCAAACTATGAATTTTTGTTGCACATACCTGGATTAAGTGAACAACAAGCGAGCGCATTACAACCATCAGCAATTGATCTTGCTATTTTTCTTCAAGCTCCTGATTTGAAAGGTCGTACCAAAGAACTCTTTCAGCAAATAGTTGCAGGTAAAACATCAATCCTTCTGCAACTAGGTCAGCGATCTGATGTATCTTCCTTGGCAAGAAATAACATGCCCATTAAATTCGTAACCATGCCACGCGATTTTGATGAAGTAACGCCAGCGATTAATTCTTCATTTTCAAATTTTATATTGACACCGGAGAATAACAGCATCATTGCAGACTATCCACCTGTTTCAGTATTCTTTGCCAAGATGCAAATGGCACCCAATGCAACAACACTGCTTTATCAGCGAGTAGGAAGTGTAACTACGGATAAGCCTCTTATAACTATTCAAACACAGGATACTCGTAAAATTGGAATACTATTAGGCGAAGGCATCTGGCGCTGGAGATTGAATGAATTTGATAAAACAGAAAACACAGTTGCCTTTGATGAACTCTTTGGTAAACTCATTCAATACTTAAGCACACAGGATGATAAACGAAAATTCAGAAGTTATCCATTGCAACAACAGTTCTCTGATGACGAACCGGTGATATTCGAGAGCCAGGCTTATAACGATATCTTCGAACCAATCTACGGTCAGTCAGTAGATATAGAATTGAGCGATGAGCGTGGTAAAGTAACGCATTACACCTATGTAATCAGTCAAGGTAATACACGTTATCAGATTGGCGACCTTCATGAAGGTATTTATCGCTACAAAGCAAAGGCTACAGTAAACAATAAACTTGAAGAAGTTAAAGGAGAATTTATTGTTACAACAGAGCAGGAAGAACTTCAAAATCTCACGGCCGACTTTGATCTACTCAGAAAACTTTCAATCAATACAGGTGGAAAATTCTTCGCCGCATCTAAGGTTGATAACCTATTTACAGATCTTCAACGTAAAGAAGCCAAAAGCATCATTCACTCCGAAGAACGATTTAATTCCATCATCAATCTGAAATGGGTATTCTTCGCACTCCTAGCACTTCTTAGTGCAGAGTGGTTTTTAAGAAAGTACAATGGATCTTATTAAATGGTTATTACACGGAGAAATCACTGAGAATGCACGGAGTTACACAGAGAAATTTTGTTAATGCCTCAGTATAACTCTTTGAAATAGCTTTATTTGACTATCCACTACTTCAACAATCCTCCATTCAATCTCAATAACTCTGTCTCTGCAAGCTTTGCATTATAGCGAGCAGTGATTAACTGATTATAAGCATCAGCAAGACTTTGCTGTGCGGTGCGTAATTCTATGAATGTGGTTACGCCCTTCTTAAAAGATTCAAGGGCGATGAAAACATTTTCTTTCGCGAGCAGAATATTTTCTTCTTGTACAATTAATATCTTTCTGGCATTATCATAGCTTACACTTGCATTACGTATACCAACATTAACAATTGATTTCTGTTGGTTATATAATATTTCCTGACGGTCCAAAGTGATGCGTGCCTGTTGTACCAGTCGCCGATTATTTAGGCCGTTAAGAATTGGAAGGGTTGCAGTAAACCCATAGTTGTATCCAGAATTCAAACTGTATAATGGCACGCTTGGATTTATCGAAACTGTGTTTTGGGCCCTGGAATAAGAATATGCTGAAGTAAAGCTGATAACTGGATATCGCTCGGCCTGTCTTTCACGCACAACCAAACTAGCGATATCTAGATTCTTTTTAAATGCTTTTAAAGCAAAGTTAGATTTCTCAATGTCCTGTGCTATACTTTCAATATCAATATTAAGATCAATGGCTATAGAATCAGATACATCATAAATGGAAGGAAGTTCCATTCCAACAAGTCCATTCAATTGATCTTTTAATTGTGAGATAGCAGTCTGTTGTTGTAAAACCTGAGTACGCTGCGCATTTAAATCTACTTTAGCTTGAAGTAGCTCTGGCTTTGCACCAGTTCCTACTTGTAATTTTTTTTCAGCGAGCTTAACTCGTTCTTCACTAACGGACATCTGCTCTTGAATAGCAACTAGTTGTTGCTTTTGCCTAACTATATTATAGTAATTGGTAACAATACTGGCAATAGTATTGATCATTTGATTCTTAAGATTCAATTCGCCTTGTTCAGCAATTTCCTCAATACGTTTTCTGGTGGCAAACATCTTAGTTCCGTCAAAAAGAGTCCAGGTGAGCTGTACTGTAGCGTTCGTATTATTTGCCTTAATGCCATTGTATTTAATAATAGTATCTTTTTTTAATGTGTTATCAAGACGCTTTTGTTCTTGGTTACTACCATTCCAAATACGTGAACCGTTAGCGCTTATAACTGGTAGGAATGCGGCGGGTGCATAATTATTATCTGTAGTAGCAGTTAAAGCATTGCTTCTAAATACTTGTACATCATAATTTTTTTCAAGAGCTAATGAGACTACTTGTTCCAATTCAATCTTCTCCTGAGCAATGACACTAAATGTGAAAACACTTAAGACAAAAACAAAAATACTATGCTTCATAAACTAAATCCTTAACCGGTTGCGGGGTTTCTTCCCCAAAATCTACATGCTCTCTCTTCCTCGATAGGAAAGTATACATAGCAGGTATAACAAAAAGCGTCAATATCAATGAGAATAAAATACCACCCATAATAACAATACCAAGTGGCTTACGACTGGTTGATGCTGCTCCTAATGATAGTGCTAGTGGCAGAGAACCTAACGCCATCGCCAAACTCGTCATTAATATTGGACGAAGGCGTAAACGTGATGCTTCTAACACGGCATCTATTCTCGATAGTCCTTCTTCACGTTTTTGATTGGCAAACTCAACAATTAAAATTCCATTCTTCGTAACAAGCCCAATCAACATGATCATACCAATCTGCGAAAAAATGTTGAGGGTCTGATTGAAAATATAAAGTGAAATGAACGCACCACAAATGGCCAATGGCACAGTGAACATGATGGTAAGTGGGTCAATGAAACTTTCAAACTGTGCTGATAGAATGAGGTAGATAAGAATGAGTGCCAGTATAAATGCAAAAGAAGTGTTGCTTGAGCTTTCAGCATAGTCTCTTGATGTACCCGCTAAAGATGTGGTAAAGCTTTCATCTAAAGTTTTGTCGGCAATCTCCTCCATAACTTTTATGCCATCGCCTACCGTTTTTCCCGGAGCAAGTCCTGCAGATATTGTGGCCGACTTGTATCGGTTAAAATGATAAAGTGCAGGAGGTGTTGTTGACTCGGTAACGGTTACAACATTATCAATGGAGATCAACTCACCAGATTTGGTACGAACATATAAACTTTTCAAGTCGTCAGGATCATCACGGTTAATGCGTGTCACTTGTCCCATTACCTGGTATTGTTTTCCTTCTTTAGTGAAATATCCAAAGCGCAGATTACTGTATGCTAGTTGTAATGTCTGACCAATGTCCTGAACGCTCACACCAAGTTGTGTTGCTTTCAGTCTGTTGATTTCAACTTTCAGTTCAGGCTTATTAAATTTGAGATCAACATCAACACCTTGAAGAACAGGGTTAGCGTTAGCAGCATCCAGAAACTTTGGCAGAGTAGCTTGCAGCTTATCAAAATTGTTGTTCTGAATGACAAATTGAACAGGAAGACCACCTCTGCGATTCACAGCAATAGTTTGTTCTTGTATAGCAAATGCTTTTCCCTGCGGGAACAAACCAAGATTCCTACTGACCATATCAACAATTGATTGTTGAGATCTGTTGCGCTTATCAGAATCGACAAGTGTAACTCTCACCATACCACTGTTTACAGAACCTGAGCCAGAGAAGCCTGGCGCTGTGATGGATAATGCTGTTTTATATTCAGGCACAGAATCCATAACAAACTGTGTCATCTGATCTACATAGTTATCCATATAATCGTATGAAGTTCCTTCTGGAGCGCTTAACGCTAGACGAAACTGATTACGATCTTCCATGGGCGCTAACTCAGATTGAATATTCTGAGCAATGAAATACGCCGAGCCTACGCAGAATGCGATGATAATAAACGCAACCCAACGCACTTTCATAAACGAACCCAGCCATCGGCTATAACCATTTTCCATGCCTGCAAAGAAAGGTTCTGTTACGCGATAGAACCATGAGTGCTGATGATGTTCACGTGTTAACTTAACGCTCAGCACTGGTGTCAGCGTTAATGATACGAAGCACGAAATCAATACTGCACCGGCAACAACAATTCCGAATTCTCTGAACAATCGGCCAACGAAGCCTTGTAAGAAAAGAATGGGTAAGAATACGACTGCCAATGTTATAGAGGTTGATATAACAGCAAAGAATATTTCCTTTGAACCTTCTTTAGCGGCCTGATATTTATTCATGCCTTGCTCAAGCTTCTTGTAAATATTTTCAGTAACAACTATACCATCATCAACCACAAGTCCTGTAGCCAGCACAATGCCCAGCATCGTTAATACGTTGATGGAGAATCCACACAAATACATAATGAAGAATGTAGCAATCAACGATACAGGTATATCCACCAGCGGTCTGAAAGCGATGATAGCATCACGAAAGAAGAGATAGATAATCAACACAACAAGAATGAAAGAAATGAGAAGAGTTTCTTCCACCTCAAGTATAGATCCCTTTATGAATACTGTTTGATCAAGAGCAATGTTCAGTTTAATATCGTTGGGAACATCTTTCTTAATTTGATCAAGACGCTTATAGAATTCATCAGAAATGGAAACATAGTTGGCACCAGGTAATGGTACTAACGCAAGACCAACCATGGGTATTCTGCTTTCACGAAGAATCGATTCTTCATTCTCAGGGCCAAGCATAGCTTGTCCAACATCCTTTAGTCTGATGTCGCCTTCTGCTGCAGACATCACAATTACATTATTGAAGTCATCTTCTGTATAAAGACGGCCGAAAGTTCTTACTGTTAGCTCAGTTGCATCGCCTGCTATTTTACCGGAAGGCAGTTCTACATTCTCACGATCTAAAGCTTGCTGTACATCGAGTGCTGTTAGGTTGTAAGCACTAAGTTTGCCAGGATCAAGCCAGATGCGCATGGCATATTTCTTTTCACCCCATACCTGGATGCTACTTACACCTGGAATAGTTTGTAGTCTTTCAACTAATACATTGTTAGCATACTCCGTGAGCTGTAAAGGATTACGTGTACTGCTCTGCACTGTCATAGAGATGATGGCATCAGAGTTGGCATCTGCTTTAGCTACTACTGGCGGACTCGAAAGATCTAGCGGAAGGGAACGGCTGGCTTGTGATACTTTGTCGCGCACATCATTGGCAGCAGCTTCCAGATCGACACTAAGTTCAAACTCAATGTTGATGTTGCTGGTACCTAAGCTTGATGTTGATGATATATTTTTAATACCTGCAATACCGTTGATAGATTTTTCTAACGGTTCGGTTATTTGTGATTCAATAATATCAGCGTTAGCACCAGAATAACTGGTACGAACATTTACGTTCGGTGGGTCGATAGCCGGATAATCTCGTACTCCGAGGAAATCAAATCCTATGACTCCAAACAGCACCAGGATGATGCTCATTACAAAAGCCAGAACCGGGCGCCGCAAACTTACTTCCGATATGTTCATAAGCTTAAAATTTTAGTTTTCAATATTCAGTATCCGTCTACTTATTTAGCAAGACGATTAACTTTAGTAATCTTCACTTTTGCATTTGGCCTGATGGCCATTAACCCTGTAGTGATTACAGTGTCACCAACTTTCAATCCATTTAAAATTTGAACAAAAGCAGAGTCACGTATTCCAGTTTCAACATTAACAAAAGAAGCACTGTCTTTTCTTAACAAGATAACCTGCTTGCCACGTGCTTGTGGAATAACAGCTTGTGTGGGAATCATTAAGGCCTTGTTGTCTTTGCCAAGTTGCAAGTTCACTTTGGCAAAAATTCCCGGAACAAGTTCAGGATGGGCTTCATTGACAACAGCTTTTACTTTGAGTGTTCTTGTATTTTGATCGACACTACTTTCGGTAGCAAGAACGTTGGCTTTATGATCTTGCTTGCCACCGTCGACTCTAAAACTTACAACATATCCTTTCTTAATATCCTTGGCATATTTTTCAGGAACAGAGAACTCAAGTTTTAATTGATCAACCTCACGAAGTGTTGTGATGATATCTGTAGGAGAGAGGTAAGAGCCGAGGCTGACATTTCGTAAGCCAACGTTACCATTATAAGGAGCTCGTATTTCAGTCTTGGAAATGGCAATGACTGTGGTTTCTATATCAGCATTAAGATTATCAACATCGAGAGTGCTCAGATCGTAGTCCTGTTGGCTGATACCATTAATGGCAAGTAACTCCTGATTACGTTCGGCAGTTTTTTGCTTGATCTTTAACTGAACTTTAAGTTTGTTGAGTTGAGCCTGCAGATCGCGATCAAATAATTTAACGAGTAATGTCCCTTTAGTTACAGTTGCTCCTTCTTTAATATTCAGTTCTACTATCCGGCCGCTTACTTCAGCTCGGATTTGAGTTTCCTCGAAAGGAAGTAAAGATCCAGGGACCTGAATGTTATCACTGATGGAATGAATCTCAACCACAAAGCCATCAGCTGATACAGGCCCACGTGGACCTCGAGCCTGCACCTGTTCGTTCTTTTTAGAATGACATGCAGAAAGAAGAAGGGATGAAGAAAGTAAAAGGAACAATAATCTTTTATACATAATGCGTAATTAAAAAGAAGCTTCAGTAACCCTAAATCGTAAGACAGGTAACGACTGGGTAAATCTTATTTCATATTTTTAGTATACAGCGCTTTAAACTGTTTATCTAAATTCAAGACCTGGGGGATAATGAGTTCGGTCTCGTCATTGGTGGTAACAAAATCCGCAAGTTTTATTTTCTCGCTATCGGGCATTTGATTTTTGATT
>DATJHZ010000334.1:0-23338 GCA_035493595.1 Cyclobacteriaceae bacterium | reverse complement strand
TGATGGCCGCGTAAACCCTGTAAATGACAAGGAAATCATTGATACAGAGCTTCAATTGAAGGATCTGGAATCTGTTGAGAAGAAATTATCCCGCGTTGAGCGTTCAGCCAAAAGCGGAGATGCCAAAGCGAAGAAGGAATTGGCGACTCTTATATTATATAGAGATACCTTGCTTGAAGGTAAGAATGCCCGGGTGCTGACCATCGATGAGGAAGATAAGAAGGCAGTAGCTGATTTACAGCTACTTACTGATAAACCAGTGATCTATGTTGCCAACGTAGACGAAGGCTCTATTCATACCGGAAATAAGTATGTAGATGCCCTAAAAGAGCATGTGAAAGGAGAAAATGCTCAAGTGGTAATCATTAGTGCGGCCATTGAAGCGCAAATAGCAGAGCTGGAAAGTGAGGAAGATCGTGCAGTATTTCTTCAGGAGTACGGTTTAACTGAATCTGGTCTGAATAAGCTAATTCGGGCATGTTATAGCCTGCTCGACCTGATTACCTACTTTACAGCGGGTGAAAAAGAGGTTCGCGCCTGGACTATCACCAAAGGATGGAAGGCGCCAGCGGCAGCAGGGGTTATCCATACCGATTTTGAGAAAGGCTTTATTCGCGCAGAGGTTATTAAATTGACTGATTATCAACAATATAAGACCGAGGTAGCCTGCAAAGAGGCTGGTAAGGTATCAGTAGAAGGCAAGGAATACGTAGTTGCTGACGGTGACATAATGCACTTTAGATTTAATGTTTAGAATCAAAATCGTACCTCGGGATTTAGAACTTTCCATTTTTTTAGTAGCTTTATAAACCGCTCATGTTCAGGGTATAGCGGGGGTTATTTAACTGGTGTATTTTTTCAACCCCATAAATTTTTTGAAGTTTGAGGACCAGAATTATCTTTTCGTTGAAAAACAGGGGGGCATATGTTCCTTTTCACCATCAATATTTGTTGGCGCAGGTCATCAAAGGCATCCTTATTTTTGGTCCTCGTAAAGACTATCGTGAATTCGTTCAGTTCAATTTCTCAGGTTTAAAAGGTCAAACTAAAATTAGCCGTAAAGGCCTTCACTTCTTCTCTTCTAAAGTAACGCTGGTTTTTGCTTGTCCTGATAAAGAGTTCCTGGATTATTTTATAGCTCAGCTATTTGCCCAGAAAGACGTAATGGTAGGCAACCTTCATCTTGCTCCGGAAAGTACAGAAGCAGAAGAGCCAGCTCAGATAAAAGGTGAAGCTAAGTTTCTGTGTATTTCGCCAATTGTGTTAATACCTGCATCGTTTAATGATGAGAGTGGTAAGAAATTTATTTCACCTGAAAGCGATGAGTTCTCTGACTTGTTGTATGAATCAACCTTGGCAAGAATGGAGGCTACGGGTAAATATACAGCTGAACAGATAACGTCGTTCTACAAATTTCAGATTGTAGCTGATGCAGATTACATTCAACGTATTCAGGCTCTTCATAAGAAATTTGCACGGATCTATCCTTTATTTGATAACGATGTGAAATTTGAAGTTCGTGGTTATACATTTCCATTCACACTTTACGCCGCTAAAGAAGTGCAGCAATTTGTGTATGAGAATGGTCTTGGACATTATACCAACAAAGGCTTTGGTATGTTAGACGTAGCACATAATGATACGATCCAACAAGCCGAACAACAAGAACTCACCTACGCTTAACGCGGATTCTCTACTAATCTGAGATAACCAACCAACTGCTCAGCTCGGGGCTGATAAGCTTTGTAGTAAACGAAAATCTCGTATGAGTTTTGAGTTTCGTAATGGCTTCCTTCGAAGTAATATGTTGGCAACGTTGGTGACTTAACTACATATTGATAATCATACCAGCCCTGTTTTAACAGAGTACGTGCCTGGTATTCATTTCGAGAAGAGTCATATTGCATTTTGTTACTCTCATCCAGATTCCAATAGTTAAAAGCTCCTGCTACATACACATCGCCATTGACTGGTGGTGATGAGAGTGAGAAATTAACATAGAGATAGTTTGTAAAGTAAAGGTCATTGTAATCAAGATTTTCGATTTTGAAATTTCCATCCAGATCATTGTATTGTGCATAAGCATTTATGCTACGTGATTTATCTGTTTGTATGTAAGCCTCAAATGGTTTTGATGTTTTGGTAACCGATGCAACATTTCTGCCAGGATAGTTAAGTGAACGCAGATCGAAGAACCTGAATTCATTTCCACCTTTAAACATTTTTTTATCATCGAAGAAGATGTAATCAAGTTCTTGATCATAATCCCGAACAAAACTTGGTTTGATGTCAGTGATCATATTGTCCCATCGCTGATTTTGACGAATAACTACCCAAAGATTTTCCAATGGATTGGGTAACGTTAGACCTTCGTAGCTTAATGTAAAATTTAGCTGTTGGTTTAGAGAAGCAATTTTGCCAGAGTTGAGCAAGTTGCCGTCTTTTGAAAATGTAACCTTATTATTACAAACCATAAAACGTTTACTCAGTATAATATCATCCTTATCTCCATTGCGATAAACAACAATCATGTAGTTGCCTGGTAATTTTACTGCGGGGATATTATAGGTGTAATGGATGTAGGGAATATGTGTATCAATCGAGAATTGAAAATTTGTAATATTAAATTCATTGAAATCAGTTAGGAAATCCAGATCCATTAAATCAGACTTGACCCAGTCATGATTACAATGAATGATCGTTGCATTATAATTATCGCGCTGACTTTTAAGGTCATCAAATTCAAGTATTAAATTCCATTGTCCAAACTGAGTTACAGCCGGCTCAAGGTTATCACCAGTACCTAATACTGGGTGAAGAAGTACGGTTTTAATTTGAGGTTCGTAAGTAAAATCTCCAAATTTTAGGGTTTTAGGATTACTTTCTGAAAAAGACGAACTTTGGGTCATTGGTGAACAACCCAGGCATAACAGGAATGGTATCAGCAGAATAGCATATTTCATTCCCAAAGCTAGAATTATTCTTAAAAAATCATTCCAACCTTGAGGTAAAAGGTTGTGTCTATACATGCAAAACGGCCGTACTATCGGATACATGCTCAGCGAAATAGAGCTTATAGAAGGATGTTGTAAAGGAAATAGAGCCTCACAAAAGGCTTTGTATGATCGTTATTGCCGTAAAATGATGGTTGTCTGCCTCCGCTATTCCAAGTCCACGGCCGAAGCTGAAGATATTTTGCAGGAAGGTTTTGTTAAAATATTCAATAGTATCAAAACATTCAGGCAAGAAGCAAAACTGGAAACGTGGATAACCAGGATCATAGTGAATACAGCACTGAATGCCAGACGCAAGAAATTATATCTGTATCCCATGGTTGATGTTGAAAGCATTGACCTGCCAGAAGAAGAATTGTGCATTTCATCTATTCACTTTTCACAGCTAATAGAAATGATTCAATCACTTCCACAAGGATGCCAGATTGTGTTTAACCTTTTTGCAATAGAAGGATATAGTCATAAAGAAATAGGAGAATTACTGGGTATTTCTGAGGGAACTTCGAAATCACAGTTTGCAAGGGCTAAGAGTTTATTACAAGCCAAGTTATTAAAGGAATCGTCCTTTTATGAAAGATATGGAGAGGCAAAAGTTTGAGAACGATTTTAAGGATGCTTTTGAGCAGGCAGGGATAACTCCGTCTGATAATTTATGGACGGGTATTGAGCTTGATTTAGAAAAAGCTGAGAGTAAAAAAATGAGGCGCACGTTGCTTGTGTACAAGCTTATGGCTGCGGCTTCCATTACATTCGCCATGTTTGTAGCTGGTGCTTATTACTACGCTGGTTTTACAAATTCAAATCGTGATTTAGCAGGGAATACACTTGCCAATAATAATAGATACACGGAATCACCTAAGGCTGTTACATCGGCTACTCCAACTCAGGAATCTGGTAACTCTGTTGTCTCAACATCTCCTGACAAGGCTTTGCCTGGCAATGATGAGTCTCACGAAGACATCAACAGCACGACAACTGAGATTGGTGATGAAACTAATACTAATAACGCTAACAGAAACGTTGAAATAGAAAATGCAAAAGATGTAGCAACACCAACATTAGCTGCTAATAATTCTGACAGAGCTAAAACTATTAGGGATAAAAATTCTAATGCTATTAACGGGAATAAAAAAAATGAGAATGGCAATGAAGAAGAACGTATTGTAACATCAACTTTAGCTGTTAATAATTCTGATAGAGCTAATGCTATTGAGAATAAAAATTCTAAGAACAAGAATAAAAAAGTTGAGAATGTCAATGTTGAAGAAAGTATTGTAACATCAACGTTAGCTGCTAATACTTCTGACAAGAATAATACTAGCACGAATAAAGAAAATGCTAATAGCGAGAATAGAAATATTGAAAATGCCAATGGAGAACATATTGCAACGTCAACTTTAGCAGTTAATACTTCTGACAGAGATAATTCAGGTAATAAAGAAAATTACTCAACACGCTCTTCTGAAAAATTAGTAAAGAACGAAACTGGTATTGCGATAGCCGATGCTAACAAAGTGTCTAATTCTAATGACGTTAACGCTGTTTTGAATAAAGAAAACAATAAGAAAGATGAGTTGGCAGAATTAAGTCTGAATGACAAAAAATTGCCACCCATTGTTAAGGTAAAGAAAGTTGAACTTGATTTTCCATCAACACCTAAGCCTGATCCATTTGCTGTTATGATGGCTAAACTTGAATTGAGAGAAAAAGAATTAATGGAAGAAGGAGAACCTAAAAAGAAGGAGAAGAAAAAAACTAATCGGAGTGAAAAACTTTGGACATCAGTTGGTTTCGCTGCAGGCTCATTCAATAGCTCATCACACACTTCAAGCAATGGTAGTGCAGTAACGTCTGCTCAATCATTAATGAGTAACGGGTTTAACAGCGCTACGTCTTCGCGTGTTGCCAGTAACGAGAGCAGTGCCTCTGGAGCATCTTACTCTATGGGACTGAATTTGGGTACGAAGATTACTAATCGTTGGATTATGCAGGGAGGTGTGAATTATTTGATGCAGAATTCCTCATACCAAACTAATTTTGTGGTAACTCCATCTGATTTGAGCAGTTTCAGAGCTGCCTCTATTGCTGAATTCAAAACGGCAAATTCGGGAGCTAGTTCAGACAAGGTCGTTTCAACGGCCATGTATAATGTAAATAATAATTCACAGTTTGTGAGTATTCCTGTACAAGCTGGCTACCTGGCAGTGAATCGAAAAGTGGGCTTTCAAATCAATGCGGGAGTATCTACAGATTTATTCTTAAAAAATATAAAGGACCCTCAAGGTGTTGATATTGAAACAACGACACAAGGCAGGGGCTCTGACTCACCCTATAGGCCGCTTAACTTTAGCGGGCTTTTTGGAACTGAACTAAGCTATAAGTTGGGACAGCATTATCGGTTGGCCATTAATCCAGGATTGCGTTATCCCTTCAACTCCATCTATAAGAGCGGAGTTGGGGTTACATCCAATCCACTTACAATGGATATTGGCATGCGTTTTAGATACATTTTTAGGTAGTTGATAGTTTATTGAGTAGTAAGTTTTATGGAGTCTCTTGATTTAAGGTTGGAAAAAAGAAGAAATGCCGGTATTTATGGATTGATGGTGCTTACCGTTTTCCTCGGCGTTTGTTTTGTTGTCGATAGTTGCAAAGTGAAAACACAGGTTAATCTGAAAGCAAAAGATAATCACTATGGTATTGCCTTGAGAACCAAGGCACATTGAGCTTGCCACGGACTCCGGGGGAGGCTCTGCCTTCGGAGTCTGGCAGCTCTTAATTTAATTCAGTGCATCAATTGATGTTGCAACTTTTTCCCAATCCACATTGGCTTGCTCTAAAGCTGAATTGATTTTATCAAACTCTGATTGAACCTGCTGAAGCTTGCTTAAGTTTCCGTATACTTCTGGTTTAGCTAGCTCTAATTCTATTTTGTCTTTTTGCGATTGAAGTGTTTCAATTTTCTCCTCAATCTTTTTTAATTCCTGCTCTAATAGTTTCAGACTTTTATCAGAAGAAGAATTTTTTGCAGGTGCTTCCTGTGGCTTCTTTTCCTGCTTGGGTTTTGGTTCAGATTTCTTTGGAGCCTCTGCATTATTTGCTTCATTTTTCTTTTTCCAGAACTCATATTCTTCAAATGTTCCGGGATATTGTTTGATCTCCTGATTTTCAATATACCAGATCTTGTTTGCAATCTGGCTTACAAAGTGTCTGTTGTGAGAGACTACAACAAAGCTGCCAAGGTATTGCTGCAATGCCTGGATAAGAATGTTTTCTGAAATGAAGTCCAAGTGGTTGGTTGGTTCATCCAGCAATAGAAAGTTAGCTTCTGAAATCAATGTCTTGGCAAGTGCCACACGTGACTTCTCCCCGCCGGAAAGGACTTTAATTTTCTTAAAGACATCTTCATCTGAGAAGAGGAAGCAGCCTAATACATTTCTTAATTCTTGTTCTGTCTTACCAGAGCCAGCTTGTTTGAGCTCATCCAGAATTTCATTATCACCATTAAGTGATTCTAATTGATGCTGTGCATAAAACGCGCGGATTACATTGTAGCCCATGATACGCTCTCCGTCTACGGGCTCAACACCTGCAATGATTCGAAGCAGTGTTGATTTACCTTTACCGTTAGCACCTACAAGCGCAATCTTATCGCCACGTTCAATAGAAACAGATGTATTCTTTAATATCTGCAGATCACCATAAGCTTTCGATACATTCTCAAGGTTGATGATATAACGACCTGGCTGCTGACTAAATTTAAACTTGAAGTTTACAGAAGCAGTATCATCTACAACCTCTTCAATTTTATCCATACGATCAAGTGCCTTAACTCTCGATTGTACTTGTCTTGCCTTCGTGGCTTTTGCTTTGAACCGTTCTATGAAGCGTTCTGTTTGCTTTATTTTTTGCTGCTGATTTTCAAACGCATTCTGTTGAATTTCTGAGCGCAATTCTTTTTCCTCCTGATAGAAAGAAAAATTGCCTTCGTAAGAGATAAGCTGGCTTTGTGTTACATCAACAGTTTTAGTAATTACATTATCTAAGAAACGTCTGTCGTGAGAAACAACTATAACAGCACCTTCATAGTTACGCAAATAGTTTTCTACCCATTCAATAGATGGCAAGTCTAAGTGGTTGGTAGGCTCATCTAACATGAGCAGGGAAGGTTTTTCAAGAAGTAGCTTGGCCAACATCACACGCATGCGCCAGCCTCCTGAAAACTCTTTTAAAGGACGATGAAGATCTTTGGTGTTAAATCCTATCCCCTCCAAAATCTCTTCAGCCTTGGCCTGCATGGTATAGCCATCCAGTTGTTCAAACTTTTCCTGAAGCTTGGCCATTTTTTCCACAAGCTCATCTGAGTATTCAGTTTCAAGCTTATGAATAATAACTTCCAGTTGTCGCTGTGTATCAACGGCATCTTTAAAAGCGCTCATGGCCACAGTAACAATAGCATCTTCGCTTTGAAAGGAGAGAAGATCCTGATTCAAAAAGCCAATAGAACAGTCATTGCTTTTACTGATACTGCCGGTATCTGGCTTATAATCGCCATGTATTAATTTTAATAAAGTTGATTTTCCCCGTCCGTTTAATCCGATGAGCCCTATTTTATCTTTTGGTTTGATAAACATATTGGCATTTTCATACAGCGCGCGCCCACCAATGAAGTAAGAAAGGTTAGTAATTGAAATCATGCCGCAAAAATAACAGGAATTACAGAGCAAAAACCGGGAATTGTAAAGATTTGCCACATACCCAAATAAACAAAACAACCTTTTGAAGAAAGATTCTGTCTGATGGGATTAAAATGGCTTAATTTTAGGATATACCTAAATTGATTGGGCTATGAAAAAATACCGAATAGAATATGTTATTCTGATTTTTCTGATTGCAATGGGCTGCTCTAAGCAGCAGGCAACAGAAACTCCATCGACAACACCGGGTGAGGGTGTGCCCGCGTTAACAGAATACTCCAAGACACTTCCCCTCGATAAAATAAAACTGCCACAAGGTTTTGCCATTGAGATATTCGCTGAAGTTGAGAATGCCCGCTCGATGGCATTAAGCCCATCAGGTATTGTTTATGTTGGCAATAAGGATAAAGATAACGTGTACGCTGTAAAAGATGTTGACGGCGACTACAAAGCAGATACAAAATGGGTTGTTGCTTCAGGATTAAATATGCCGAATGGTGTTGCCTTTAAAGATGGCGACTTATACATAGCCGAAGTAAATAAAATTTCAAAGCTCGCGAGCATTGAAAACAATTTAAGTAATCCTCCTAAACCTGAAGTCATTAATGATTCTTATCCAACAGAAACACATCATGGATGGAAATATATAGCCTTCGGTCCTGATGGAAAGTTATACGTTCCGGTTGGTGCTCCCTGCAATATCTGCGAGTCAGAAGATTCTATCTTTGCCAGTATTACACGAATGAATGCTGATGGAACCGGCAGAGAGATTTTTGCTCGTGGCATTCGGAATACAGTTGGGTTTACATGGCACCCTGAAACTAAAGAATTGTGGTTTACCGATAATGGTCGCGATATGCTGGGTGAGGATGTTCCATCATGTGAATTAAATCATGCTCCCAAAAAAGGTATGCACTTTGGTTATCCGTATTGTCATCAGGGTGATATCAAAGATCCCGAGTTTGGAAACAAGAGACCATGCTCTGATTTTATTTCGCCTGATGAAAAGCTTGGACCTCACGTAGCGCCATTGGGTTTGAAATTCTATACAGGCAATATGTTTCCTTCATCGTATCAAAATCAATTGTTTGTGGCGAAGCATGGTTCATGGAATAGAACAAAGAAAATAGGCTATGAAGTAACATTGGTGAAGATGGATGGAGGTAAGGCTGTTGGTCATGAAACATTTGCCAGCGGCTGGCTTGATGACGACACGCAAAAAGTATGGGGACGTCCTGTGGATGTGCTTGTATTACCTGATGGTTCGCTATTGGTTTCTGATGATCAGGCTGGTGTTATTTACAGAATTTCTTATAAAGGTTAATGATGAAATATATAGTTCTTTTATTGCTCGCCGTAATTTTTTCGATCCCATCATCTGGTCAGTCATCACTTCCAGAAATGACATTGGTGAAGAAAGCCTCGTTTACAGATGTGAAGAACCAGGCACACAGCGGAACGTGCTGGAGTTTTTCTACAACATCATTAGTTGAATCGCAGAGTATGCATGCGGGTATGAATCAGATTGATTTGTCTGAGATGTATACCGTGCGAAACATTTACATGGAGAAGGCAAGAAATTACATATTGCGTCAGGGTGCTGCACAGTTTGGAGCGGGCGGATTAGGGCATGATGTAATCCGCGCAATGGCAGCGTACGGTGCAGTTCCCGAAAGTGTTTATTCCGGATTGGTGATTGGACAGACAGCGCATGATCATACTGAGATGGATGCATCTCTTAAGACTTATCTTGATAGTCTTCTCCGAAGTAAACCAATTCCCTCAGATTGGATGAAAGGCTTTCAAAGCATTCTGGATAGCCACCTGGGATCTGTGCCTGAGACTTTTACTTATAATGAAAGACAGTACACACCCAAATCATTTGCAGCCGATGTTCTTCATTTTAATCCAACGGATTATGTCAACATCACGTCGTTTTCACATCATCCGTTTTATCAATCCTTTATTTTAGAAGCACCTGATAATTTTTCTAATGGCATGTATTACAATCTTCCATTAGATGAAATGATTAAACTTGTTGAGCAAGTCATAGAGAAGGGATATTCCGTTATGTGGGATGCTGATGTTAGCAATACTAATTTTCGCCAGCGAGATGGTTTTGCTATGCAATGGGAGAATGAAAGTGACATACCTAGCGTTATTGATCCCGATGCGAAAGAAGCATTGTATAACCAGTCCATTCGTCAATCACTATATGAAAATCTTACAACACAAGATGATCACCTGATGCATTTGGTCGGTATTGAAAAATCTAAGCAAGGGAAGAAATTTTTTCTGGTAAAGAATTCATGGGGAGAAGTTGGGCCTTATAAAGGATTTATTCATGTATCAGAAGCTTACTTTGCAATTAATACAGTAAGTCTGGTGATACCAAAAGCAGCAATTGACGTTGCCTTGAGAGGCAAGCTCGGAATTAAATAATCATATCACCTTCTTCACTCACTAGGTTAACAAAACTCAGCATGAGGGAGATTCATAAATATTTCTAAAGGATGTATCCTGTACTATTTCATCTGGGAAAGTTTTCGGTGTACAGCTATGGCTTTATGATTGCGTTAGGTGCAATTGCAGGTGTGGCTTATATGGCAATTCGTGGAAAGAAGGAGCTAGGTTTAACGCTCGATCAGGCCAACACTTTATTCCTTTATATCTTCCTGGCCGCTTTTGTAGGTGGTAAAGTATTTCTGTTGTTGGAAGATCCTTCACATTATCTAACTAATCCAAAAGAGTTACTGAGCGGGAGCGGCTTTGTCTTTTACGGCTCATTTCTATTTGCTATACCAACCATGTTATGGTTTTTCAAAAGAAATAAGTTAGACCCGTACAGAATGCTCGACATCATGGCCATCACAACTTGCCTGGTTCATATCTTTGGAAGAATAGGCTGCTTTATGGCTGGCTGTTGTTATGGTTTACCGACGACTTCGTTTACAGGTGTAGTGTTTTCTGATCCTGCATGCCAGGCAAATCCTTTGGGTGTTCCTCTTCATCCAACACAACTTTATGAAGCTTTTTATATTTTCCTGGTTATGGTGTTTCTCTTTTATATGAGGGAACGAAGGAAGTTCTACGGCCAGCTGTTCTTGTTGTATTTATTGCTGTATGCCGCGGGGAGAAGTGTGTTAGAACTTTTCAGAGGTGATGAGGCCCGTGGATATGTGATCAATAATATTATTTCATACGCCCAGTTTGTAGCGCTAATCATTATTGGTGTTGTGCTTTTTATCTATTCACGCTGGGCAAAGAAGAATAGAATTTAATTAATAAGCAGGTGATAAATAAAAAAGGGGAGGAGCTTAAAGCTCTCTCACCCAAATGTTTCTGTAGCTATCAAGATTTCCGTGATCTTGAAGTTTAATGCCAGCTTTTTCAATGTTCTTATAAATTGGTAATCCAATGTATTCTGTAGGACCCCAGATAGTAGTATTGTTTTGTACCACTACACCATTTTGAATTACAGTAACACGCGCCGGATTTATTACCCGACCTTCTTTATTAAAATGAGGTGCATTGAAGATAACATCATAGACTTGCCACTCACCTGGCTTTCTGCAAACATTTACCAGCGGAGGTGTTTGTTTATAGATAGAACCGGCCTGACCATTGCTATACGTAACGTTGTTGTAATTATCGAGCACTTGTAATTCGTAGCGTTCATGTAAAAATATACCGCTGTTACCACGTCCTTGTCCGGTAGCTTTAGGATCAACTTCGGCTGGTGTTCTGAATTCTATATGCAATTGGAAGTCGCCAAATTCAAGTTTTGTTTTGATATCCTTTCCACCGGGAAGAACAGTAACGGCGCCATCTTTAATTGTCCATTTAGCAGGAGAGCCATCCAGTGATGTCCACTGATCGAGATTTTTTCCATCGAATAAAACAATAGCATCTGCTGGTGCATCGCCAGGTTTTTCACCGGGAGCAACAACACGAGGCACGAGCTCCCAGATCTCTGACGACTCAGGAGTTTTCTTTGAAGGTTGATCTTGCGCCAAGGCATTAGATGCCATCAACGATAAACCAACAACAGCATAAGCAGCTAGTTTCATAAAGTAATAGGGGTTAAAATTTAAAAATCATTTGCAATATCATCCACCTTTTGATTCTTATCCGTCTTCATCATTTTAATGACCGGGAAGGAGATGTAGAGCAATTCAATTTGATGTTTTGAATGTGATCTGAATTTCAACACCAGGTTCTCCGTCTTCCAGAAATAGGTTTCGCGCTTTAAATCATATTCAGCTTTGCCATAAAGTGATTCAAGGGCCTTCATAACACGCGTATCTTTATCAACGATGATGCTGATCTCATACACTAAATCTTTATAAGACTTAACTTCAATTTTATTGATACTCACCTCACCTATCTTCTGATAATTGGGATGATCAATGGTATAAAGCTTGGCCGGAAATTCATCCTTCTCTTTAAATTCCTTTTTTAGTTTGGCTCCTTTAAGGGAGTCAGTAACCATACCTAATTTAATATCTTTGAACCCATTTCTCTTTTCAAGTTCAGCGAGTTCCTGACCTGAAGCGATGTTGTAGAAACAAAGGAGTGCCAGGAATAAGAATACTTTATGCATAGTCATTAATTCACAAACTTAATGGGTATTACGATCTTCACTGTATCCCATCGTAACAAAAGATCGGCCAATTCATTCCGTTGGTCAAAACTAATGGTGAATGGTTCATAAACTACATCACTTTTCTGTACCGGTATCTCAAAACGGAAGACATCTGACTTTTGATTGTAGTTATATGATCCCCAAAGGCCAAGATCTCCATTAATAATAATAGTCCATTTGTCCTTTTCAGGAATTGTAAAAATAGAATAGGTACCCGCTTTAAGGAGCTTTCCATTTAGAAGAATATCTTTTGTAAGTGTTATCTCTGTTGCTTCATTGGCACCAGTTCTCCATACTTCTCCGTAGGGCACCAGCTTGCCGAAGATCTCTCTGCCGCGCTTTTGAGGCTGGCCATACGTTACTTTTATATAAGCATCTTTATAATGCATAGATGAAATAGCAGCAGGGCTTGGTCTCTGCTTAATTTCATCCTGAGCCATACTCACTATGGTTATCAACATGAAAATAGAGCTAAGGACTATACAATATCTTCTCATAAGGCGTTTTTATTCGAAGCTAATATAAGAATTTGGTGGAAATGAGATTCTATGAATAAGCATTAGCACCGATGATTCACAAAATTCTGTATTCTTCAATCTTAATCCTATTTTTGCGATATGATAAAACCAGCCTTTGATGATATATATATGGAGCTTGCCGTTAATCTGGCGCGCAGGTCTCACTGCATCAAGCGGCATGTAGGTGCTGTGCTTACCAAAGACACCAGGATCATATCCATTGGGTATAATGGTCCGCCTTCAGGTACTCACAACTGTGATGATGAGTGGCCAGAAACAGGTTGTCCTCGTGATTCAAAGGGAGGTTGCTCATTGGCCATACATGCTGAGCAGAACGCTATACTTTATGCTGTAAAGAATAAAACTTCTGTTGAAGGCTCTACATTGTATGTTACACTCTCTCCATGCCTGGCTTGTGCCAGAATAATCTATTCGGCTGGTGTGAAGCGAGTGATTTATTTAAACTCTTATGCTGAACATAAGGGCATACCAACGGATGAAGGTGTTGACTTTCTTCAAAAGTTTGGTGTACAGGTAGACCGATATAAAGGTGAACTTACAAATGTTACACACATGATTTAAAATGAAAAAGGCCAGATATACATCCGGCCTTCTTTATTTATTTGCTCGCTAAAGCTTTCTCAAGATCTCCTATCAGTTTCGCTGTAACACCTTTTGTTTTCTTTGCTAGTTCATTTTTAAAGACAGTCAATGAACGCTCCAGCATTTCAATAAGGCCAACGGGATTTTTATCATGTGCATAACTGCCCAGGCACCACTCAATATCAGCCTGAAGTTGTGGGTCGATACCTAAGCTTTGTAATTTTTTTAAAGTCTCTTCACTTACTTTTTGAATAGAATCAACCGATGAACTGGCTGCTTTTGGTTTGGATGCTACTTTCTTCGTAGGGGATGTGGAAGTTTTAGCTGCTGCTTTAGCCATGGGAGTAGTATTAGAGTTGAACGATATATGAAGTTACAATAGTGTTTAAGGGATGACAAACAGTTTTGTCATTTAATTCATGCAACCGAGTGAAAACAAGTCAATTATTGCAGCCCTTACGCTATTATCTTAATTGAAGATGATAATAAACTAATGTGTTGAATGTACGCTACTGAGTTTGATGTGGACATAAAAAACGAAAGGGAAGTAATTCCAAATTACTTCCCTTCGCAAAGTTTCCTTAGGCGAACCTAATTACTTCTTCTTCTTAGCAGCTTTCTTAGCAGATTTTTTTGCTGCTTTCTTAGCTGTTTTTTTCGCTGTTTTTGCCATAGCGTTTTTTGTTTTAAGTTGAATTATTTATTAAACTCTACGAAAAGTTATAACAAAATATTTATCTACAAAAATTTTTAGCAAAAAATTTTTTCGACATGCATTTTTTCAAGATGTAAAATATGATGTTGATGATGAAAGTTGAAGCATGCTGAACACTCATATCATGTTCACTTCAGGTTGAAGTATGATGTTATATTTTTCATTTACACTTGCCTGAATGTTCATTGCAAGTTGCCATAAATCATCACCTTTACCTCCTCCATAATTCACTAATACCAGCGATTGATCTTTATGAACACCGATGTTGTTGAATGTTTTTCCTTTCCATCCACACTGCTCAATCAACCATGCTGCAGGTATTTTTATCAAACCATTTTCACCAGGATATGAAGGTAGTGTTGGGTTCTCTTTCTTAAGAAAATCGTACAAATTAGCTTGTATTGAAGGATTTTTGAAGAAACTTCCTGCATTACCAATGCGTGATGGATCAGGTAATTTACTTCTTCGAATGAGTATAACTGCATCACTTATACTCTTCACTGATGGTGATGTAACACCATGTTGTCGTAGTGTTTCTTCAATAGCACCATAGCTTATAACATAGTGATGATTTTTTTTTGTGAGAGTTAAAGTAACACTTGAGATAATGTATTTTTCTTTCAGACTCTGCTTAAAAATACTTTCACGATAACCGAATTTACACTGCTCATTAGTGAACAGTTTTACTTCGCCAGAAGAAATTTCAAGGGCTTCAACCGCTAAAATATTTTTTTTCACTTCCACCCCATAAGCACCAATATTTTGCATCGGAGCGGCTCCAACAGTGCCCGGAATGAGTGATAAGTTTTCTATTCCACCCCAATTATGATCGACACAATACATCACAAAGTCATGCCAGTTCTCGCCTGCACCAACTTTTACAGTAACTGTTTCCTCATCTTCATGAACAATTTCAATTCCTTTCAGAGAAATTTTGATAATGAGTCCATCAAAATCTTTTGTCAACAGAATATTGCTGCCTCCACCGATGATGAAATGCTTTTCTTTTTTGAAAACGTCAGATGAAAGCAATGCTTTTGCTTCATCCAGGTTGTTAATGGTCGCGAAATACTTAGCAAAAGCTTTTATGCCGAAGGTATTATAAGGCAAAAGATCTACTTGTTGTTGAATGTCAGGCATGAATTGATATAAATTCAATGCCAAGGTCTTAAAAAATGAGCAAAGAACAAGCGTAATGAGTTTGTAAGTAAGATACCATGCTAAGACTTAGTGAATTTATTCAGTTCACTCTTAGAAAGTTTAAAGATGCATATCCGGGAGAACCTTCCTGCAGTATACGTAACACCACAAACAGCAATACCTTCATCACTTGTTTGAATGATATCAGCAACTTCAAAAGGATTTGAGAAGCCAAGATACCGGCTACCAATAAAAAGACCTGTAGTTGCGTCATAAGCATAAAGACCAATCTGATTTGATCTTGTATTGCCAGCGAACAATATTATACTTTTAGCATTAGCAGTTGCTTGTATCGTTTTTACTTTTGAATCAGAGACAAGTTCTGGTATGGGGTTCCCATCATAATCTGTAATAGACTTAGAAGCTGTAGTCGATACAGTCATCTTCGGTAAAAAGTAATTTGACCCAAAGTTGAATTTTGAAGCAGCAAAATTATCTCCTGAAAGCTGAATAACGCTATTGACCCCGCCATAATTACGTTGACCGTCAACTCTTCCTAATATGGAATTGTCATTACTCAGATCCGTAAAGATCAACGAGAATGAATAGTTCACAAAAGCATTGAAGTAGTAAGTACCATTGGCAAGTCTGCCTGCCAAAAAGGGAAATTCTTTTCCGGTATGATTGAAATGATCAATGATCGGCCCTTCAATTTCATTGGTAGTTTCTATATCAAATCGTTTGGTGTTTGATACCTGGCCTGTGACATCCGCTACAGATAACAGGAATTGCCTGTTGTCATAATCATAATTCAGCAACGTAAATTTTGAGTTAGTATTGTCATACTGATCAAATGATGCAGCTGCTGGATAGGTGAGGCCATCTAATCCTACTGTATCAATTTTCGATAGATCAGCATCAGTCTTGGCGAGATAGGTGCCTGTGCCTATCATAAAGAAGAAATAGTAGCTGTTATCGATCTGAATCAGGTTAGGCACCGGATTGGTAAAGGTTTTATCCAGATCTGCTTCTGTGTCTTTTATAACATTACCAAACTTATCAACTTTCAACAGGTAGGTGTATCGGGCAGTAGTGTCGTATAATTTCTTTTCTGCCAGTATCAGGTAACCTTCGTCAGCGGTTTGCTTGATGCTGAGTGGATAAAATGCCGTGCTAAACTGATTGTTAGAATATATTTTGGTGAACGTTGCTGCATCTAATGCCGGATCTGATTTTTCTTCGCAGGAGATCAGCAAGGATAATGAAAGAACGAATATTGATATAGAAAAAAATCTTTTCATCGGTTGTAAATTTTGATAATGGGCGGAGGGCTTGGCCATTAAGAGTTATTTTTTATTTATCGAATGATTTGAAACCAGTTCCCAGGAAACGCAGAGGGAAAAGGCAACCTAATGACATAGACAGATTATTTAACTTGGTGTCATCCAATGCATCGCCAACTCCGGATAGACGATCATTTTTATACCTGTTCTTGGTTGATGAGATGTTACTCATTCCATACAGATACATCACATCAAAGTTAAAGCGCACATTGCCGAGATGATAGTTTAATCCTGCACCTGCAATAAGTCCCCAATTATTCTTGGCGAAAAGATCCTTAGCGCCAACGGTGATTGCCGGATCTTTAAAATTGTTAGTTCCTCCAGAAGCCTTATCAATACCTGAAATGGTTAACGTTTTTTGCGCATTGAGAAGAAATGCTGCATATCCTCCCAATTGTACATAAGGTTTAAGCTTATTACCGGCTACTTCGTACTTAACTACAAGTGGAACGACTGCATGTTCTATTTTTTGTTCCTGACGATAGTTAAGCAACAGATAATCTGCATTACTGCTTTGTGTGTCCACCCATTCATATTTATTAGAATAGACAAAGCGGGCATTCCGATATGTAGGTTGAATGCTGACAGAGAAACTCTGATAGGAGAAAGTGAATTCTAAAGCAGCCTGTGATCCGAATTGCTGAAAGTTCTCATACTTTTTAGAAACCTTGTCCGTAGGATCTGTTGGAGTCATTACCGAATACTGGGTAAGGACTACAGCTTTTGAAATATTAGTGCCGGCCTTGAAACCCAGCCACCATTGTTTCTCCAGGAACTGCGAATTTTCGTTCGCCTTCTTATTATACGTTTTCGATTTCTTTTTGCCTTGTGCAAATGACCAGATACAGATAATCAAACAAAACAGGAGGAGGTAAAATCTTTTCATGCAGCTTACTTTATAATCACAAGTTTTTTGGAGCCCTTATAGAATTCGGTCTTCATTTGGTAAATATAATTACCCGTAGGCAAACCTGTTAGATCTACTTCTTCCTTGTGTTCGCCAGGTTCATAATTTTTATTGATCAATGTCTTTACCGGCCTACCTTCAATATCCATCAGGTTAATGGTTACAAGGTTGCTTGAGTTAACCATGAAAGACATGGTTGTTTTATTCTTTGCCGGGTTAGGATAGCAATCTTTAAGCGCGAAACGTGTGCTTACAAACTCATCTATTCCCGTAATGACTGTAGTAGCCAGCGGCATTGGTGTATACGGCGGGAGATTTTCATTGTCTAATCTTGGACCTTCAATAAAGTTTCTTGCTGTTACCGGATCAGTTTTCTGATCTCCAAAAAGAACTTTGCTAATCGTATCTTCCTCAACACCCATCCAGTCTTTCATGATGTTAGCATAAACCTGGCGGTAGTCATACTGCATTTCTATATTATGAACATCAGGATCAAGGTTAGGTACTTTTCCTACAACACCTGGCTTCACACCTTTACCAAAGATATAGATCGGACCACCTGTACCATGATCGGTACCAAAACTTCCGTTGGAACTTATGCGTCTGCCAAATTCTGAAGTGGTAACGGTAAGCACTCTGTTTTCAAGTGAACCCCGTGAGCGTAAATCTTCCTGAAAAGCTTTCATTGCACTTGAGATATGGAAAAGCAATGCTGCGTGACTACCCATCGTTGGATCATAACTTTCTACCTGGTCGGCATGCGTATCAAAACCACCAACCTTTACCAGGAACACACGAGTTTTACAACCGCCAGCCAGAAGCCTCGCGATAAGTTGAAGTTGTTTTGAAAGTGGATTGTCTAAACTTCCCGAAGGAGCATTGTAAGGATATTTCTGCGGATACGTAATGCTTGTAGCACCACCATCAGCATATACTTTTGCAAGACGTGCAGCATAATCTTTAGACTTATCTTCAATCTTTAAGACCCAATCCAATTCTTTTCCATACGGCGAAGCTTCCAGAAAGTCAGGAGGGAAACCTCTGTTACCGCTGAGGTCATCAAATCCATTTAGTTCGTTAATAAAATCTTCAAACTTGTCTGGCTCATCTATTGATAACGATGTTGGTATATTTCCTTTCTGGTGAAAGAGTAAAGAAACTTCACTGCCCATTTCTAACGCCAGAGGATCGGGCATCAATGCATAATTGAAACTATCCGGATAGGTTCCGTATCCTTTGTCAAAATAATAGTCAGCGAGGTAACGGCCCAACCAGCCGGAGTCGAAATAATCATTCGATCCACCTCCCATAAAACTTATATCTCTTCCACGAAAGTGTGATCCGTTATTATTTTCATAAGACACTCCTTGAACAAATGTTACTCGTCCCTGGTCATAGAGCGCTTTCATCGCGAGCATGTCGGGGTGCAATCCTACCTGTGCATCAGAAGGCAAAGTGCTATCCAGTGGAATATATTTTCGTAAACTATCTTTTGCTGGTATGGCAATGTTTGGTCTGCGACTATAATACTGTTCATACTTTTCAACTGGTATAAGCGTGTTTAGTCCATCATTACCGCCGTGCATTTGTAAAACAATAAGCACGTTGTCATTATCTGCATTGGCTTGTAAAAGTGCTGTAAGTTGATTGTCAGCTAATACTTTTATAGGTATACCGCCAATAGAAAACGGAATACTTAAGGCTAACGGAAGTCTCTTTAAAAAATTTCTTCTCTTCATAGTTGTCGAGATTTATAATAATTGATATTCTGGTGTTTGAAGCATGGCATTGAAAAGCAGGTTAAGGGCAATCCGAAGATCTTCCTGAGCGCCGCCTGCCCAAAGTGTAGCCCAATAGCCGGGCGTGTGCAGACCTATCAATTGTGATTTGAAATATGCCAGGCGGGCATCTGTAAGTCCATGATTTGTTTCTGTATCTACATAGGGAACAGGGAAAAAATATTTAGCCAGTTCAAATGCAATAGCATTCTCGTCGCCAGCAATAGCATCACTAATGTTAGCTTTCACCCAATCATATACATTGATGTTAATAAGTGGTGGTGCAGATGGATTATAGAGAATTAAATTTTCAATAAACTTATACCGGCTCGCCAGGTGATTAGGTGTGATCCATGCTCTATTATAAATTGGATATTGATGATAAGCCTCGTATCCCGCCACATCAGTAGGATCAAAAAATGGCATCTTCATTTGTGACAGGTTAAGTCCATCACCTTTAATGAGATTTAGAAGATAGGAAGTCTGTGCATAAAAATCTGCTGTTGCTGTTGTTATATCGGGTAACTGATAATCAAACAGACGCAGGGTTCCGATAGCCAGATCAAGAGGTGATTTGATAATACCACCAAAGTTATCATCGTCTACGCCACCACCTGCCTGGTAGAAATGTTCACTGGTAAATAATGCTGTTAATAGCGGTTGTAATTTGAAATTATTCGATTCAAAAACAGTAGCCATTGATTCTATGATATCATTATCAATGACGTCATCAATATCATGGTAGACAAAAAAACGATACACCTTACGACAAATGTTCTTGGCCGTTTCGTGTTGAGCGTAGATCATTTCAATTAATTGATCCAACTCATCCATGGCACTTGCTTCGGTAGGATTACCACCAGATAGAAGCGCTGGATCAGGAGCGATTGTAATGCCTCCAAAGTGGCTGCTAAATGTTTTAGGAGCCGTTGTATCATTATCATGCGAGGAAGCATTTGTTGCACTTCCTCTTACATTGGCTCTGGGTATTAATGTATCGACATCAATAGTTGTGAACGTATCATCAAATTCCCATCCTGACAGAACGCGTGCAGCAATCTGAATATCAGTTTCACTATAGTTAGCATAGTCACCTTGTTGTGTTACCGGTGGTATGTAGCCATCAAGACCTCTGCCTATGGAATAAAGTTCAAGAAGTTCGCGAGCGTAATTTTCATTTGGGTTGCCTTTTACATTCAGATCTCCATCGAGTAACCTGATCATGGCATTGTCTATACTAACTTTTTTGGTTAGCTCTTTAATACTTAGTTTGGCATTAGCGCTATCAAATGCAAACAGTCTGTATAATTTATTTTGAAAGTAAAGCGCTTTGGCACTGGTAACTTTCGAGCGAATGGTAGTAAAATGTGTATGGAGGAAGAATACTATTTTCTCTCGGGCAGAATAGGGGAGAGAGGTATTTAGCATCTGGCCGATATACCAGCTAAGAAAATTATCTTCCAGATCATCATTCTTACTTGTAGGTGTAGGAATTTCAGTCCACTGCTCTCCATTGGCTGGATCAATTGGTAATGCAGGATCGGGTATTGCAGAATTAAAGAGTTGACCAACAATTGCTGCAGGTGTTGATCCAACAAGCGAATTTATCTGCTGTGGAGACGCACCAAAAGTTGCTCTTCGTAGTAAATGTGCTACTCCTTTTTTATCAAGAGTACCACTAAAGGGTGTCAATGGCATAGGTAAGGTTGTTTCAGACTGTATATTTATCCAGTAATTACGAAAATATCACTTTTATTAGAGATGAATTGCGTTACATTCCGTCTGTTGTGGATTTTTTCCTACAACTTTCGGTTACCACTCGTTAAATTAGAAGGAGAATATTGCCATTTGTATTTTTACAAAACTTTAAACGAGATTAAGCTTGAAGATAATAGAATGTCCGCGTGATGCCATGCAAGGCCTGGATGAGTTTATACCTACTCAACAGAAGATAGACTATATTAACCAATTGTTAAGAGTTGGTTTTGACACAATTGACTTTGGTAGTTTTGTTTCGGCCAAAGCAATACCACAATTGCGCGATACTGCTGAAGTTCTTGAACAATTAAACTGGCGGGAAAGTAAATCAAAATTATTAGCCATTGTAGCCAACACTAGAGGAGCAGAACAAGCCGCACAGTTTGAGGCAATAACATATTTAGGTTTCCCATTATCAATATCAGAAACATTTCAAAAACGAAATACTAACAAGTCAATTGAAGAAGCGTTAAACACGGTTGAAGAAATTCATAACCTTTGTTTGAAGCACAACAAGAAGTTAGTGAGCTACATTAGTATGGGTTTCGGAAATCCTTATGGCGATCCGTATGCCGTAGACCTGGTAGGTAATTTTGTTGATATTCTTACTACGCTTGGATCAGATGTTATTTCACTAGCCGATACCATTGGCGTTTCAACACCCGAGACTATTTCGTTTTTATTTTCGTCACTGTCTAAACAATATCCCACGGTTGAGATTGGAGCACACCTTCATTCCACTGCAGAGAAAGCCCGTGAAAAGATACAAGCTGCTTTTGAGGCAGGCTGTAAACGCTTCGATGGTGCTATCCGTGGTTTTGGTGGTTGCCCCATGGCCGATGATGAACTTGTTGGAAATTTAGCCACCGAAACTATTCTTGAATTTTTAACTGGGCAAGCTGCTGATACAGGCATTAATTTTGCTGAATTTCAAACATCAGCGCTTATGGCGGATAAAATATTTCCGAAACACTGAAAACATTACGTTGCGTCTGTTATAGAAGGTAAAATGTTAAATTTGTATAACAGCGTAGTATGAACAGATCCAGTAAATTTTGGATCACAGAATATTTTAACCGGCTTCCCTTATGAAATACAAATTTTTATTCATCTTCATTCTCTTCATTGTTTCAGCCTCATACGCACAGACGGCTAAGGAGCTGACACAGAAAGGACGAGAGCTCTATGAGAAACGTGAATACATGGAAGCACTTCTTAATTTCAATAAGGCAATAGAAATTGATCCTAATTATTCTGCAGCTTACTATATGCGTGGAAATATTAAGGAAGCATTCGAGGATCATCATGGTGCCATGAAAGATTATAACATCGCCATTGAAAAGAACCCCAAATTTGCTGATGCTTTTTTTGTGAGGGGAAATGTTAAAATGAAATTGCAGGATTACTACGGAGCTATAGATGATTTCACTGCCGTAGTTACTATTAATGAAAATTACATTGAAGCTTATTACAATAGAGGTAAGGCCAAGCAATTTCTTTTGGCATACGAAGACGCTATCAATGACTGCTCTAAAATCATTCAGATAAATCCAAAAAGTACAGATGCCTATTATATGAGAGGCATACTTCGCATAAACTTTGGCGATCTTAAAAATGGTTGTCTGGATTTAAGTAAAGCCGGTGAGCTTGGCGACTTAAAAGCCTACGAAGCCATTAAAGAAAGATGCAATCAAAAGACTGAGCATGAGGGAAATTAATTATTAGTCCATGGTCAATAGTCCATAGACGATGGCAAGAGGTTGCACTAAATTGAAATTCAAGGAGCCAATGGTTAGTAGTCATTCAGATTCATCTAATTTCTAGTGACTATCATCTATCGACCATGGACTATTGACCGTTGACTATCTTATACTTCTTCCCTGGCAGAGATTGAATCACTCCTTTAAACTCCAGACCTAGCAACGTTGATGCTAGTAGGCTGATGGGAAGTGTGGTGGCCCAACTCAATTCATCAATCATCATCTGGCCGTTTTTCTCTAGTAATGTTTTCAGTACATGTTGTTCATCAGGTTCATAACCTTCCAGTGAAAAGGGCTCTTTTCTTTTTGTGCTTTTGATGGAAGGATCCCAATTCATAATGTATTCGAGATCTTTTATGGATGAAATGAGATGTGCCTTGTTTGATTTGATGAGGTTGTTACATCCTTCTGAATAACTTTGACCAATGTTGCCAGGAAAGGCGAAGACATCTTTGTTATA
>DATJHZ010000333.1:0-3830 GCA_035493595.1 Cyclobacteriaceae bacterium | reverse complement strand
GTTCCTCCAAATTGATTATTGTAAGAATCATCTCCATCGGGTGTCCATGGAAAAGCTGTCTCCATGATCATCACATCTTTATTGTACTTTGATTTAAATGCAGAGACATTGGTAGAAATATCGTTAATGGCAACCGTCGTGTGCCAGATCGGATAATATGAAAACCCAACAATATCAAAATTCGATACTCCTCCTTTTGTTGTGATGTTATCAAACCACCATGTTACATTTTTAGGATCAGCAACATGAAGGATGATTTTTGTTTTTATAGAAGATACTGCTGAAACATTTTTAATGGCGTCAATTGCTTTGTTTATCACACCACCCATTTGCGACCACTGACCGTTACAAACATTGCACGTCGGAAATTCAGCTTTGGCATTGGTAAACATCATGCCGCAATTGGTTTCGTTTCCTACCTGCACAAGTTCAGGCATAAGACCTTTACCATTGAGATAAGACAACACCTTGAATGTGTAGTTGTAAACAGAATCTTTCAACACAGCTATGTCTGTAATATCTGCCCAGGCAGCAGGCACATCTTGCCTGGCAGGATCAGCCCATGAGTCTGAGTAATGAAAATCAAGAAGCACCTGAAGACCTTGCTCTTTCGAAAGCTTAATTGACTTCTCCACATCGTAGAGATCATTATATAGTTGCGTGCCTGAAGCACCGTATAATTCTTTTGTCCACGCTGGGTTATGCCATAATCTTAATCTCACGAGGTTAGTGCCGTGATCTTTAAAAATTTTATAAGGAGTTCTTGCTTCTCCTCCATCTTTAAAAACACCTCCATGATCAAGAATCTGATTTGCATAGGATAAATCAGCACCATAATAAGTAAGTTTAGTTTCAACAGGCGTAGGATCAGTATGAGTACTGTCTTTACAACCAGACACAAACAATAGAAGCGTAAACAACAATCCCGACATCATCATCTTAAATTTCATACACATTTATTTTTCCGATCCACACGAGCTTACAAACTAAACTCACTTAATTTAATAATAGATTTTTTTATTTCTTAATAAACTTTGCAGAAAGTGTGCGCTCTCCATTATTCACTTTAACAATATACAATCCTGCAGGTATGGCAGTAAGTTCAATAACAGATGTTTTGCCTTCTATCTTTTTTGAAATCAAAGCTTCACCTGCATTATTATAAATCTTGCAATGACCTCCTTTATAATCATCAGGAAGTGTAATCTTCAACTGATCTTCTGCTGGATTCGGATAGACTACAAAGGTGCGAGATTGTTGATTATCGATTGGCTCTTCTGTTATTTCGCGTGCACTTATACTTGAAAAAGCATCCATGGCTACAGTAGGTTTTCCACTCGTATCAAAAGCTCCTTTACCATAACCTTGCCAGCTATTGTAGCACTCAGGTTCCCAATAGAAAACACCAAGACCTTTGCTACCTGAAACTGATTTCACCTTGTTCATGATATCAATCAAAAAAGATTTACAAGTCGAAGCTGCTGTTACATCCATTCCAACTTCACAAATCATAACTTCTTTTCCGTAGCGTGAAACCATGTCGTTCATGTTCGTGAGACACTGACTGTTCAATGTAGACCAATTGCTTGTTGTTGGATACAATGACATACCGATCACATCCCAGCTGGCACCATTAGCTTTTAATCCATCAAACATCCATCGGAATAAACTGTTGTCATAACCGTTTGATAAATGAACAATTACTTTTGTAGAACTACTCACCGCTTTTACGGCGTTATAACCACAGTTCACCAGCCATGCAAAATTTTTCATGTTTACTGATGCCTTGCCATCATTCCATAACATGCCATTGTTAGTTTCATTTCCTACCTGCACCCATGTTGGTGTAATGCCCGCTGACTTCAATGCTGTCATTACATTGTATGTGTAATTGTAGGTTGTATTCATCAGGGTTGTGAAATCATACGATGTCCATGCAGCAGGCTTTGCCTGATTGGCAGGATCAGCCCACGTGTCACTATAATGAAAATCAATCATGATGCGCATACCTGCAGCTTTAGCGCGTTTTGCTTTTGCAATAACATCGGCTTGATTGTTCCAACTACCAGAAGGATTAACCCATACACGCAGCCTGATGGAGTTAATTGTTTTACCAGACAGTATGGTAAATAAATCCTGCTGCGTACCACTGCTGTTGTAAAATTTTTTACCTGATGCTTCCATCTGTGTTACCCAACTCACATCTGCTCCTTTAGCAAACTGCGCCTTTACAGGTGTAATTAAAATGAACAATCCCAAACACAATCCCAACAGCACGTACTGAGTTACTACTGAATACTTTTTCATAGGTTAAAGTTTTAGGTTGATTGGTTGTATAAAAAGATAGCCCTTTCCTTTAAAGAAAGAACAAGGGCTATCAGGGTTTAAGCATAAGCATCGTTTGACACTACTGTGCCTTCATATTTACAGTTAGGAAATCAAGATCAACGTCAACTGTAAATGAACCTGCGGTGCCTACAAAATTAAAGTTCTTATCACCATCGTCTTTATTCTGCAGATTCGGATCTACAAAATTTGTAAAGTATGTATAACCGTATCCGGAACTCCAATCACCCGACTTACCAAAAAAACGGAATATGCCTGCACTAAAATCACTTGTCGCCTGAAAGTGACCTCCACCAAGCCAGGTAAGTACAACAGCATTCGAGAAATTCCAACCCTGGGCATCTCCCAACATAAGCAACGTTGGTGTAGCTACAGCTTCCATAACGATAGTTTTATCTTTGGTGGATACGGTGATCTTGTATGTTCCTGATTCACCAATAAATCTAAAGTTTGAATCATTGTCTGCGGCGTTGGCAAGATTGGCATCTACGGTTCCACCGCTGAAGAATGTCCAGTTCCATGTTTGCGCGCTCCAATCAGGTGTTGCAAAAAATCTGAAGGTTCCATTATTTACAAAGTTTGCTGTAGTAACATATACACTCGGTGCTGTGTTCTTTACCTTAACAGCTTTGGTAAGATCCCAACTCTGTGCATCACCAACAATGTAAAGCGGAGGAAAAGATGTTGCATAAGGTGTAACAGAAAACTGACGACTGTTGGAATAAACTGCTGCTACATTCGTATTCACCATAGACTTAACACGTACCTCTACTGATGCTTCTTCATCTGGTGTAAGACCAAGATCTAAAAGCTTCTTGTTAATATCAGAGACGTTCATCGATCCAGATAAGTCTCCGGTGCTGAGAAGATCCAATGCATTGGCAAAATTATTTTCTGCTTTATCTATTTGCAGTGTATATGTAATGGCTGCATCAAAACCATAGTCAGGTGCAGTCCACTTAAATTCCTGGAATACATTCGCAGCATTGTCTGACGAAAGCACGAAGGAAGAAGATGACAATGCGTCAAGAGAATTAGAAACTACATTATCTTTTACTATAGCAGTGGGCGAATCATCTGTGCATGAAATGAACACGAAGAGTCCCAATAAAAAAATCAGGAATGAAAATATCTTTCTCATAGTATTACTTTTTAGGATAACCAGGATTTTGTTCCAATGTTGGATTAGCACTCATATCAGATGTTGGAATCGGAAACAGATTAAGATAGCTTTCTGTCGCTATACCATCTTTTGAATTTCCCTTCCACGCCCAGAGATAATCACCGCCTGTCAGTAATCCATAGCGAATCAAATCTGTTCTGCGATGACCTTCCCAATACAATTCACGTGCTCTTTCATCCAGGATAAATTCTTTTGTTAATTGGATTGGAGTTATATCACCAGATGTATCACCGAATGCTCTTTCGCGCAATGCGTTAACATAGTCTAATGCTTGTGTTAATGAGCCACCATTGCCACCACG
>DATJHZ010000332.1:0-3532 GCA_035493595.1 Cyclobacteriaceae bacterium | reverse complement strand
GATGATGTTGGTTATTTAGGACTTTACCTTTCAACGGAAGCTGCCTCGTGGATTTCCGGTCAAACCATTCCGTTTGAAATAGCTTATTGAAGTGTAGGGAATTAAATAACTTCAATTACTTTCTCTTGCGCTAACTCTACATATCTGCAAAGCGCATTAGCATAACGCATTTGATCGATGCTGGCGCAATCAGCTTCAAGAAGTTTAGGAGAGGCAACCAGTATACAAACGCTTTTAGCCCGACTGGTCGCCACATTCAATCTATTGGGATTGAAAAGAAAACTCATTCCCCGTGGAGCATCTTCTATCGACGAACTTGTCATGGAATAAATCACAACAGGTGCTTCCTTACCTTGAAATTTATCAACCGTACCGATCTGCATTTCCGGCATCTTTGCCGACAACGTTGCTACCTGAGCATTATACGGCGCAACGATGAGAATATCTTCATTCTGTAAATTCTGAGTTTCATTTTTAGCATTTGTCCATTTACCATTTTTAAGAAGTTGCTTAACTATTAAGGAGATAAGCTCTGCTTCCTCTATTGAACTGTCCTGATTACCACTATGGATTGATGGAACATAAAAAAGTCCGGCGCCATCAAATGGAGTGCCACCACTTACTACCTGATTTTCTAAACCAGGAAGTGATATTAATTTTCCTTCATAAAATATTTCAGAAGTGAACTTCGAAATGTTTGGATGAATTCTACGCGTTACGCCAAGAAACAATCCTTTACCTTCTGGCATAGTAGGCTTGCCTTCCAGTAAATAAGTTAATGCAGCAACATCACTACCTTCAGGATGCGCACCTTTTTGTGGTTGTTCTAATTGCTGAGGATCGCCAAGCAGAATCAGATTCTTTGCTGCACGTGAAGCGGCCAACGCCTGTGAGAGAGACATCTGACCAGCTTCGTCTATAAACAGATAATCGAGTTGATCAACAAGTTTATCACCAGACCATAGCCATGCAGTTCCACCAGTAACTTTATATTGATTGATAGCTTCAATTAATTTTTCAACTTCTTTAACTTGATTTACCCAGTCAGGTATGTACTCTATTTTGGTACTGATTTTATGCGCGAAATCAATCTTGATATTTTCCTTCTCACACAACTCATTTACTTTTTCAAATAGTGTTATGATCACTCGGTGACTGATTGCTGTAACACCGATTTTCTTTTTTGCTTTAATAAGTTCAATAATCATTTTCGCACCGGTGTGCGTTTTGCCAGTACCCGGAGGTCCTTGAATGGGAAGAATACTTTTGTCAAGATTCAACGCTATTCTTATTGCGCTCTTCGTTACATCTTCGTCTAGCAATGTCTCTATTCCATCTGTGCTGCCGATGAGTTTAGGTTTTCTTTTCATCAACAAATCTTTAGAAGCATGATAAGGCCATTGATGATTCAAACCATCTTCATCAATTGAACTGGCAAGATTCATAAGAGAAGTCCACAAAACTTCAGGATCAATTCTTTCAAAAACATGTACAGCAACAGGATGTATACTTTCTGATTTTTTAGATTTCTTAATATCAATCGTACCATCTGCTATTGAAATTGAATCAACTTTTCCAATGGCTTCTCCTTTAACTTCTCTGAGGTCATCGTCTTCTTTCAAACGGATTTCCTGCGGTGGAAATTTGTATCGATGTACAGGTGTTTTCTCACCAGGTTTTGCTGGAACTGATTGAAGGAACTGAAGACCGGTTATAGCTTTACGTTCGCCCAGGAGATCTTCATGTTCCATTTCATGTACACGATAATATTCCCACCAGGCACTTTTATCTTCTCTGCGGAAATAATCAATCTGATGAGCCAATAACCATTTAGCATGATCTTCATCTGTCCAGGTAGATCTGTCATCAGGCAATTGACGAATGAGACTTTGGAAAATACTTAACGACCTTATTTCAAGTTGCTGAAGTTTTTCACCAGGCAGTGCAGCTTCTGGCATCGGGCGATTAAATTCTTTTCCATCTTTTGATAACTTACTTCTCAACGATTCAAGCCAGAGATGCAGTGCTTGCGTGGCCAGGCAATCATCTTCATTATATTGTTCAACACATAGAAGCGTTTCTGCAGGCAATATTTTGAAGTCATTTAATTCTAAGGAGCACTCTACAGATTTTCTGGCTATGCTTGCATCATGAAGTTCAACCATGCGTGTGTATTGAGTAAATTTTTCAAGATCTTTTAAAGAGTATCGTTCAACACTTGCCAGTAAGGCTTCTTTAAAAACAGCATGTAAATCGACAAAGCTCAATGTTCTTAATAATTCGTCAACTTCTTTTTCGAAGATGGCGTGAACTCTTGCCAATCGTTTAACAGCAGAGGGTTCATAAGGTGCAAAGTGGTATATGTGTAGATTGGGAAACTGTTGCCATCGTGTCATAACAAATTGCATGAAAGTTCTAAAGGCTTCTTTTTCTTCATGTCTGTTTGTTGCCCACAATTTTTTATAGACTACAGTACCATCTTTTTCTTTAAATGCATAACCTAATAAATATTCAAGTCCGCCATCAGGATAAAACGGATCTCCTTCTATATCAAAATAGATATCACCATTGTTGGGTTCTGGTAAGCGATTAAAGCCACTGTCTTTTTCAATTGGCAATAACTCATGAAGCAATTGATTCTGCACACGACCATTTAATTGAACTTTGGCTTGTGCCTGTCTTCTCTGAAAAGCTTCTATGTTACCACGCTTAGGTCTGGCGATATTAGCTGCTGTGGCAAACTCTTCTAGCGTATTTATTTTTTGTTTGTTCAGTTCTTCAATGTGTAATGTTCTGATACCCGCAACGAGAGAAAGATGATCATCATCATGGCGCTTTTTGTCACATACTCTCCACCAGTTACAAATGCCGCAATGTTCTACGGGATTAGGATAAGTAACAGTCGGAGGACCTGTCATGACCTGCTCAAAGTTTCTTTTAACCAGATTGAAGTAGGCATGAAATTCTGCGAAGCGATAAATTTCTGTCGGAAAATTATCACCCGGTTTTACTACTGCCATATTTTCAGGCTCGTGCTCTTGTAGCAGTGTAAGTAAATCTGTATAAAGACAAAGCTGAAGAATAGTTGCTGCTCTTGTATTTTGTGCAAGCTTGGTGTCTTGAACTTCGTATGACCAATTGCCAAACTTACTTGTGCCCGGTACTTTTATAAGAATGTCTGAAATGCCAGACCAAATACTATTTTCAAGTTTAGCCTGAACAAGTACATCAACACCAGCCTGCATGGCGGCCAATGTTTCCTGAACAGGTTTTCCTTTAAGATTAGAACAGCTTAATCCTTTACGAGTGAGATACTCTACATAAGCAGCTTCATGCTCTTCACCTCTTTTGATAAGAATCTCCAATGAAGGATCACGCCATAAGGGTAGCGTTAATTCTTTTGTGGCTACCAAACGATTTAATTGTGTGAGGTGCTCACAACTCAGATGATTAGATAAATCAGTAGCCGCTAAACTGAAAGTTTCTGAAATGTATTTCATTTACAGTAAGCTTGAGAGTGTTCTTATTTTTT
>DATJHZ010000331.1:0-12987 GCA_035493595.1 Cyclobacteriaceae bacterium | reverse complement strand
ATTAAAACGCCCTGATAAGAACATATAGCTTATCAGGGCGTTTAATCATTTGATTGAACGAATTATTGCTTCTTAACAATTTTATAACGTTGAGTTCTGGAATCGTTTATAACACCCTTCCAGTTAAGACCAAAGGCAAAGTCGTATATGTTGCCTTCTGAATCTTTGTAACATTCCATATCGTGTGGTACATCTTCAAACTGTTTTTCAACGGTTTCCATATTGGCCGGCATCTGCAATGGCAATAAAGCTGAAGGCTCACTGCCTCCGGTTAGTATTTCCAATTGAGCCTGATCTTGTACACCAAAGTTTACCAGGATGGCATTGGCATCTTTCTCAAATTCAGACACCACCGTTGGGTTGGCCATGTTCAAGGAGACAATAACTGGTTTGCCTTTCATCTTCTTGTACGTATCTGTAACCATAGCAAGATCTGTAATGTTAATGGCTTTTGATTTCTTGTTCTTATAAGTACGATTGGTGAAAGCCTCGAGCGGATCACCACCTCCAATACTGGTATCACGACTTGTCTTCGCTACATACTCACCATACTGTAAACTCACTGGTACATAACCTGTGCTGCCTTTCTTAGCTTCTTCGCTGTTATAACCACCGCCAGAATTTGGTGAGTTGATAAATACCAAAGCATAGTCGGCTTCTGCAGGATTATCAGTCACTTTAAAATATTTTTTTACGATGTCCAAGCTTACAGGATAATCTAACTTCTCAGGTGTAGGGATACCTAAAAAGTTTTTGCCTGCAGGCCAGAATTTCTTCGGTACATAAACAGTTTTATTTTTTGTGAGTGGAAGTACATTAGCCTTATTCTTCAACATGATAATGGATTTAAGCTGAGCTTCATAACCTGCTTTCATGTTATCAGGACTACCAACGGTCTTCTTCGATTCTTCAATACTCAGGTAGGGATTTTCAAATAAGCCAAGTCTGAAAATATTTTTTAGCAAGCGCACGGCTGATTCTTCAAAACGCTTACGCATAAATTCTTCACCATGTTCTTTCACACCAATCTTATAGGCTTCCGTTACCGGACCGGCATCATTGTTACCACCAAACTGATCAACACCAGCCATTAGTATCTTATAATGTCTTTCGGGTACGGTTAGTTTTTCTACACCCCATGGTTTTCCTGTAATGAAAATATCAATAGCTGTTTCATCAGCAGTGATGAGCCAATCTGTACAAACCACACCATCGTAATTGTATTTACCACGAAGAAGATCTTTGATGATATATGAATTATAACTATTACCAACATTCTCTTTGTTCTTCGTATCCTGATCAAAAGAAATTGTATAGTAAGGCATCACCGCTGACGCCATGGAAGTTTTTCCTTTCAGTTTAAATGCTCCCTCTGTGAAAGGAAGAAAATGTGTTTCAAAATTATGTCCCGGATATACGGCATACTTTCCAAAACCATAATGTGCATCACGACCGCCTTCACCAGAGCCACCACCTGGCCAATGCTTAACCATAGCATTAACACTGGCATAGCCCCAGCCGTTAGAAATTTCTTTATCACCTAATGATGTTTGAAAACCATCGATGTATGCACGAGCCATATCTGTAGCAAGTTGAGGATCTTCACCAAAAGTTCCGCTCACGCGATTCCAGCGTGGATCAGTTGCCAGATCTACCTGGGGAGAAAGTGCTGTTGTCAATCCTAAAGCACGATACTCAAGCGCTGCAATGTGTCCAAAGTTTTGTGTCACTTCAGGATCGAATGTTGCCGCCATACCTAATGAACCAGGCCACATCGAGATCGTTCCACCAGCGCCAGCATTAAACTCTGCGTTAGCAATGGTACCATGACGTGGATCTGAACTGTTGTTAGCAGGAATACCCAAGCCAAGACCTTCAACTAATGCCTGTGCATTGTTGTTCCATTGCGCAGCAACTTCCGGACTCTTCACAGATGTGACAAGTACGTGACGTAAATTATCATTCGTTAAGAACTTGGTTTGTCCGTCAGAGAGTGTGCTTGCATCAGCGCCGCTTTCTTCAAAAGGTTTGCCGTTATAAGTGTCAGCAAAAAAACCTTTGCTGCCTGCAGGTATAGCCTGATGGCGACTGTACAACATAAGTCCTGCAATCTGATCGATGGACATTTTGGAAGCAAGATCTTTAGCGCGTTCATCGGTTGACAAACGCCAGTCTTCATATTTATCGAGTTCGCCATTCTTGTTCAGATCTTTAAATGCGAGTCTGTCAACGGTAAGAATTTTTACACCCGATGTAGTTGAATACCCCAACGTTTGTCCACCTTCATTGGTAATAGTTTTGACTGTTCCCTCTCCTGATTCTTTCCATTTAGGACCGCAGCTACTCAACACAAGTATGCCAGCGAAAAGAATCATTATTCCTATATGCTTCATCATAAAATTATTTTGCAGGTTTAATTACTTCGTTAACGTTTTTAATGCTGGCTGCAAGACTTTCAAATGCGTTGGCTGGCATGTCGTGCTCAACAAAGAAGTGTTTCATACCTGCAATTTTGGCTTCAGCAAAAATTCGTTTGTAATCAACCACACCTTGGCCTACAGGAAGAATTTGTTTGAATTCTGCATCAAGATCTTTCACATGCCAGAGTGGGAATCTTCCTGGGTGTTTTTTAAATAACTGAACAGGATCGACACCTGCTTTCGTTGCCCAGGCTAGATCAAGTTCCATCTTCATAATATCGCCGCTGATCTGAGAAAGAAAAATATCATACGGAAGTTTGCCATCTACTGGTTTAAATTCTGCATCGTGATTATGATATGCAAAACCGATCCCGGCTTTCTTGCAAGCTTCGGCTGTCTTATTAAGTATTTCTAATGAAGAGTTGATCTCGTCTGTTGTACCAAAAGATATGGCAGCACAAACTAAAAATTCAACACCACCTTCTGCTGCTTCATCAACTAGCTCCTGATGGTTCATCTTCAGTGAACGCATTTTTGCAAAGGCGGGCGGGAGTTTCATTTCTGGTGGTGGAACAAATGGCACACCAAGCACGTGATGCGATTTCCATGCTAGACCAAGATCTTTCGTCATGGATGCAAATTCTTTTGGCTTTAATCCGTAATAGCCACCTTTTACACTATAGGCAGATTCCAATTCCTGATAACCCAGGGCGGCTATTTTCTTTAACGTTCCTGTTAAGTCTTCATCAATCTCTTTCATCACAGTAAAGAGTTGTACGCCTACCGGATGGAGGGAAGATTTTTCTCCTAACATGGAAGCCATTAACGGACTCGCTAATGCAAGACCTCCTGCAGCAGCCACTGACTGTTTTATAAACGATCTTCTTTTCATGGTGTGTTGAGTTATGTAATAGTGAATTATTGTGTACGATAAACACAATAATAACATTTTTAGAATTCTGGTTCAAAATCAATAGATCGAATCTGTAAACAATTCGACCGAATACCTCATTTATAATATTCTTAATTTAAAAAGACTTGAAGAATATCAGGAAGGTAAAAATCAGGTATCATAAAAAACCTGTAAGGACTTAAAATGCGGCAGGAGGATGGAAACGACCATCGATTTCTAATTATTGCTACAACTGTGCTTTAATTGAGAAAATCAGGAAGGCACTTTTAAAAGCTGGTGTATTGACACTCTTAATCGTGTTTTGGAAGCTTAGAACCCCAAAAAAGAGATCATTCCAATCGCTTTAACCTAATTATTTCATTTTCTTTGCGTCCTGATATTTAAAAAGGAAGACTTATGAAATTATTCACTGCATGTCTGCTGATAACCCTCAGCACCACGCTTTTCGCACAATCTAAAAAGGAATTGCAAGCTGAGGTTACTCGCTTAAAGACTGAGAATTATCAGCTTAAAAATCCAAAAGACATAGAACTTAGTGATACCCTGAAAAAGGTAAGTTACGGCCTGGGTACACTAATGGCAGGACAACTTAAAAGCCAGGGTGGCGACGAGTTGAATCTTGAAGCACTTACTGCAGGGATTAAAGATGTTTATTTAAACAAAACTTTAAAGATTGACCAGCAGGAAGCTATGACGGTGGTACAAAGCTACATGCAACAAGCCATGGAAAAGAAAGCTGCCAAGGCGCAAGCTGAAGGAAAGGCCTTTTTAGAAAACAACAAAGCAAAAGAGGGCGTTAAAGTTACAGCCAGCGGCCTCCAATATAAAGTAATTAAAGAAGGCAAGGGTAAAACACCGACCGCAGCTGACAATGTTACTGTTCATTACACTGGAAAGCTCGTTGACGGAACTGTATTTGATAGTTCTGAAGGAAGAGAGCCAGCAACATTTGGTGTTGGCCAGGTTATTCCAGGCTGGACAGAGGCTTTACAACTTATGAAAGAAGGAGACAAGTGGACTGTATTCATCCCATCTGAATTAGGATATGGTGAACGCGGTGCCGGCGGACAAATACCTCCTAACGCCATATTGATTTTTGATGTTGAGTTGATTAAAGTCAATTAAATAGTTTCAAGTTCAAGGTTCCAGGTTAGCTCTTGTTAACTTGGAACTTTGAATTTCAGACTTGTAATACTTTTAAAATGAATTTATCCACCGCCATTCATTTAATCACAAAAGGATTTGATCCCTCTGCCAAACCACAAACCTGGGTAGATTTAGGTTGTGGCACCGGACTCTTTACGCAGGCACTGGCAGCAGTTGTGAGCACAGGCAGTAAACTTTATGCTGTAGATAAAGAGCCCGCATCATTAGAAAAGGTGGATATTAAGTCAAACGATATTGCACTCACCAAAGTGCACCAAGATTTCGTACATGATTTACCAGCATGGGGTTCGTGCGATGGAATTTTGATGGCAAACTCTCTTCACTTTGTTTCTGACAAGCTCACTTTCATGCGTCGCATCAAAGGCACGTTGAAGCCAAAAGGAAAAATTATAGTTGTGGAGTATGAAATGGAGCACCCAAATGCATGGGTTCCTTATCCCATTCCGTTGCTTGCACTAAATGAGTTAATGAGCAACGTTGGCTTTAGTTCTGTAACAAAGCTGGTCGAAGAACCATCAGTGTTTAATCCGGCAAAATTATACTCAGCACTTATTGCCTGAGTAATCCTAATGCTCTGCTAAAATCTTTTTAATAGCATCAGAATATTCTGGTATAGGTCCTTTCGAAGAAGCCACGAATGCACCTACCTGATTACCAAAGGAAGCAGCCTCCACGGCACTTTTTCCATTGCCAAACTGATACATAAACGCTGCACTGAATGCATCGCCCGCTCCAACAGTGTCTGCAACTTTAACTACAACACCAGGAACATACGTAAATGTTTTATTTGACCACACATAGCAACCTTTATCACCAGCAGTAATAACAATCGTATCAACATTAAATTCCGTTGAAATGCGTTCAACAAATTCCTCGAACGATAAAGTTTTAGAATAGAATAGCGAAGAGATGAGATTGACCTCAACATCGTTAATCTTAAAAATGGAGCAATGTTTTAATCCATAACGAATGATCTCTTCCGTGTAAAATTCTTTCCGTATGTTAATATCATAAAACACGTGTTTGAATTTTCGCTGCTCCAGTATAGCATGCAAAGTTGAACGACTTACATCATGTCGTTGCGCAAGCGTACCAAAATAAAAAACATCAACTACTGAATTGGGAATTCTTGAAATGACATCCTTCGGAATAAAATCAAAGGCCACATCTTCATGGATAGTATAATCGGGCTGGCCCTGTTGCAGAAAAACATCTACTGTAGACGTTGGTTTGTCTGCACTAACAAACACAGCAGAAGCATCCACATCAAGTTTATGAACATACTCTAATGCAAGCCTTCCTAATTCATCATCACCAACACCTGAAATAACAGATGATGATCCTCCACACTTCACTATATGGGCAGCAAAATTCAAAGGAGCACCACCAATGTATTTTTGATTTTCGATTATGTCCCAAAGAATTTCTCCAAAGACCAGTGTTGAAATTAGTTTAGTCATAATAAAAGGTCATTAATCTTAAATGTTTGGTCTTGCTTACTCTTAATTATTTACTCTTGAATAGTCGATAGCCAATCACCATGGAAATTCTTTTGTAATGCGATAGCCAGTCGGAATAATCTATAAGAATTCCACGTTGACCAAAATACCTGATTTCGGCACCGAGTCTTTTATAATTGACACCCAGACCGATAGCATATGTAGGGCTTGCATTTAAATTAAGAGGGTCGGAATTATTATAGTAATAGCCTTTCTTAAAGTTAATTGTATTTCTCAGTTTAAGTGATGAATTCGGAATAAATGAAAAATCAATGAATAAATTAAAATCTTTACCAAGATAAGAATGATATCGCACACCAACAGGAAATTCAATTGTGTTATATTCCAACGTGCTGTTTTTATTCTCTGAAGTTGTTTTGAAACTATGAAATGTTGGGGTGATTATTATCCCTAGCTTATTTTTGTTGTAAGGCAAATGAAATTCTAAATCAAGTCCGGTTGTAAAACCGATACAATTATTATACACAGCATTATGTTTGTCTAAAACATTACCTATGCTTGCTGATGAGTAGTTAATGCCATACATGATTTTTATAGCTATAAAACTGTGGCCTGTTTTTGCATTGTGATTTACTGATTCACCGCCAAAACAATTATTATACTTCTTAAAATAACGAATAAGATCTTGTTCGTAATAACGAAGTGCCTTGACAGACTCTTCCTTTGTGTCAGTACATCTAACATCAGTCCAAAGCTGCTGCCTAAATTTGTTATTAGTTAAAATTTCACCTTGTACAGAAAGGTATTGCTTCCATACTAGTTGTTGCACAGGCAAATTTGAAACTGAATAAAAAAATCGTTTAAGATCAGGCGTATCATATCCATAAAGGGCTGACTTGCCTTCTAGGATAACTTTTAAAAAAAGTTGCTCATTTATCCATAGGGGTTCTTTGTTGATACCTAGATGACCAATCTCTTGACTTGAATGATCAACATCAACCGTCATCCTCACATATTTAACTCCTCCAATGATTCCAAACTCCCTTACATCTATAAGTAATCCTTTTTTTGACTCTGCGCCCTCTTCAAGCTTATACTCAAACTCAACAGGATTATTTTTCCAGCCCTTACTCTTTATCAGGCATTCTATTCGAACATCATTATTGTCAATGAAATACCCTTTCTCAAAATTGATTTGAGTAAAAGAATCAATTGATATTGTGAGCAATACCAATAACACTATGATTGAGAGGGGCATTTTTATCATTGGAGGTATTGGCTTATTGTAAAAACAAATTGTGGGTTAAGATATTAAAATCAATACAGATTGATCCTCTAGAAACCTTCAATTAACTTTTCTTGTAAAAAGTTAATCGAAGGGCTTAGAAGTCTCTTATATGACGTGATTTTGTGGGATTACAAATGAATCACTTCACCATAGGCAGCAGCAGCGGCTTCCATGATAGCCTCACTCATAGTAGGGTGAGGATGAACACTCTTTATTATTTCATGTCCGGTAGTTTCAAGGTTTCTCGCTACTACAACTTCGGCAATCATCTCTGTTACGTTCGCACCAATGAAGTGAGCACCTAACCATTCACCATACTTGGCATCGAAAATCAATTTCACAAAACCATCAGATGCACCGGCAGCCTTGGCTTTACCAGATGCTGTAAATGGAAATTTACCAACCTTAATTTCGTAACCTGCTTTCTTGGCAGCTTCTTCAGTATAACCAACAGAAGCAATCTCAGGTGAGCAATATGTACAACCAGGAATATTATTATAATTAAGCGGATGGGGATTTTGTCCTGCAATTTTCTCAACGCAGATAATACCTTCAGCTGATGCTACGTGTGCAAGTGCCGGACCTTTTACAATATCACCGATAGCATAAACACCTGGTACGTTGGTTTTATAGAAGTCATCAACTAGAACTCTTCCTTTGTCCGTTTTAACACCAACATCTTCAAGACCTATGCCTTCAATGTTTGTTGAAACGCCGACAGCAGAAAGCACAACATCAGCTTCCATTTTAACTTCGCCATCAGGAGTTTTAACAGTGGCTACACAACCAGCTCCTGAAGTATCTACTTTCGTAACTTCAGAGTTAACGTAGATTTTTATACCGGCTTTCTTAAAGCTCTTATCTAATGCTTTTGAAACTTCTTCATCTTCAACAGGCACTACTCTTGGTAAGAACTCAACGATAGTAACTTCTGTACCGATAGAGTTATAGAAGTAAGCAAACTCAACACCGATAGCACCAGATCCAACAACCAGTAATTTCTTAGGTTGCTTGTCTAACACCATCGCTTCGCGGTAGCCAATTATTTTCTTACCATCTATTTTAAGATTAGGAAGTTCGCGTGAACGACCACCAGTAGCTACAATAATGTGTTTAGCTTCATAGTCAACTTTTTTACCAGCCGCGTCAGTAACTTCTACCTTGCCGCCTTTCTTTAACTTACCAAAGCCGACGATCTGATCTATTTTATTTTTCTTGAAAAGAAACTGCACACCTTTACTCATACCGCCAGCGACTTCGCGGCTGCGTTTCACCATGCCAGTCAGATCAGCTTTGGCTTCCTTAACTTCAATACCATAATCTTTTGCATGCTGAATGTATTCAAAAACATTAGCGCTTTTAAGCAATGCTTTGGTTGGAATACACCCCCAGTTTAAGCAAATGCCACCCAGCTCTGCCTTTTCAACAACACCTACCTTCATACCCAATTGAGATGCACGGATAGCGGCTACGTAACCTCCAGGACCTGATCCGATTACAATAAGATCATATTTTTCTGCCATAATGATTGTGATTTTGAAATTGCTAGTTAAGGCTGCAAAATTAATTCATTTGAGTTCATGCCAAAATTATTTATCAGAAACACCTGCGCAACTGGCATGGCGCCATTGCATGGCATTTTTACCCATTCTTGCAACGGGATATGCCAGCCAGATAATCAAACAAATCCTGATAAAAACAGTTCGCTTGGGAAATCGTTCCGAAACATTCTCCAAGGCAATGAGCGGGAACAGTAAGAAAACAGGCAACACAACAGCAAAATACCGTTCCATATCATGAATATCCAATCGTGGAATTGGTAAAAACCCCAGCGTGTAAATGATGATGCCAAGTACAAGCAGCTTTAGTGAATTATCGAAATGAGAATACCTCACCCCATATAGCGCAAGGATAAGTGCAATCACTAACCCCAGAATTACTGACCAGATTCCATCGACTGGAAAAAAAGATTTGCCAAGACATGATGAAATCATTTCTACATTTAAAAAAATGCTGTCAAAAAAAGGACGCTTATTAAAGGGTGATGCATGCTCTATCAGGAAGACATTATAAAAATGCCAGAAGATTAACCCCGAAGCGCTCACTAAAACAAGAAGACCATTCCTAACTAATCTTCGCCAAAGAGGAGTTCTGTCATGTATTACAAACCATAAGGCCGTGGCCGTTACCCAAAACAAACCAGCGTTGCGTTGCAGACATAAAAGAAAACCAGTAATAAGTAACAGACAGTAATACAGTGTCGGCTTTTTATAATGATTAAGTGCGAGGTATGTGTGCGTCAATAGCAGCGTCATGAAAAGAATTTCAGACCAGAGAAAAACAGAGATCAACAGAAAGTGTACACTAAGAAAAGTGGCAAGCAAAAAAAACGCTTTGTAAAAAGTGTGATGTAAAAAATGATTCGCCAGATACAATACTAAAAAACTGATAACAATTTTACAGAATAGCGTAATCCAGATCATAGCAAATGCAGGATCATTAAACAGAGATAATAGTACAGGGAGCAACGGTGGCCAGTTTGAGTAGCGCGTTCCATCGGGGCTCAGAAATATTCCGTTCTCTCTAAAACTTCTGGAAGCTGAGACATAGTTGTCAGAATCCGGAGTCATGATAAAGCCACAATCTCTCACCCACCATTCTATTAAAATAGAGACACCTAAGCCAAGGATTAGTACACTAAAAAGAATGAGGTCTCTGTTATTTGTGGTTTTTATCATTTTCAGCAATCCAACATTTCAATTAAAAGTTTAATTTTAGCCAATTTTCAAGATTAATTAACGCAGAATGAAATTACTTCAGGGAAAAACAGCCCTTGTTACCGGGGCATCTAAAGGTATTGGCCGAGCCATAGCACTATCGTATGCTGAGCATGGTGCCAATGTTGCCTTCACCTATTTATCAAGTGTTGAGCAAGGTCAGGCACTGGAAAGCGAGTTGACAGCTAAAGGTGTTAAAGCCAAAGGTTATCGCTCCGATGCTTCAGATTTTACACAAGCTGATAAATTAGTTAACGATGTTATTGCCGACTTCGGATCGCTTGACATACTGGTAAACAACGCTGGCATTACACAAGATACTTTGTTGTTAAGAATGAGTGAAGAAATGTGGGACAAGGTGATCAACGTGAATTTAAAATCATGTTTCAATACTGTTAAAGCAGCCACAAAACAAATGATGAAACAGAAGAGTGGTTCCATCATTAATATGACTTCTGTAGTAGGATTAAAAGGTAATGCTGGCCAGGCTAATTATGCAGCCTCAAAGGCAGGTATTATAGGTTTTACTAAATCAGTTGCTCTTGAGTTAGGCTCACGCGGCATTCGCTCAAATGCTGTTGCTCCTGGTTTCATTGAAACAGAGATGACTGCAGTACTTGATCCAAAAACAGTTCAAAGCTGGCGTGATGCTATTCCATTAAAGCGCGGCGGAAAGCCAGAAGATATTGCAGCAGCTTGTGTCTTTCTGGGATCTGATATGTCAACCTATATCACCGGACAGGTTATTCAGGTTGATGGCGGTATGCTCACATAATCTTATTATTAAAATATTCTTAAAAAAGACATCCTTAAAGGTGTCTTTTTTGTTTTTAAAGAAGGAAGTGATCAAGACCCGGCCATGTTTATTTATTAGCTATATTAAGATATGAAAAGGTTTTGGGGATGTTACTTCTTGATCTTCTTTATCACATCAGCATGTTATTGCCAAAGTGAGGGCGATAGTCTGTTAGCTGCATTGAAAGCAAGAAAACAACAAGACACAGTAAGGGTCATCCTGCTCAACCAACTTGCTTATAAATTTTATGTTAGTGATCCATCCGCAGCGCTCAGCTTTGGTTATCAGGCAAAAAAACTTGCCGACAGTTTAAATTATCAAAGAGGAGTATCTCAGGCATATAGACAATTAGGTCTTGTATCATGGATACAATCCAATTTACCTATGGCTTTAAGCTATTTTTTAAAGAGCTTACACATTGCTGAAGCCATTCATGACAAGCAAATTGAAGCCGATGCCATTGGCAATATTGGATTAGTTTATAGTGGAATGGGTGACTATAAAAAGGCGATGACATATCACACGCTGTCGCTAAAGTTGCAGCGAGAATTAAAAAACAAAATAAGAGAATCAGTAGCGTTAAATAATATTGGTGATGTTTACAGATATCAGAAAGATTTTAAAAAGGCACTTCAATATTATCAACTGGCATTAGATATCAGAGTTAAACAAAATGCTTTCGTCGCTCAAAACACAAACATCAGAAACATTGGAAACGTCTATGAAGAAATGGGCGAATACTCAAAGGCAATAGCCTATTATCAGAAAAGCCTGCCAGTATCTATTAAAGCTAATGACAAAAGAGGTGAGAGTACTTGTTACAATGCCTTGGCCTCTACTTATATGAAGCAAAAGAAATACAAGGAGGCAAGACATTATGCTAATGCTTCGCTTGATATTTCTCTAAAGGAAAAATTCAGATCTTTTTCCCGAGACTCATATCTCACCCTTTCACAAATAAGTGAAGCCGAAAAACATTGGAATGAATCACTTAAAGAATTTAAACTTTATGAAGCTTATAAAGACAGTGTTCAGAATTTAAAAGTGTCTTCTGAAATTTCTTTCCAGCAATCAGAATTTGATTCACAGAAAAAACAACATGAAATAGATTTGTTGAAGAAAGATGCTACAGTAAATCAGCTTCATCTGGAAAAGAAAAACACACTGCTGATCATGACAGTGTTGCTTCTTTCTGTTATCGTATTGTTGTTTTTGATCTTATATAAAAGTTATGCTCGTCAAAAGAATATTAACATCATACTGGAAGAAAAAAATATTAAAATAAACCAACAGCGAAACGAGCTTGCAACTCTCAATGAGGAGATTAGTGCACAGCAGGAAGAAGTTCTTGCACAACGTGATTCATTAGCTCAAAAGAATTCCGAAATTGAGATTATGCATCAACAAGTAGTTACTACCAATCAAAACCTTGAACGAATTGTTGCAGAAAGAACCAACTCGTTAGAAAAACAAAATGAGCAATTAATTGAATATGCTTTTATCAATGCACACAAACTAAGAGCACCATTAGCAAGCATCATGGGGCTGGTAAATATTCTAAGTATGAAACCTTATGATAATGAACAGGGTGATATTCTAAAACATCTCGCAACGTCTTCTAAACAATTAGACGATGTTATCAGAGCCATTAACAAATCCATTGAAAAAGGATTAGATATATACAGTCCTGATAATGAAAAGAATTGAGCTTATGGAAATTCAATCAATAATATCCCTTTTGCAAAAATCTTACGAACATGATCCCTGGCATGGACCGTCTATCAAAGATATACTGGAAGGTATTACAGAAGAACAATCACTTAGGCATTTGCCTAACACACATAGCATTTGCGAGTTAGTAGCTCACATGATAGTCTGGAGAGAATTTGTAAGCTTAAAATTACAAGGCGATAAGGATTTCAAGATGACTGATGATCTCAATTTTCCAATACGCAACGATTGGAATGAGGTGTTAAAGGAATTAGAAAAAAGCCAAAAAAATTTAGTTGCTTTACTTAAACAATTTCCCGAAACTAGATTAAGAGAGACGGTTCCATCCGTCACTAACCAATATACCTTCTACACCTTGTTACATGGTTTAATTCATCATGATATTTACCATGCAGGGCAAATTAGCTTGATTAAAAAAGTGTTGTTTTAAATGGC
>DATJHZ010000330.1:0-18152 GCA_035493595.1 Cyclobacteriaceae bacterium | reverse complement strand
AAACATTCTGACAAAAAGTATGAGCGGCGCCATCGGCCTGGTATCTACTGCAAGACCAGTAAGTTCAAACACAAACTTTGAATTGAACACTGCCTTCTATGATGCACTGTTTACGAAAGAATCTAACTCTTATCTTACGCTCGGCGAAATTTTCAGACGCACTAAAAACAATAGCACAAGCGGAGTCTCAAACAGAAACTTTTCATTGTTAGGCGATCCATCACTGAAGCTTGCCATGCCTGAACATCAGATTGCTGTTACTGAAATTGTAAATGATGATGGTACTGATACGCTCAAGGCATTGTCAACCATTAAAGTTACAGGTGAGATTCAAAACGAGCAATCAACTAAGATTGATGATTTTGAGGGAACGTTAAGCGCAACGTTATTCGACAAAAAAACATCATTTACCACACTCGGTAATGAGAATGCTCCATACACATTTAGTGCGTGGGATAATAAAATATTCCGTGGTATGGCCAGTGTAAAAGATGGCTCCTTTGAATTCAATTTTGTTGTTCCTAAAAATATTGCATACCAGGTAGGGCAGGGAAGACTTAGTCTGTATGCTGCTACAGAATCAGGCGTTGATGCCTCAGGATCAAATCAGAATTTCTCTGTCGGGAAAAGTAACAAGAACCCAGCGGTTGACACTACTCCACCTGTTATTCACGCATTTATGGGTGATACTACTTTTGTTGATGGGGGCGTTGTAAGCAATAATTCATATCTGGTGGCAACAGTTTCTGATGAAAATGGAATTAATATTTCAGGCTACGGCATTGGCAATTCAATTGTTGGAATTTTAGATGGAGATGGAAAATCTTTTGTATTGAATGATTATTACACAGCTAATAAAGATGACTACAAGAACGGACGAATTGCTTACCAGATGAGCGGTTTAACACCCGGAAAACATACCTTAAAAATCATGGTGTGGGATACCTATAATAACCCTGCTGAGGCAAGTGTTCATTTTACGGTTTCAGAATCTGAGAGTATTCATATTGAAAGTCTGGGAAATTATCCTAACCCTTGCTCTACCACAACCACTATCTTTTTTACACACAACAGACCTGGTGATGATCTTGATGGAATAATTTCTATAGCCGATGTTACAGGTCAGCCAATAAAAACCTTTAACTTTAGTGTAACCGAAAGCAATTTTAGGGTAGAATTGCCCCAATTAGACCGTGAACTTGATTTTGATAAAAAACTATCAGGTGGTTTATACTTGGTTAAGGTTCTTGTACGTTCCTTAACCAATGACTCTAAAAATGAGCAGGTTACAAGACTTATTATTTTGAATTGATAATTCATTATCTTTGAATCCTTTGAAAAAAAATCTAATGAAGTTTACCTACGGATACCTCATTGCAACTATTTGTTTTTTGTCTATTAATGCCTTGGCACAGACTACAACCCCAGGTACGATAACAGGAACCGATGGTTATCATGTAATAACAACAGCAGTACCTTTTCTGGGTATCACACCAGATGCGAGACATGCGGCACTTGGAGATGCAGGTGTAGCAACATCGCCCGATGCTAACTCAGCCTACTGGAACGCTGGCAAACTTGCATTTATCGATAAGAAATATGGCGGATCTATTTCAGTTACGCCATGGCTTTCAAAGATTATCAACGACATGTGGATATTTCAAGGCACGGGCTTTTATAAAATTAATCGTGAGCAGGCTATTGCTGTTGGTATGAAATATTTTGACCTGGGTGAGATTTTTCTGAGAGGCGATAACAATCAGGATAATGGATCTTTTAATCCACGCGAGTTTGCTTTTGATTTTACATACTCTCGCATGCTTACCGAAAACCTGAGTGTGGGTATTACGGGTCGTTATATTCACTCTAATCTTACAGGCACATTCTCCAGCAATAATACAAATGATGCGCGACCAGCCTCTACAGCTGCTGCTGACATCGGTGTTTATTATACTAAACCACTTCAAGGTGCCAGAGCTTCCAGTATTTCATTAGGTGCTAATGCCTCTAATATTGGCGGTAAGATTTCCTATTCAAATAATAGCAACAAAGATTTTCTACCAACCAATCTGCGGATAGGTGGTGTTTATACAACAGAGCTCGATCCTTATAACTCTTTCAGCTTTATATTGGATTTCAACAAGCTTATGGTTCCCACTATCGATAAAGGACAAACGGTTCTTAGCGGTATGTTTGGTTCTTTCTCCGATGCACCTGGAGGAGCCCGCGAAGAGCTTCATGAGGTTATTACAAACATGGGTGTTGAATACTGGTACAATAAAACATTTGCTGCACGTGCCGGATATTTTCTGGAAGCAAAAGATAAAGGCAATCGTAAATACATGACCATTGGTCTTGGCTTCAGAAGTCAGAAAGCATTTGGTATTGATGTGGCATATCTTGTTCCAACAAACAAAAGAGAAACACCACTTGCTGAAACACTACGCTTCTCTATTCTGTTTCATATCAATCAAAAAACCGTTGAGGAGGAATCAGTTACAGATTGATGCTGGATAGAAAAACACCGCCGCCTTTTAATAGCAGTACTTCATTTCATTTACTAGAACCTTCGGTTAAGACATTAGCCAATGGCTTGACGCTTCAATTTATTTCAGGAGGTGAGCAGGAAGTAGTGCGCGTAGAAATTATTTTTAATGCTGGTCGCTGGACTGAAGAGCTGTGGGGTACATCACATTTTTCTGCAGGGCTTCTTAATAAAGGTACAGTCAACAAATCCAGTTTTGAAATTGCCCAGATCTTTGATCAGTATGGCGCTCATGTTGAAGTATCGCCAGGGCTTGATGTTGTTTCCGTTTCAATCTATTCTCTTGTAAAAAATATTCAACCCGTATTACAGCTTTTTTATGAAATTGTAACGGGTGCCATTTTTCCTGAAAAGGAATTGAGACAAAGCAAATCTATTTTTCTCCAGAATCTGAAAGTTAATCAGGAGAAGACAAGTTTTGTGGCATCATCCATCATAAGAAAGAATTTGTTTGGTGATAATCATCCTTACGGTAAAGAGCTTGAGGAGGCCGATGTTACTAAACTTGAAAGAGAAAGCCTGGTTAATTTTTATAATCAGAATTTTAAAGGAACACATGTTTTTGTTTCCGGAAAAATAAGTGAGAGTACCAGAAAATTATTGGAGGATACTTTTTCCTTACTACCTGTCGGTAAGAGTGATCTGAGGAATCACAAGTCCACTGAAGTATCAGCCGAACCTGTCTATATAGAGAAAGAGGGAAGCTCGCAGACTTCAATACGATTGGGTAAAAAGTCGATCATGCGCTCGCATACTGACTATGCAGATGTTCTTTTTCTGAATCATATTCTTGGTGGTTATTTTGGTTCGCGTCTCATGAAAAACATTCGTGAGGAGAAAGGACTTTCTTATGGAATTTATTCTGCTTTGCACGCCTTGCAACATGATAGTTATATTGTAATTGGTGCCGATGTTAATAAAGAGAATAGGGTACTAGCTACTCAGGAAATAAGAAATGAAGTGAAGCGATTAAATGCTGAAGAGGTAGGGCAACATGAATTGACTACAGCAAGACTTCATTTTATTGGAAGCCTTCAGTCTGAAATTACAACACCCTTTGCACATGCTGACAAGCTAAAAAATATTACGCTTAATAAACTGGATAAAGATTATTACCAGAACCTTATCCATCGAATCAATACAATCACAGCATCAGAACTACTGTTAACGGCACAGAAATATTATTCAGAAGAAAGTCTGAGTGAAGTAGCTGTTGGCTAATCTAGTCCTTAGAATCCATTTTGGATTTCTCAACACGCAAGCCGACAGCAAGAATGCCAGGCAAAGTATCTATGCGCATGAATTGTTCAAAGGTCATTTTGTACTTGCTTGGATGTTTGAAGGAATAATTTTTTAGCAACGGTATCTGATGATCGTAGATATCACCAAGACCTGTAGTTCCGAAAGGCTTACCTGTTTTCTTATCGAAGAGTAAATGAGAAATTAATTTTGTTTCCAAAACATTTCCAGATGAGTCTGTAAGGCTGTAGGAAAAATAAATGTTTGCTTTTGGGTACGACACCTCATTACGAACGTTGCAATATAAATTGTAAGGCTGCGAGATGTTATCAATCTGAAATTCAAAAACTGGCTTGTTAACCACAAGCCAGGATTCATCTTTTAAATCTTTATTCTTTTCAAAAACTCTGCTCTTGTCGCAGCTACTAATTAAAAGTGTAAGCAGACAAAGTATGCTAACTATTCTCATGCCTGGGTACGTGGTGGTTTATTAGGATTTGGATTCCTGTTCGGATTGTTGTTGCCAGGTTTTGCATTAGGATTTTGTCCCTGTCCTTGTTGTCCCTGGGGTGCGTTTGGGTTGTTAGGATTTTTATTGCCGCCGCCTTTCTTTCTGTTCTTGTTATTCTTTTTCTTCTTACCCTGATACTTCTTATCCATGCGCTCAAGGTCGCTGTTCAAGGTTTGTATAGGAGTTTTCTCAGCTACAACATCTAGATCAAGGCTGGCAGGTTTTTTACCTTTCTGATTCATGAGTAGAATCTCATTTACCCGCGCTACATTAAGTGGATACCAGGTATTCTCTTCACGGAAACCAAACCACATAATCTTTCTGAAGATGTCTGTCTTTTGAAGTGTGGCATCGCCTTTCTCTGTTAAGAGTGGTCCTTCAATTTTAGGAATGTCTTCAAGGGCATCCATGTATGTTTCAAGCTCGTAGTTAAGACAGCATTTTAAACGGCCACACTGTCCTGACAATTTGCTTGGGTTCAACGAAAGATTCTGATAACGTGCTGCACTGGTTGCAACGTTTTTAAAATCAGTGAGCCATGTAGAGCAGCAAAGTTCACGACCACATACTCCAATACCACCTAAGCGACCCGCTTCTTGACGAAGACTAATCTGGCGCATCTCTACGCGTATCTTAAATTCTCCTGCCAGAATTTTTATAAGCTCACGAAAGTCTACACGATCATCGGCAGAATAATAGAAAGTTGCTTTTGTATTGTCAGCCTGATACTCAATATCAGAAAGCTTCATATCAAGTTTTAAGTCACGAAGTATTTCTCGTGTTCTGTATAGCGTGGGTAATTCGCGCTTCTTTACTTCCTCAATTTTCTCTAAATCTTTTTGATGCGCTATGCGATAGATCTTTTTGATCTCACTATCATTAGCAACTTTTTTCTTTTGCATTTGAAGCCTTACCAGCTCTCCCTGAAGTGACACGTGACCCAGGTGGTGACCGTTGGGTACTTCCACAATAACAGCATCACCTGTAGTAAGTGCAAGCTTATCAGAATTTTTAAAAAACTCCTTACGGCCGTTTTTAAAACGTACTTCAACAATATCAAATTTATCCTGAACAGGCATGTCCATGTTGGAGAGCCAATCGAATACATTCATTTTATTACAGCCGCCAGTGCCGCATGCGCCGTTGTTTTTACAACCCGCCGTTGCTCCACTTTTGTCTGTTCCGCACGCACATCCCATAGTTGATTCTGTTAAAAATTTAGATATTCATATCCTGCAATAGCAGAATCTACTTTTGATCTAGCTTCATCAGGTCAAGCCCAATGTCCTTTCTGTAATATAATCCATCCCACTGTATGTGGGCAACTCCAGCAAAAGCTTTTTCACGTGCTTTGGCCAGGCTCTCACCCATACCGGTTACGGCCATTACGCGGCCGCCATCGGTGAGTGTATCTTCATGACGTGTTTTGGTACCGGCGTGAAACACTAATCCTTCATTTGTCTTTTCAAGACCTTTGATAAGATCGCCTTTTTTGTATTCCTCCGGATATCCTCCCGCCACCAATACAACAGCCACTGCTGGCTGTGGATTGATTTCTATTTTTTTACCTTTCAGTTCACCTTTGGCAGTAGCCACAAATAAATCAACAAGATCATTTTTAATGCGTGGCATCACGGCCTGTGTTTCAGGATCGCCCATGCGCACATTATACTCAATAACATAAGGATTGCTACCTACGTTCATGATGCCGATGAAAACAAAGCCTTTGAAAGGAATACCTTCTTTCTTCAAACCGTTTATTGTAGGCTTCACAACCTGGTCTTCCACTTTCTTCATGAAGACCTCATCAGCAAAAATAACAGGCGATACAGCACCCATGCCACCTGTGTTAGGGCCAGTGTCACCTTCGCCTATGCGCTTGTAATCTTTTGCTTCTGGCAGTATCACATAGTCATTGCCATCCGTCAGTACAAAGACTGAAAGTTCAATGCCACTTAGAAATTCTTCAATCAAAACTTTGGCGCTGGCTTCACCAAATTTTTTATTAACAAGCATGTCTTTGATAACAGCTTTTGCTTCGCCTTGAGAGAGACTGATGATAACTCCCTTACCAGCCGCCAGTCCATCAGCTTTTAAAACGATGGGAGGCTTGCAGGTTGAAATATAATCGATAGCCAGATTTAACTCTGAAACATTAAAAGTCTTGGCCTTGGCAGTAGGTATGCCATGGCGAATCATAAATTGTTTTGAAAAATCTTTACTGCCTTCCAGTGCAGCCCCTTCTTTGCCAGGACCAATCAATAAGATTTTAGAAAGGGAAGGTTCACTTTCAAAATAATTACGAATGCCTTTAACCAGAGGTGCCTCTGGTCCAACTACTACAAGCTCTACATTATTTTCAATGCAGAACTGACCAAGCTTAGGGAAATCATCAGTGGCAATTGCTACATTTTTGGCAACCAAATCAGTACCTGCATTGCCGGGGGCAACAAAAAGCTTATCGCAATTGCTGCTTTGTTTGATTTTCCAGGCTAAGGCATGTTCACGCCCTCCGTTTCCAATAATAAGGATGTTCATGGAGTATGGTTTAAGCCCAAAGATAAGACGGTATTTTGGTTTAATAAAGAATAAAAAAAGCCCTCTAAACTCAATTAGAGGGCTTTTCAATAGATGTTGAAAAATTTAGTTAGCGTACTCTGACAAGAACTTGATTCTCATCAATCGCACTTCTTCTTCTGTGAACTCAGATATACTATCATCTTTCATGGCATGATCCAGACTGTCAGTCTCGGAATTGAGGAAGTAATCGAAAATTAAATCCTGCTTATGCTCATCAAGTACCTGATCGATATAATAATCCAGGTTAAGTTTTGTACCTGAATAACAAATGTTCTCGATCTCTGTCAGCATCTCATCAAAGGTGATGCCTTTAGTTTCAGCGATCTCCTCCAGATCAGTCTTTTTATCGATATGCTGGATAATATAAATTTTGATTTTGGATTTGTTAACGGATGATTTCACAACTACATCAGTAGCGGTTTCAATTTCATTCTCGTCAACGTATTTCTGAATAACTTCCAGAAACTCTTTGCCAAATTTATTAACCTTACCCATGCCCACGCCATTTACCTGCGCGAGTTCTTCTTTATTAGTAGGATAAGTTGTTGCCATTTCTTCCAATGATGGATCCTGGAAGATTACATAAGGAGGCAAGTCTTTTTCTTTAGCTATTTTCTTGCGTAATGCCTTCAGCATTTCAAAAAGCTTCACGTCATAAGCCTTGGCATTAACAGGAGCTTTTTCAGATGATACTTCTTCGTCCTCAATGTCTGTAGTGAAGTCGTGATCACGCGCAAGTTCAATAGGGTGTGGTGATTTCAGGAAGGCTTCGCCTCTCTTGGTCACTTTTAGTACACCAATATTGTCAATGTCTTTTTCTAAGTATTGATAAATTAATACCTGGCGAACAACTGACTTCCAGTAATCAGAATCTTCATCACTTCCTTTACCATATACATCCAGATCAAAGTGACCGTAGCTCTTTACATACTCATCTTCAACACCACGAATAACATGTACAAGGTGACTGAGACCAAAACGTTCTTGTGTTTGTTTTGCAGCTTGTAATACAAGCGATACAGATTCAGCACCATCAAAACGCTCACGAGGATGTACGCAGTTGTCGCACATACCACAGTTATCTTCTTTAAACTCTTCACCAAAATAGTGAAGCAGTTGTCTGCGTCGGCACACAGGTGATTCAGCGTAGTACTCCATTTCCTGAAGTAACACACGTGCATTCTCACGCTCTTGAACAGATTTATCTTTATTGAATTTCTCCAGTTTGTTCAAGTCGTTGTGACTGTAGAACATAAGACAAACGCCTTCAAGACCATCACGACCAGAGCGACCAGTTTCCTGATAATATCCTTCCAGTGATTTAGGCACATCATAGTGAACAACAAAGCGAACATCTGGTTTGTCGATACCCATACCAAACGCAATGGTAGCAACAATGATGTCAACTTCTTCATTCAGAAAGTCATCCTGATTTTTAATGCGCACATCCGGATCGAGACCAGCATGATACGGTCTTGCTTTGAAACCATTAACACTTAGTAACTGCGCAATCTCTTCAACCTTCTTACGACTTAAGCAGTATACAATTCCTGATTTACCTTTATGGTCCTTCATGAATTTGATAAGCTGCTTCTTCGTTTCTTTTTTAGGACGTACTTCGTAGTAGAGATTTTTTCTATTGAATGATGAGAGGAATACATCAGCATCCTCCATCTGTAAGTTCTTTTGAATGTCAAGCTGAACCTTAGGCGTTGCTGTTGCTGTAAGAGCTATAACAGGCATGTTGCCCAGGTTTTGAATCATGGTTTTTATACGGCGATACTCAGGTCTGAAGTCATGACCCCACTCAGAGATACAATGCGCTTCATCAATGGCAACAAATGATACGTTTACTTTTTTAAGAAATTCGATAGTTTCTTCTTTGTTGAGAGACTCTGGCGCAACATAAAGTAATTTAACAGAGCCATTCATGCAATCTTTCTTCAGCCTGGTGATTTCACCCTTGCTGAGTGTTGAGTTCATGAAGCGCGCATTAACGCCATACGCATTCATCTGATCTACCTGATTTTTCATCAGCGCGATGAGCGGAGAGATAACGACAGCCAGGCCGTCTTTCATCATAGCTGGTAGCTGGTAGCATAATGACTTACCAGCGCCTGTAGGCATTATGACAAAGGTATTTTTACCGTCTAATAAGTTGCGGATAATGGTTTCCTGATTGCCCCTGAACTGGCTATAACCAAATATTTGCTTGAGCCTGTCTTTTAATGCGTCTTTCTCTTCAACCAACATCATATCGTCTTGAATAAAACCTAAAATTGTATCTTTGTCCATATTGACAAAGCTAACTTCGAAAAGGAATTGAATTTACTAAAAAATATAATAAAAATTGCACAGGACGTTTTAATAAATGAATCCCAAGCAATATTAAATCTGACAAATTATATCGGTAACGATTTCGAAGCATGTGTTCGAGAAATCTATCAGTCCAAGGGCAGAGTTGTTGTTACTGGCGTTGGTAAAAGTGCGATCATCGCCAATAAGATTGTTGCAACTTTTAATTCTACCGGTACTCCCGCAATATTCATGCATGCTGCTGATGCTATTCATGGCGATCTTGGTATGATTCAACATGAAGACATCGTTATCTGCATTTCAAAAAGTGGAAACACTCCTGAGATAAAGGTGTTGGTACCGCTACTAAAACGCAGAGGCTCAAAGCTTGTTGCATTAGTAAGTAACACTAATTCATATTTAGCAAAGCAAGCTGATCACGTACTGAATGCAACGATTGCAGAAGAGGCGTGTCCGCATAACCTCGCACCCACCACCAGCACATCAGTGCACATGGCTATGGGTGATGCGCTTGCCATTTGTTTGTTGGAGTTGCGCGATTTTTCAAGTGAGAACTTTGCTGAATTTCATCCTGGTGGTGCTCTGGGTAAACAGCTCTACCTCAAGGTGTCAGATATCAGTATAAATAATGAACTTCCGTTAGTTAAAGCCGATACACCCTGGCGTGATGTTATCATGGAGATATCGTCTAAGCGATTAGGTTGCACTGCTGTAGTAGACAATGAAAATAAGTTGTTAGGCATTATTACAGATGGAGATCTAAGGCGAATGCTGCAGAAGGAGAGCGACCTCACTGGCTTAAAAGCAGAGGACATCATGACCCGCACTCCTAAAAAAATTGAAAAAGATGAATTTGCGGTGCAAGCCTTACATCTGATGCAGGAAAATAATATCACACAATTAGTGGTGACCGATGGTGATAAAGTAGGCGGTTTTATTCATCTTCACGACCTTCTTAAAGAGGGTATAGTTTAATTTTTTAATAAATCCTTTTATAACATTTCGTTACTAACGTCTTTTACAAAACTTTTTACGCTTTAAATTAAAATGAACAAGAATTTATATGTTGTATTAATGGCAGGAGGAGTAGGCGTACGCTTCTGGCCATATAGCAGAAACTCAAAGCCTAAACAATTTCTCGATGCTTTGGGTACAGGCAAATCCCTTTTACAATCCACATTTGATCGTTTTCTGCCTCTTTGTCCGGTTGAAAATATATTTGTTGTTACGCATGAAGAACACGCTGGATTGGTGAAGGAACAATTGCCCCAATTGGGAGTTCAGCAAATTCTTGCAGAGCCTATGCGCAAGAACACAGCAGCTTGCATTGGCTATGCCAGTTATAAGATTGCACAGCTTAATAAAGATGCTATCATCGTTGTTACACCATCTGATCACCTCATCATGAAGGAAGATGAATTCAGAGAGATTATCAAGAAAGCTGTCGATCAGGCTAAGGAGCAGGATAAGTTAATTACGCTCGGCATCAAACCAACACGACCTGAAACCGGCTACGGTTATATTCAATATCATACAGAGAAAGCATTTGCTAAAAAGGTGAAGACCTTTACTGAGAAACCTGAATTAGCATTGGCTAAGAAATTTTTGGAGAGCGGTGATTTTGTATGGAACTCAGGTATTTTCATTTGGGGCGTACAAGCCATTATAAAAGCTCTTGAAAAATATCTGCCTGAGATGACAGAAGTTTTTCATGAGGCAATTCCTGAGTTTAATAAGCCGGGAGAGAAAGATGCCATACTAAGTGCATACTCTCAATGCAAGAGTATCTCTATTGATTATGGTATTATGGAGAAGGCAGATAATGTTTACATGTGCCTAGGCGATTTCACGTGGTCTGATTTGGGTTCATGGGGATCGATACATGAAATTTCTGACAAAGACTCCAGCAACAATGCTATCCATGCCAACGCATTGCTCTATGAAACTCGCAACTGCATCATAAAAGGCTCACCTGATAAGCTTATTGTTGCACAAGGTCTTAATGGTTATCTGATAGGTGAGTTTGATAACGTTATTATCGTTTGCGAAAAAGATAAAGAAGAACAGTTTAGAAGATTTGTAAATGACGTGAAAGCCAGACCGGCTTCAGGTGAGTATCTGTAATAAACCTCAACGCTTTATAAGTAAAGTATAAAAGGCTTTGATTGATGCGGGAGTTATCGCATCGGTCAAAGCCTTTCTATTTTAAAATTTAATTTTTTTTTAATGTATTGAGTTCAGTGGAGCGATATACTCAATGAAGAGAGCATCAATTTAACTTGGCAAGTGTGTTTATGTAACGCTCTGGTACTTCACCTTTCGTAGCGGTTTGATAATCGTTATAGCTACAAGGCACTATGCTGTTGCGTGCATATTGTTTCTTGCCACTCGGGTTTGGTACCTCCATCCACCACTTATCACTGAATTTACTTTTATAGAAAGCCAATGTTTCGGGCTCTACCGGCATAGATACCACATACTTTAAAAAATCATTGCTGGTAAAATTCTGATCATTCTTACGATGATAATATCCTTCAATAAAATACCAGATCATCGTAGCAACAACGGATGCTGTTTTTTTCTGATTGTCATCAGCGTCCGGTGCGTATTCATAGAAACCAACAGAGCTTAACTTTTCATTCAGGCCAGCGTACCAGCAAATCTGACAGGCTTCTTCCCCGGTAAGACCAAAGGGTTGTGCCTGATTATTTCCTGGTGCATCAGAAGATCGAATAGCAGTGATATCAAATGAAAGCATATCGGCATTGCGTATTACCGGTTCTATCTCTGAAAGATTTGTACGGATCTGTCCAATACGAAAAGCTTCGAAATATAACTTCTCAAGTATAGACACACATAGCGGATCGATAAGATAGCTTTGGTATGCCAGGTGAGAGTAACTGAATAGAAAGTTTGGCTCGTGCAAAAGTATTTTGTGGATGTGTTGCTGATTGGCAGGAGAATCTTTCTTTTCATCAAGATCAAGGAACGCATCAACATTAAGAAAGCTTACAAGCTTATCCATTGTTTCATAAGCGGTGTATTGTCCGTAGTCAAGATTATGAGATCCGCCGATGATGATAGGCAACACATTATTCTCAAGCAGGATTCTGCAAACTTCACTGATGCGAACATAAGTCTCATCCAGATCATGACCGGGATTCAGGTTGCCAAGATCAATTACCTTATATGAGCCAGTGCCTCGTTTAAGATTATAAAGTTTTTTACGGATTTCATCAGGTGCTGAGGTGGTACTTTGGTATTGGCTGCCACGTTCATCCTTTACACCTAAGATAGCCATGTGCGCATCTTTAATGTCTGGCATTTTCTCGGTATAGGCCTTTATGTTTTTGAAGAAGGAAGCAGGGGAGGAGATGTTCTCGTAGATTACTTCATCAACCGGTGAAAAGAATATGGTCAAATCCATTACAATGGGCTTTAAAATTTGTGTGAATATATGAATAGCAGGCCATTCGTCGTTAAAAACAGTCAGTCCATCTGTAACTGCCTGACGTTCAGCGTGAGCTAATTTGTACTTAAAATATTATTGTTATATATTTAGCTGATTATGAATGCTTTATTCCATGAAGTTAAAGTATCTGCTTAAGTATATTCCAGATGCAAAGATCATTCTTGTAGCACTGTTATACTATTTTTCAGCAAGACTAGGTTATTTTTTGGCATTTGAGAATACTACTGCCTTACCTACGTGGCCCCCTTCGGGTATTGCCTTTGCTCTAATTATTCTTTTAGGCCGATCATCATGGCCGGGAATTACTATTGGTTCGCTCATTGCGAATATTATGGCGTACTGGAACAGTTCAGAACTTCCGCCCCAAACTATTATAACCATCTCAAGCTTTATTGCCATAGGCCATACGTTGGAGGCTGTAGTCGGTAATTTTCTAGTTAAGGTCTGGATAAAGGATAAGTTTCCATTTAATCACACTCGTAATGCCTTTCGCTTTCTTTTTGTAACGCTCTTTATCTGTCTTATAGGAGCAGGCATTGGTACAACGAGTCTTTATTTGAATAACGTTACTCCATCTGCCGACATAGTGCGCACAGGCTTTTCATGGTGGGTTGGTAATGCGGTTGGCATCTTGTTATTCACTCCCTTCATTCTGGCCATTGCAAGTAAACACACGTTGAAGTTTTCGAATGAAAAAATTCTTGAAATTGGAATTTTTATAGTTTGCAGTGTAGGCATGTATTTTTTAATTCAGATAGATTATCTGCAGGATACACTTCAACATGCTCTACCTTTTTTAATGCTTCCCTTTTTATTGTGGCTGGCTTTTCGTTTTAAATTAACAATTGCCATCACAGGTGTTTTAGTAGCGTCGATTATTTCCATATACTTTACTGTATACAACGTGGGTCCTTTTGTACTGGCAGGTGGACCTTATAGTTCTATGTTACTATTGCAGATTTTCATTGGCGTAGTTAGTATTTCTACCATTGTATTGTCGGCAACTGTAAAAGAACGCACAGAGGCACAGCAAGAGTTATTACTTTTTAATGAAACACTTGAAGCCAAAGTACAAGAGCGTACAAAAGAAATAAATGCTCAGATCAACACACGAATTGAAGCGGAAGAGAAACTTCAGCGTACTAATCAAGAGTTAAGCAAACGAAATACTGAACTGGATAATTTTGTTTATAGTGTATCGCACGATTTGCGTGCGCCCATAGCTTCAGTGCTGGGGCTTATAAACCTGGCTAAAAAAGATAAGGATGTAGCCATGAAGGATGTGTATCTTGATAAGATTAATTCAAGTGCACTGCAGCAAGATAATTTTATAAAGGAAATACTTGATCAATCACGCAATTCAAGGCTTGAAGTAAAACGCGAAGAAATCAAATTCGAACCAATGATTGAAGAAACTTTCAATCAATTAAAATTTGCTACATCAACAGGCAAATCTGTTGAGCGTATCATTACGGTAAACCAATCAAAGCCTTTTTATTGTGATCAGTGGAGATTGAAAGTCATACTTAACAATATTATTTCAAATGCAATCCGCTATCGTAATGGTAGAGATCCTATCATTAAGGTTGATGTTGACATCAATGAACAAGGTGTAAAGCTTGCCATTGAAGACAATGGAAAAGGTATAGCGAAAGAACATCTTGATAAAGTTTATAAGATGTTTTACCGCGCTACTGATGACGGTGCAGGCTCTGGTCTTGGACTTTATATTGTAAAAGAAACGATAGAGAAATTACAAGGCAGTATTCGTATCGAATCTGAAGTAGGTAAAGGTACAACGGTGTTGATGGAAATACCCGAAGTGGTCGGATGAGATCGTTAAAATAATTGTATACAAACTAAAAGAGGATGCCATCACTGACATCCTCTTTTAGTTTGTAATTTAATTAACGTTGACTTAGAATAATTTCCCTAAACGATAATTGTAAATAAAGCTTATTGAATAATCTGCAAAAGCTGCATCACCTTGTACATGCACCTTTTTAGAAGTATCAGAGATAACAGCATTTTGTATGTTTTGTGATGCTATGTCATTAGCACTCTGAATTCTGTTCTTGATGAAATTGTAAGGAACGAACAAACTGAAGCTGTGCTTGCCCATGCGGTAGCTAACACCAGGCTCAACGGCAACTACGTAACCTGGACGACGGTATGCCTTTTCACCACCCAGAGCATCAAATGCTGGAATGCCTTCCCATCTTGCAGCCAATGACAAGGTAAGATTCTTGTCTTTTAAAACAGATGTCATAAAACCAGCTCGTGCAAAATATTGATCAGGGCATGCATACATGTTGTAACCTTTAAGGGTAGTTGTGTTTTTATTTACATCCTTTACTGTTAAATCAGGACTAGACTTGTAAGTACCATTTGATTGCTTAGGATTGAAGAGATAATATCCATTAGCAAAACCATAAATACCTTTATAGAATTTTTTAAATCCTTGCACTTCTAAAGAAAAGCCAATTCCACCATCACCAGGTTGTATGGCTTGATCCATAGTTTGCTTGGTGGTTATAACATTTCCGTTTGCATCTAAGGCAAGCCCATTATCTTTTTTGCTGTGGCTTCCTGAGTTTAGTTTTATCCCTGCGCCAATCAATAAATTTCCTTTCGATGTTTTGGCAGGATCGAATAACCAATAATTTGTGCTAATACGAATATCTCCTAAACCTTGTGCATAAACGCTATAACGGTTTCCTATAAGTGTTTGATTTGTTGTAGGATCTTTTTGGATAGCAAGAACCTGTGAGCGCTCGTTATGAACATAAGGTATTGAAACATTTACCTGCAAACGATCTGTGATACCATAAGAAATATTAAGATCCACAGCGTGTGAATAAATATTCACAGCATTGCCTTTTTCATGTCCATTTGCATCAAAGCCTCCGCCCGTATTCTGGCGTTGAGGTTGCTCTTCTGTACCAACAAAATGGCGGAAGGAATGAAAGTATCTATAGCTTGTTCCGATTTGAAATTGTCCTTTTGGTAAAGTATATCCATTTGATGACAGTGGATTAATACCACCCATTTGGCGTACCGCCACACAACCTTGAGCGAGAACTTTTGTAGTAGTCACGCTAAGTATCAATAAAAATATAATTACGTAAATATTTAGTTTCATAATGGTTTGGTTAATGGTAATTAAAATAATAGAAGGCAAGCTGATCAATTGAACAGCATGTCATGCAAGCCAATGACTTCGTCAAAGGCTTGTGTCTTGTAAAAGACTAAAAGGAAATTAGCAGTGAGATTTGGGAGGAGGAGATTGAATGAGTTGTTCTATCTCAAGTATGCGAAATGATAAATGACTAAAAGTAAGATTAGCAACCCAGCCTTCTTCAGTAGTGAGTACTAACTGGTGAAGTGGCTCATATTCTTTGAGTAGTTTACTTAACAGGTTTTGAGATTGTTTAGATTGTGTGGGCAGATCATTAAATAGATTTCCATACTCAATCATTTTGTTGTTAAGGTGCTTCTCTTTGTTATTCTTAATGCAAAATATGTAGAGTGTGTCACCTTCCAGTTTTTGTTTAATGAGTTTATAGTACTCACCCTGATGCTCAAATTTTCCTTTTACGAATTGAAAATCTTCACTAACCGGATACGGAAGAGAGAATGGTATTTTTATTAAAACAGTTTCTTGATTGTTATAAGTGTTATTTTCAATTCGGCTAACAATTTCGCGGTCCGCCTTAACACGAAGTCCCCAGAACACAATATAATACCCGCCTACATTAAATAGGAATACGATGAGCAGTGCAATTGATACAAACTTTTTCAGGTTGGGGTAGTTTCAAACGTTTGCTCATTCGATTTAATAAATAATGCCAACTAAATCAACCCTTCATGCTGCCAAAAAACAAGGCCTTACATGCTAACACATGTAAGGCCTTGAATTAATATGCTTTACGGCAGTTTTTACTGTCGAAGTGTTTAGTCTACACTAAACTAATGCATCAATTTCTTTAGTGATTTCTTTTTCAGGTACCAATGTTGCATTGGGTGCCAGTATAATTCCGACTCCATCAAGCAATGACCAGGCTTGTAGTTTTTCAAGTTTCACACGTCCAACCATGTATTGTTTTCCATTGGCGGCATAACCATTTTGAAATTGTTCGAAGTCACCAATAGAAATATTAGTGCCTTGTTCAAAACTCACAAAGGCATCAACAGATAAGCTGTTGGAAAATTTTAAATCGTGTGGCTGATTCAGTTTTTTGTATTCATATTGATAGTCATACGTAAGCGCTGAAACATCTGAGAGCACTGCTGAACCTGTTGGGTAACTGCCTGCGCCTTTGCCAATAAAGAGTTGTTTCTCAGCGAAAGCACTTTCTACCTGCACGGCATTGTACTCATTTCTAACAGCAAATAACGGATGAGTTTGCTCAATAAATTGAGGGGCAACAAAACCAAATACGCGACCGTCTTTTTTAAACGCACGTGCTACCAGCTTAATGCCATATTTATTTTCGCGCGCAAACTTTAAGTCAAGATCTGATATGCGATCGATGCCTATGTTAATTACATCTTCCGGTTTAACAAATACACCGAATGTATGAGCAATGGCAATCACTAATTTGAATTTCGGATCGAAACCTTTTACATCAAGGCTTGGGTCTGATTCAGCAAAGCCAAGTTCCTGAGCTTTAGCCAAAGCGTCTGCATAGCTTTTATTTTCATCAAAAACTTTTGTAAGAATATAATTTGTTGACCCGTTGAAGATCCCTTCAATGCCAGTCAGCAAATCGTTGTCGTAATATTCTTCCAGGTTACGAATAATGGGTATCGCTCCACAAACAGATCCTTCATAAAGAACGGGCTTACCATATTGAATCTGTAGTTGATAGATTTCTTCGAGATGTTCGGCAAGCATTTTCTTGTTTGCAGTAACAACTGCTTTGCCATTCTTTAAGGCAGCTTTAACAATTTCAAAAGCTGCGTTGGCATCATCTATTAACTCAACAACAACATCAATGTCTTTATCAAGAAGTACATCTTCTTTGTTGAAGGTCATGAGGTCTGCACGAAGCGGCCTTGCTTTGCTTTTGTTTTTAACACAAATCTTTTTGATCTCAGCTTTAATGCCAGGCGTTTCTTCCAACACATGATATAGACCTTGACCTACGCATCCAAACCCGAACAATCCTAACTTAACATGTTTATGTTTGGTGTGGCTGATGCTCTGATTGCTTTTTCCGTTTACTTCTGCTGCCATGTTCTTACTGTTACTTATATTTTGTCACTACGCTAACAAGATCTTCCGAAAAAAATCTTTTGATATATTGATTGAGTTGCTCCACTTCAACAAGAAACCCATCATGTCCATATAATGAGGTCATTGTTTCAAGATGTGCATTTGATATATGCTTTGCCAGAAATTGCTGTTCGTGAATAGGAAATAAAATGTCGCTATCAATACCAACAACAAGAGTTCTTGCGGTAATTGTATTCAGTGCTTTTTCAAC
>DATJHZ010000329.1:0-3981 GCA_035493595.1 Cyclobacteriaceae bacterium | reverse complement strand
TGGATTCTCTCTCCCACTCGGTAAACAATTGATGAACATAAACTTTTCTGCAAGCAATTTATTGAATACAACGTATCGCGACTACATGGACAGGTTCAGGTATTTCTCTGATGAACCCGGAAGAAATTTTACACTCCGAGTACGAGTGCCTTTTGGAGCACTTAATCATAACGAATCGAATAACTAAAAATAAACTATGATGAATTTAAAAAAATCAATTTCAATGATGATGGCGGGAGCGTTGATAATATTCTCCTGTAACAAAGACGAACAAGTTGTTGCCCCAACAATCTCCAACGAGGCATTGACTACAGTGCAATTACAACTTGTTAATGTTGCTGACGGAACTGACAAACCAACAGCGCAGTGGGAGCAACTATTAGATAACAATGGAAATCCATTACCAGTAGATGTGAGTGAAGCCAACCTGAATCTGAAAGCCAATGCAACCTACACAGCCAAACTTGTTCTGCTAGATAAAACACAAAGCCCTGTATTTAATGTTTCTGATGAAATAAAAGAGCGAGCTAATTATCATCTCTTTTTTTACCAACCATTACCAACCGATCAGCCACTTGTTATTCCAAATAATTATCCGACTGATCAGAATGACATTTATCCTGAGCCTATACCAACACCTATTCCTGCTGGTAGCAATCTTAATTTATCTATTGTGATTACTGACCATGACAATAACTCACAGCAATATCCACTAGGATTGGAAACTAAATTCACTACAGCCGCGGCAAGTTCAGGATGGCTGAGAATTGTACTGCGTCATCAACCGAATGTGAAGAATGGAACATATGCTCCCGGATCAACTGATCTTGATGTTGGCTTCAATGTTAAAATTCAGTAATCAATTATCTCATTATTTGTAAACATAAATTCAACATCAGACATGAAAACAAAATCTATATTTTTCAGTGCAACATTCTTTTTGATTGCAATGACATCGTATGCTCAAAATAAAGCTAGTAACTACATTGGCTTTTCTGCAGGTGTTTCCACCCCGCTGGGAGATTTTTCAAAAACAGGAACTGGCTCGCTTAACAATTGGAATAATAATTCTGGCTTTGCCAAAACCGGATTTGCTTTTGGCGTTGAAGGCGCTTACTATTTTTTACCTAAGCTTGGTTTAGCAGGAACTTTGTATTACTCAAATCATGGAGGCTTTTCCAAAGCTGATGCTTCTAAATTAGGAGATAGTTATACAGATGCTTTTGGTGTAGACGAGTCGACAGTGAAAACTTCTGGTAGCTACAGTTCTATTAATGCAATGCTGGGGCCTCAATTATCTTTTCCTATTAACAAACTAACCATTGATGTGAGAGCACTGGGTGGAATTATACAAAGTCTTTCAACACCAGAGATGACAGTGCAGTTAGAAGATAATACCAGCACATTGCTTAAACAAAAAAGTTCAACAGCATCAGCCTTTGGATGGCAAGTAGGTGCTGGTCTTCGTTATGCTATGACAAGCAAACTTGGGCTTATGTTTCGTGCAGACTATTTCAATTCTGACGGCATAAAAATTAAAAACGAAAATCGTTCTAACAATGCCGGACGTATGGTAACAAAGCAACCTATGTCGTGGATAAATGCTTCTGTTGGATTGGTGTTTTCTCTGGGTGAAAAATAACATCAACGGAAGAGTTGTGCGATCCAAATCAGAGAAAGAAAAATTTATGAAAGCCATTTTAGCGATAACTTTTATTTTTTGTTTCCCTGTTTTTGCTCAAAGTAACGAGGTAGATGGATGGCCCATTTTTGCGCGGGTTAAGTTTACACCCAAATTATTCAAAAAATCAAATGAATATTTTCTAGTTCCCTTCTTTGATCAACGGATCAGATCATTGGAGGGAACAGAGATTATCTTGAAAGGATATCATATACCATTCGATCTGCCCAAGGATCAATTAATAATTTCTAAAAACGCTTATGCTTCCTGTTTCTTTTGTGGAGGCGCCGGACCAGAATCAGTAGCAGAAGTAATTCTTAAATCTAAAGCGCCTAAACTAAAAGTTGATCAGATTATTTCTGTTAAAGGAAAGCTGAAGCTTAATGATAAAGATATTAATCACATGAATTTCATATTGGTCGATGCCGAAATTATAGCGAATTAAAAATTCAATAAATGATAACAGACTATTTTAAAAAGCAGAAACTTCCGGTAACTGTGCTTAGCGGTTTTTTAGGTGCTGGCAAAACAACTCTTCTCAATCACATTCTTCATAATCGCAATGGATTAAAAGTAGCCGTGATTGTAAATGATATGAGTGAAGTGAACATAGATGCTCAACTTGTAAAAAATGAAATTAAGTTTTCACGCACAGAAGAAAAACTGATTGAGATGAGTAACGGTTGCATCTGTTGCACACTCCGTGAAGACTTGATGGTTGAAGTTGAAAAACTAGCCAAGCAGAAAAAATTTGATTACCTGCTTATTGAAAGTACCGGAATTTCTGAACCCATTCCTGTAGCACAGACGTTCAGTTTTGCTACAGGTGATGAATTGCTTGACCTGACAAAATTTTCAAGATTGGATACGATGGTTACTGTCGTGGATGCCTTTAACTTCTTTAAAGATTTTGGCAGTGTTGATACCATTCTTACACGAGAGATGACAGATGATAAAGAAGATCAACGCAGCATTGTCAATTTACTAACAGATCAGATTGAATTTGCCAACGTCATCATACTGAACAAAACAGATTTAGTTTCGACAGAGAATCTGAAATTACTGGAAGGTCTGATCTTAAAACTTAATCCGGAGGCCAGGATCATCAAGTCAATATTTGGAAAAATTGAGCCGAAGGAAATTCTGAACACCGGAATGTTTGATTTCGATAAGGCTCAACAAGCTGCCGGATGGATTAAAGAATTAAACAATGAGCATACACCGGAAACAGAAGAGTATGGAATCACTTCATTTGTTTTTCGCGATCCTCGTCCGTTTAATCCTCAACGATTATGGGATTACATACAGAACAATTGGCCAGGCAATGTAATAAGAAGTAAAGGAATTTTCTGGATGGCATCCAGACCAGATGAAGCACTTTTGTGGAGTCAGGCAGGAGGATCATCTAAGGCAGAAGTTTATGGAAAGTGGTGGGCAAGTCTTTCATCATCGCAGCGTGCGAACAGTTCGGCATATTTGGAGAATCAGCATCACATTCAAAAGAAGTGGAATAAAATATGGGGTGATAGATTAAATGAGTTGGTAATCATAGGTCAGGATCTGGATAAAGAAAAAGTAAGGAAAGAACTGGAGGCTTGTCTTTTGAATGACGATGAAATTAATCACTATCAGCTCGGTGGTAATTTTTTAGATGCTTGGCCGATGTAGAATTTTTGGATGAAGTAGAGAATAGAACGTAAAAGAGGGATTTCATAAACATAAAAAAACCGTTACACATTTGTAACGGTTTCAATTCTGTGGGAGCTGAGGGGTTCGAACCCCCGACCCTCTGCTTGTAAGGCAGATGCTCTGAACCAGCTGAGCTAAGCTCCCATTCTCTTTTCCCGATGTTTTGGGACTGCAAATGTAAAAGAGAATTCTATTTCTGCAAAAATCTTTTTAGCCTTATCCTCAAAAAAGTGAAGATTATTTCAATTTTTTAAGGGATTAGGTGTATCCCCAAGGCTTATTTCGACCATTTTTTAAAAGATCACTGCATCTGATTCTTTTCAATGATATCCCGGAAGGTCTTCTTATAGCTGTCGCTTATGGGGATAAAAACATTCCCTATCTGTACTTCTCCTTTATGAATAACATCTATCACACTTAGGGCTATTATATAAGAGTGGTGAATTCTGATAAATTTATTGGACGGCAACTGCTCCTCCAGATTTTTAAGACGCTGAAGAGAAGTAATTTTTTGCTGACGGGTATGGATGGTTACATAATCTTTAAGTCCTTCAACGTAGAGAATATCATCCAGAAGTATTTTAACCAGTTTTGTTCCATCTTTAACAAAG
>DATJHZ010000328.1:0-2410 GCA_035493595.1 Cyclobacteriaceae bacterium | reverse complement strand
AGTGTTTTATTAATTTCTGCAGTAAGCCCGCCGTTGTCTACAGTTGTGTCGCACCGCATACTCAGATCGCCTTTAGACATGGCTTTGATTGCTTTGATAACTTCAGTCATATCAAGCGCATACTTCACTACCTTGTAAGGTTTTCCATCAGCATCTTTAATGGGATTGTAAGATGCCTGTATAAATACTTCTTCACCACGTTTGTTAATACGCGTATACGTTCCTACAAAAAATTCTCCACGATTAAGAGTGTCCCAGAAATTGCGATACTCATTGCTGCGGGCATACTCTGGTGATACAAATGTGCGATGATGTTTTCCTTTGATTTCATTGAGTGATGAGTAACCAAGTGTTTTTATAAAGTTGTCATTGGCAAACAATACATTACCATCCATGTCGAACTCAACAACAGCGTTTGAACGACCAATAGCATCAAGCTGACCTTCGTAGTCAATGTTTTTTAATTTTTGTTCTGTGATATTATTAGCAAGTTTAATAACCTTGGTAACTTTTCCATTCTTATCAAATACAGGTGTGTAGTTAGCAAGGAGCCAAACCTCTGAACCATCTTTTGCTATTCTCTTGAATTCTCCTGCCTGTGCTTTGCCTGAACGAAGATCATTCCAGAATTGCTCGTACGCTCTTGTGTTGGAGTATGATGATTCACAGAAAATGCGATGGTGTTTGTTTTCAATTTCTTTAAGTGAATATTTAAGAGTTTGGAGAAAGAGATCATTAGCGAGTATGACATTTCCATCAGGTGTAAATTCAATATAAGCTGAAGATGAATTGATAGCACTCATTTGAGCTTCTGTCTCCAGTTGCTTACGCGCCATTTCTTCCTGAGTGGCGGTCATTTCTTCCATGTTCTGACGAAGCTCTTCTTCACTTGCTTTTATTTGCTCCATGCCGCGTTGTGTATCCTCTTCCAAACGTCGGCGTTCACTTATGTCTTTAATGAAGACTGTATATTGAACTCTGCCATTGCTTTCTGATTTTGTAAGTGTAAGGTCTGCCCAGAACGTACTTTTATCTTTCCTTGTAAGTTGAATATCCTGACCTGAAGAGGTTTCATGTTGAGATGATCCATTAAGTTCAGAAGGAATAATTGTCTTGCTATTCTTTCCAATAATTTCTTTACGGGTGAATCCAAATAATACCTCGGCAGCTTTATTAAAGAATGAAATATTATGAGATTGATCGAATGATATAATTGCATCAGCAGCTTGTTCTAAAGCTTGCGATTGAACTTGGTAGGCACCTTCAATTTCGGCAATTCTTTTTTTCAATTCCGAAATTGACTCTGTTGATTTGGATGTTGTAGTACTTCCTCCGGAAGCGCCATTTTCTTTATCCTGATAGTAATTAGGTTTCATGTTTTTAGAAAGGTTTAATTTACGCTGATGCGATAGAAGAGATCTTTTGCTTTAAGTTTAAATATGGAGTCAGATAAGATATCGTTTTTGTTTGTTGAGGCATATTGCCATGCATTGCGTGCGCCGAGAATGAAAGCATGTTCACTCAAAGCATGGAGTCCTTCATTTATTAAAGGAAGAAGCGTGGGGCCGAGGCTGTTTGTTTTTTTTGCAGCTTCATAACCACGATTAAAAGATTCTGCTTTTGAAAGCGCAGAGCAATTGTTCCAGTAATTGCATTCTAATATGCTATTAAAATGATTGTTGGCAGCAAAGGCTTCCCATACCAGCATTCTTGTGAAATTGTGGCGATACTTCGTAAAGCTTTTTACGAGATGAGTTGAATCTTTACCAACAACCCAAACTGATAAATGATTTTCAACAGTCCAGATGAATACTTCACTATATACCGTTTTAAGATTTGTTTGAATGATGTTGAGAATGGCTTCTGTAAAAAAGAATTCCTGATAGTCATCATTTAGAATATCAATCTCAATTTCCAGAGCAATTATTTCATCACTTGTAATACCAAATTTCATAGCTGTAATATTGGTGAGTTCTGATGTAAAGGTATTGGCCTGAACAAGGCAGGGAAATCCCATAAGGGATGTATTTTGATTTACCTTCTTTTACGGAATGAACAGTAAGTATAAATACGGAATCGTGAGAGAAACACTACTCAGACCTTTTTTTCAATTGAAGTTTTTGGCCGATCAGTTTTCCCTTATGGTCATTAGGAATAGAAACACGAAATGCAGTTCCGAAGCCAATTTCTGACTCTAAGGATATGGTTCCGCCTAATTTTTCAAGAGTCTCTTTAACAATATAAAGACCCAGACCTGCACCTTTAGAAAGATGCGAAGCTTTGTAAAACATATTAAAAATATCATCCTGATGTTGCTTGCCAATTCCAACGCCATTGTCAATAAATTCAATTAAAGCATGGGCCTTGTCAATGGTAATGTTGATCGTAAGAAATGACTTAGTTTTGTTGA
>DATJHZ010000327.1:0-26918 GCA_035493595.1 Cyclobacteriaceae bacterium | reverse complement strand
GCTTGTGATCTCACGCCTTTATTTCAATGGAAGTGGAAGATCAACAGTAGGGGTGACCTATGCTAAAGAATATATAATCAGCGCAGAGAAACCGTCATTGGTGAAACATGTTAATGTTGTTTCAGGACAGGAAGTTAAAGTAGGTGATCTCCTCGTTGAATTGTCAAGCAGACAACTTGATATGGACATCGACAGATTGGCAAACCGAATTAATGCCTTAAAATCTGAACGTAATGAAAAATTAAAACTCTTGAATTCAACTATTGCCTATAGTAAAGCACAGCATAACATCGTCATAGAGAGTATTGAAGCTGATATTGCTGAACTTAAAAGCAATATTAAACTTAATGACCAGCTTACGAAAGAATTTGTTGCAGCTACTAAAGAAATGGATCATTCGCAAGACCCACACGTACTGAGACTGGCTTCATTAGATCACCAAAAAAATATGCACGTTGCTGCATTATCAATTAAGATAAATGATCTTGTTCAGCAAAGTAACGCAGAGCAAGCGCTTTTAACAGACCAGATTGTTTTGTTAGAACACGAACTTTCTCTACTGAATGATGAGAAACGAAAACTTAGTAAGTACGCAACTTTTAATGGTGTTGTAGAAAACGTTTTTGTAAAGAATGCTGAAGAAGCTGCAGCTTTTGCTCCGATGCTATCTGTTAATCCCAGTCATCCAACCAGTGTTGTTGGTTATTTTATTGGAAAGAAAGAACGCGAAATACCAATGGCTTCAACGGTAACAGTTATGTCTTATGATCATCATCTTGTGAAAGCAGAAGGTAAGGTTATTGGCTTCGGGTCGGTTGTTGAGCTTCCGGTTATACTTCAAAAATCTACTGCTGTAAAAGCATTTGGCAGAGAAGTATTTATTGAAATCAGTCCTGCTAATGATTTTGCCACAGGAGAAAAAGTGCTGATTAAGTAATATGAGACTGCGTTTTTTGAAGCAAATCATAGGTGTCTTTCTTATACTTCTGTTAACCCAGAAGAACTATGGGCAAGTCAGTATTAATCAATTTCTTCGTTCAGTTGATAGTGATATCTCATTAAAAGTAATTGATGAGCAAAACAGTTACTTACAGGGCAAGCCATACAGTCTGTCATTCGTCAATAGGTTTCAATTTAGAATGCAGAATAACGAGGGCATTAGTAAGGAAACACAACGTTTTGGGTTGTGGTTAAGCCCTGCGAATCCATGGGCAATAAAGAGCACTAACAAGTATTTTAAAACCTATGCAGAATCATTAAATTTTGAAAGAGAAATTGCCATTAAAGAAGCTCTCATAGAACGATATAACCTTGTTGTAGATTTTTTGTATTTCAACGAGCTCTATCAATTGTATCAAAAAGATAAATCGCTGTTAGATGCGCAGGTTAATATTCTTGAAAAGCAGCATACTTCAGATTATTTTAATGCAACCAGTTTTGCTGAATTAAAGCTGGAACAAATCTCTAAAGATGTTCAGGCTGAAGAGGCTCTTTTCGAGATGAATAATCAGATTGCGAGAATTGATGCCAAGTATACTGCGGCCTATGTGAAAGAATTAAATTGGCATAGCCATGAGATAATTTCCGTAGCACAGATCGAGACTATTCTCGATAGCATTAACTCAAATGATAATGTTCCAACGCTGGTAAGCTATCAGGATTTTAAGATTGAGATGGCAAAGCAATCGTATAACATTCAGAAATCTAATATTAACACTGGTTTTATTCAGGGTAATTATTTGAACGGCAATATTGCTAAAGATAAAACACCCTGGAGTTTTGTTGCAGGTATCACCATTCCAATTGCTAATCCAAATAAAGGTGATATGGCCAGAAAACAGCTTCTTGTAATTGAAGCTAATCAGAAAAAACAGGTTACTGAGATCAGGATAAATGAAGAGAAAGCTATTGTATTGGATAAGCTCAATAGTCTTATAGCTCGCTATAAATCTACGCAAGCCAAAATTGATGCGGTGAATGCGGCTTCGTTAGGCTCTACATTAAGTTCAATGCGTGAAAATAACCCATTAGTGATTGTTAAACTGAATAGTAATGTGCTTAAGCTGGAGTTAATTTTATTAAGGCTTAAGCAAACCATTATGTTTAGCTATCTCGAATTTTTAAGCATTCATGACAGGCTTCAACAAAGGCCGCTTGTTAATTATTTGTCGCCTTCGTGGTCTTTACTAGACACAGATTAGAAGCTATAAGCATTTTTATACAGACCTAGACTTGAGGTATATTATATTAATGTGAAGGTTAAGGCTTTTGCTAACGTTTGAAGTATACAAGTGTAAAAGATATCTTGCATCAAAAAGAATATTTGCTTTAAGAATGGCGTTAGATGTAGATAAAAACCATCTTTGCACCCGAAATTAAGAAGAACACACCAATTTATGAGGTTGATTAAAATTTCCAGTTTCTTACTTTGCTGCGTGGCTTCCTTCGCTGGATTCAGTCAGCAAAACCCTTCAAACAAAAGCCTTGTCGTTTATGATCCGCTTTTTTGGTATAAGCAATTAAATCTGAAGCCCGGTCAATATAAAAAGATTGCCGAAATCAATATCGAATTCTATCAGACACTATCCAGCGTTAGTCGTGAACATACGAATGATCCCTCTGGCTTACGATCTAAGGTTACTGAAAGCCTTGAGCACCGTAGCGAGCAAATCTGGAGTACGTTCTATCCCAATCAACGTCGCAAATGGCAGAAGATTATGAGCGAGAACGCTAATGATAAAATTTAAAGACGTGGATCACGTCTTTTTTTATTTTATACCATTTACAACACATTTCCATATCCTGATCGAATTGTGATATTCTATTTAGGATTTCATCGCTATATTGGTTAAGGAATTAATCCTTTATGGCTTACAACGAACAACTTTCCAATCGAGTAAGAGAATCACTGGCTAACATTTCAGACGTCGAAGAGAAGAAGATGTTTAGAGGTATAACCTTTATGGTCAATGGCAAGATGTGCGTGAGCGTTGGTGATAATGAGTTAATGTGCCGCATTGATCCGGAGTTGATGAGTGAGGCTCTTGAAAAGGAGGGAGTACGCCCCATGATTCACGCAGGAAAAACCATGAAGGGTTTTATATTTGTAGACGGAGATGTAATTGTAGGAAAGAAGAAATTAGATTACTGGCTTTCAATAGCCATGGATAATAATAAGAATGCAAAGAGTGCTCCGAAACGAAAACGAAAATAAGACATTGAATTTTTTTGAAGAGTTTTTCTTTATCTGATTTAAATTAACTTTATATATCAAAAGCTATACTATAAAATGAAATATACCCTTTCGCTCTTGCTGTGTTTGTTAACCGGGTTATCGGTTGAATCGTGCGTTAATCATGATATAGGTGCTGTTACTGTTGATTGCACTGGCTACAACGTTGTTAGTTTTAACGACGACATTAAAGACAAAATCATTGCCGTAAAATGTGCTATTCCAGGTTGTCATAACGGCGATCTGGGACCAGACAGAGACTGGACTAATTTTTCCAAATTTCAGGAACACGCGCAAGAAGCTAAACGCAGAATTACACTCTCACCGTTTGCTCATGATAAGATGCCTCGTACAGGATCGTTAACATACGAGCAAATTAAAACCATTGTGTGCTGGGTAGAACAAGGGGCAAAAGATAACTGATTAGGTATGAGAAAGATCATAGTACTCTCAATCTTGTTATTGATGTTTAGTAAAGCATCAGCACAGAAGTTTATCTCAGAGAAAAGTTTTATTGGTTTTTATTCGCATGCAACCATTGAAGATATAAAAGCCGATAATAAAAAAGCTGTAGGTCTGTTTAATACTGCTACGAATGATCTGGTATTCTCTGTTACTATAAGTGAATTTCAATTTGCTAAGGCATTAATGCAGGAGCATTTCAATGAAAAGTATATGGAATCTGACAAGTATCCCAAGTCAACTTTTCAGGGAAAGGTAGAGGGATATGATCATGCACAAAGTGCGCTTCAAAATGTAAAGGCAGTTGGTAAACTTTCAATTCACGGCGTAACGAAAGATGTAGAAATAGCAGGCACTATTGAAAAGCAAGGAGATAAATTAATTTTAAAGTCTGCCTTTATAGTTAAGCTTGTTGATTATAAAATTGAAATTCCACAACTTCTCTGGCAAAACATTGCAGAACAAGTAGAAGTAACGATCGACTTTACTTTTAAGCCACAATAACTTCTATCATAATAGCTGCATGAAAAGATTTCTACTCGGTTTTAGTCTTTTGATTTTGTCCGTAAGTGCAGGAGCTCAGAAGTTCCGGTCTGAGAAAGGCTCTATTACTTTCTTTTCTGATGGAGCCATTGAAGATATCGTTGCTACCAATACAGCTGCCGGCAGCTTATTGAACTCATCTACCGGCGAGTTGGTGTTCATTGTACCTATTTTGGAATTTCGCTTTTCCAAATCACTGATGCGTGAGCATTTCAATGAAAAGTATATGGAGACTGAAAGATATCCCAAGTCTACCTTCATGGGAAAATTAGTTGGCTATGATGTAACCAAAGCAGGTGAACAAAATGTAAAAGCTGTTGGAAAGCTTACGATGCACGGTGTAACCCAAAACATTGAAGTACCAGGTACGATTGAATTTGCCGAAGGTAAAGCTATCGTTAAATCAAAGTTTGTTGTTAAACTTGTTGATTATAAAATTAAAATACCAACTATAGTCTGGCAAAATATTGCCGAAGAGGTTGAATTGAGAATTGACTTTACTTATAAAACAATATGATAAAAAAACTACAGCTCATTATCGTTCTTTTCTTTTGTTCTCTGACATTAGCGTGGGCTCAAGATGACTTACTTAAAGAACTGGAGCAGACAACTCCTAAAGATACGGAGTATGCATTTCAAACCTTTAAGGGAACACGACTTGTGAATGGTCAAAGCATAGAAACAAAATCAAAAGGGACACTGGAATTTATTATTGCTCATAGGTTCGACCCAATCAACAGTGGTCATACTGAAATGTTTGGATTGGATCAGGCACACGTAAGAGTTGGGTTGGAGTATGGAATAACAGACAGACTAGGTATTGGTTTTGGAAGAAACGGCGGCGCTGATAAAATAAGAAATGCCTATTTAAGATATAAAGTATTGCGTCAACAAAAAGGCGCATCGAACTTCCCATTTACCATGACATTGATTGGTGATGTTTCGGCTACAAAAAAAGTATCAGATCAATCTGTTGACAGAGTAGGGTATATCGGACAGATGCTTATTGCCAGAAAGTTCTCACCTCATTTGTCGCTTCAATTAATGCCTACCATAGTTCATCGCAATGCTGTAGATAAAGCAACAGAAAATAATAATCAGTTTGCAGTAGGAGCCGGAGGGCGTATTAAAATCTCAAAGAGTATAGCATTTACAAGTGAATATTATTATCGGGTTAACCCTAACTCTAACACGAGGAATTATAATGCTGTTGGATTGGGTATCGATATTGAAACAGGTGGACACGTCTTTCAACTTGTTATGACGAATACGCAAGGCACAACAGAAAGAGGATTTATTACAGAAACAACGGGTAACATAAAGAACGGTGGCATTCAATTTGGTTTTAACGTAACAAGAACATTCCAACTGAAGAAAAAATAGAATTCATTAAACACAAATAAAAGGCAAGCGATTAATTCACTTGCCTTTTTTGTTTGTATGATTTAGAGATTCAGATGAATGTTGCGTCCATGGTGAAGAAATTAAAAACCTGACCATTGAAAGTATTGTGGCATTTTTTATTTTTGATTTCTAATCATTATTCCCAGGCCAGGCGTTGCTACTGTTATCTATAATTATATACCTAGTACTAACTATCGCAGTAGGGTTCTGGGCTTCACGCAGGGTTAAGACATCTGGTGACTACATGCTGGCTGGCAGAAGCCTTCCTATCATGTTGAGTTCATCTGCTCTCTTTGCAACATGGTTTGGATCAGAGACTGTGTTCGGAGCATCTTCAGAGTTTTTAAAAGGTGGATTATATGCTGTGATTGAAGATCCATTTGGCGCTGCACTCTGTCTCATTTTATTTGGATTTTTTTTCACCCGCAAGCTTTACAATATGAACCTCCTTACGTTGGGAGATTTTTTCAAAGTTCGCTACGGAAAAAATACAGAACTCATCTCTGGAGTCTTTCTGGCTCCGCCCTATGTTGGTTATATCGCGGCGCAATTAGTAGCCATGGGGTTGATCATTAATGTTGTAACCGGGTTGCCAGTATGGGAAGGTGTTGTAGTAAGTGCCATTGTAGTAACCTTGTATACATACATAGGTGGCATGTGGGCCATTTCAATAACAGATTTTATTCAGAGCATTATTATTATACTGGGGCTTGTGGTGCTGGCAGTGGTGTTAGCACAAAAAGCTGGTGGAGTCACGAAAATAATAACAGAAGTACCTGCAGATACTTACAGGTTTCTTCCAAAGGCTAATGCAAAAGAGATTGTGATGTACCTGGCTGCGTGGTCTGTATTAGGACTAGGTTCAATTCCTTCTCAAGATGTGTTCCAGCGCACCATGTCTTCAGGATCAGTGAAGACTGCCATCTGGTCGTGCTATATAGCCGCTATATTATATCTGTCTATAGCCATGCTTCCGTTGTTTATAAGTTTATGTGTTAGACATTTATACCCCGATCAAATCAATGGCGATACGCAATTAACATTGCCATCGATGGTACTTGCACATACAACACTTCCAATTCAGATATTATTCTTTGGTTCGTTGTTATCAGCTATTATGAGCACCACCAGCTCAGCTATTCTTGCACCTGCAGCTATCTTTTCTGAAAACATTATTAAGCCACTCACAAAAAAACGATATACCGATAAACAATTATTATATCTAACCAGGATATCTGTTTTGATTTTCAGCGCATTGGCTACAATTATGGCATGCATGCGTTCAAATATCTATGAGTTAGTAGGAGAATCATCTGTGTTGAGTTTAGTCTCCCTATTTGCTCCACTAACGTTAGGATTGTATTGGAAAAGGGCTAGCAGTGGGGGAGCTTTACTTTCCATGATTTCAGGAATAATAGTCTGGCTGATTTTTCATTTCTATGAAACAGATTTGCCTGCATTAGTTCCCGCAACATTCATTAGTTTTGTTGCGTTGATAGCAGGCAGTTACTTATGGCCCAACAAGGCAGAGAATTATGATAAAAGTTGAAATCAATCGATTAAATGAAGGCTTCCACATGGAAGCCGTTAACGAGCAAGGCAACGCGTTGCAAATGGATGCCTCACCTGATATTGGCGGTACCAACCAGGGAATGCGCCCTATGCAATTGTTATTAGCAGCCTTTGGAGGATGTAGCTCAATTGATCTGATCAATATTTTGAAGAAACAGAAGCAGCCATTAAAGGATGTGAAAGTTACCGTTACAGGTGAACGTGAAAAAGATGTAGTGCCTGCACTGTATACAGAAGTACACGCTCACTTCAAGCTTTTTGGAGCATTGGATAAGGATAAAGTACAGAAAGCAGTAAGTTTGTCGGTAGATAAATATTGTTCAGTGGCCAAGACACTTGAGAAGTCAGCCAAGGTCACATATAGTTTTGAGATTATTGAATAGTTAAGAATGAGTCAGGAAAGAAATTTTGAAACGGATGCAATCCGTGCCCAACACGAGCGTAGCGAATTCAGAGAGCATTCGGTGCCACTTTATATAACATCAAGTTTTGTATTTGATGATGCAGAACAGGCTCGTGCCATGTTTGCCGATGAAATTCCGGGAAACATTTACAGCCGTTACTCAAATCCTAACACCAACGAGTTTATCGATAAACTTTGTTTGATGGAGGGAACAGAAGACGGTATCGCTACTGCTTCTGGCATGGCTGCTATGTACGTAAGCATGGCTGCTTTGTTAAAGTCTGGAGATCATGTGCTGGCCTGTCGTTCAGTCTTTGGTTCTACACATCAGATTTTGAATACCATTTTTCCAAGGTTCGGTATTTCATATTCGTATGCTGATATCAATGACCCGAGTGCTTGGGAAAGCAAGATACAGCCTAACACAAAAATGATTTTTGTTGAAACGCCATCTAACCCGGCGCTCGACTTAATCGATCTGGAATGGTTAGGTAAACTGGCTGCTAAGCATAAGTTAATTCTTAACGTTGATAACTGTTTCGCTACACCATACTTACAGACTCCTGCAAAGTGGGGTGCACACCTGGTAACTCATTCAGCCACAAAATTTATGGATGGTCAGGGCCGGGTTATAGGTGGTGCCGTGTTAGGTACAAAAGAGCTTATTAAAGAGATCAGATTCTTTGCACGTCATACAGGTCCTTCCATGTCGCCATTTAATGCATGGATTCTTTCAAAGAGTCTTGAGACATTGGCTGTACGCATGGATAAACATTGTCAGAATGCTTTGGAGCTGGCCAAATATCTTGAAGGCCATGCCGAAGTGTCGCAGGTAAAATATCCGTTCTTACCATCGCATCCCAATTATGAGTTAGCAAAAAAACAGATGCGTCTTGGTGGCGGTATCGTAACGTTCGAGATAAAGGGAGGCATTGATCAGGGACGAAAGTTTTTAAATTCCTTGAAGATGATTTCGCATACACCAAATCTTGGTGATACTCGTACCATTGCAATACATCCTGCTTCAACAACACATTCAAAATTAACTGATGAGGAGCGAGGTGCTGTTGGCATAACTCCTGGGCTGATCAGAATTGCTGTTGGTCTTGAAACTATCAGTGATATCATTGCCGATGTTGATCAAGCTATTAAAGCGTCAAAAGGCTAATTATATTTTTAGAATTATTTTAAAACGCTGAAGCACAACTTCAGCGTTTTTTTTTTGACATTACTTCGAGCATAAACCTTATTGCCGCCCTGGAATAATATTTACATCAACTAGTAGTTATAGATAAGAATGAGGCTAAGTATAATTACTGATTGTAATGAAATGCATCCTTATCTTTCTTTGTTTCACTTTTAATACTGTTAATTATTCATTAACTTTTTAAAGTATATAAAAGTTTTATGAATGCGTTGAGAGATTATTACGTATAACAATAACTATGGATATTTTGAGCATTGAGAGCACAGATGAGACACCCAGAGTTCTTCTGGATAAAGCCAGTGGAGTCTTTGAAATATCCGGACGCTCACTACCGGAAGACTCACCTGAATTTTATAATCCAGTGCTTCAATGGATCGACGATTACAAAAAGGATCCGAACCCAACAACTGAATTTTTGTTTAAGCTTGAGTATTCTAATACAGCATCTTCAAAACTTATCCAGGATGTTATGCTCGCACTTGAAAAGGTTAAGAATACTAAAATTGTATGGTACTACGAGAGCGAAGATGAAGATATGGAACAGGCTGGTCGTGAATTTGCTGAGCTTGTTAATGTTCCATTTGAATTTAAGACTTACTAAGTTATGAGATCACTTGACGTGCAAGTGTCTTCATATTAAAAACAAGTTTCCTGCAAAATGAAAAAGCCATCCCGATCGAAGATCAGGATGACTTTAAAGCTATTATGATATTCTTCTAGTATGTTGGCATATCGGAATCGATCTCATTAGCCCAGGCGAGTATACCGCCTTTGAGATTGTATAGATTTTCAAAGCCCTGATTTTTTTCAAGCCACAAAACCATATCGCCACTGCGCTTTCCGCTACGGCAATGCACTACTACTTTTTTATCTCTTGAAATCTTATCTACGTTATGTGGAATCTGGCTCATAGGTATAAGCTCACCACCCAGGTTGCAAATATCATATTCATGTGGCTCGCGAACATCAATAAGTTGAAAATCAGCACCTGATTCCTGCATTTCCTGAAGTTCCTGTACGGTGATCTCTTTCATAGTATCATTTTTTTGAGTGTTCAAAGATTTACTTTTCCCGGCACTTATGCCACAAAAATCGTCATAATCAATTAAGGTATTTATTGAGCTTCTGGTGTCATTATTTTGCAGGGTGATGGTTGTGAGTTCCATACGTAAGGCATCAAATAGTGCAAGTTTATCAACGAGAGGTTCTCCAATGCCTGTAATAACTTTGATTACCTCACTAGCCTGCATACTACCAATAATGCCTGGAAGCACGCCCAACACACCAGCCTGTTCACAATTAGGAACGCTTTCTGCATCTGGAGGCTCAGGAAAAAGATCTCTGTAATTCGAACTGTATGTTCCATCTTTTTTCAAATAGTTAAAAACAGAAACTTGGCCTTCAAAAGTTAAAATAGATCCGTAGATGAGAGTTTTATTCAACAGTACACAAATATCGTTCAATAGATAACGCGTAGGAAAATTATCAGTTCCATCCAGTACAACATCATAGTTACTAACGATGGACTCAGCATTGGCTGATGTGATCTTATTAGCGTATGTATGGAAAGTGATTTCCGGGTTGAGTTGTGTTAACCTGTTGGCTGCGGTAGAAGATTTGTTTTTTCCAACATCATCTGTGGTAAATAGAATCTGGCGTTGAAGATTAGACAGACTAACATCATCATGGTCAACAATGCCGATAGTACCAACACCTGCAGCCGTGAGATAGAGCAGGGCAGGGCTGCCTAATCCGCCGGCACCGACAACCAATACTTTAGCTTCTTTCAATTTGAGCTGCGCTTCCAGACCAAACTCTTGTAAAACCAAATGGCGACTGTAGCGTATGAGCTCTTCCTTCGTTAACTTTGACATTCAATTCAAAAATACACTAGTAATTAACAAACTCATGTCAACACGAAAAAATTTCTCTTCCGGTGCAAAATGGGAAGATATTATTGGCTACTCACGTGCCGTGCAGGTAGGCAATCAGCTAGAACTATCAGGAACCGTAGCTTCTGATGAAAATGGTGTAGTAGGCAAAGGCAATTATTACGAGCAAACAAAGTTCATTTTGCAGAAAGTTGAGAAAGTGCTTCAACAAGCTAACTTTTCTATGCAAGATGTTGTTCGCACCCGCATATTCGTAGACGATATTTCTAAATGGGAAGATATTGGCAGAGCCCACGGCGAATTTTTCAAAACGATTAAGCCAGTAACCACAATGGTGGAAGTCAGTGCTCTCATAGATCCTGATTATCTTATTGAAATTGAAGTGACTGCTATAAAGGGCTAGAAATTTCGGATTTTGAATTTCAGATTTCAAAGTTGACTTGAACCCAACTTGAAATCTGAAATTTGAAATGACTAAAATCTTTTCAAAACCAAAGAAGCAACAGTTTCTCCAATGGAAAGTGAAGATGTTGCTGCTGGAGAAGGAGCATTGCAAACATTGATCACTTGCTTCTCTTCAATGATCAGGAAATCGTCAACCAATCCTCCAGTTCTGTCGCAGGCCTGTGCTCTTACACCTGCACCGCCTTCAACCAGATCAGCTTCTGTAATTTCAGGTAATAATTTTTGTAATGCTTTTGTAAAAGCAGCTTTTGAGAATGAGCGATACATCTCGCCAAAACCAGTTCTCCAATACTTGAAAGCCACTTTTTGAAATCCCGGCCACGCCAATGACTCACCCAGTTCGGCCAGATTAATGGCAGATTTTGTGTACCCTTCACGACTGAAAGCTAATACTGCATTAGGTCCGGCTTCAACGCCGCCACGCATCATTCTTGTAAAGTGAACACCTAAGAACGGAAAGTTAGGATCAGGCACAGGGTAGATAAGATTCTTAACCAGTGATTCCTTTTCTTTCTTCAGTTTATAATATTCTCCCCGGAAAGGGATGATTTTTACGTTTACATTTTTCGATGTGAGTCGTGCAACTTTATCAGAATAAAGTCCGGCACAATTCACGACAATTTTAGAAGTGTATGTTGTTTTTTGAGTGGCAACAACAGCGTGGTCACTGTTCAATTGAATGTCAATGGCTTTTTCGCCAAGGATAATTTCGCTTCCATTCTTTTGAATCAATTCAGCATACTTCTGAGCTACAACTCTGTAATCAACAATACCTGTTTGAGGAACAAAGATGCCGGCAATACCGGCAACATGAGGCTCGTATTCTTTAAGCTCTTCTGCTTTTAAATTTTTGAGATCCTTCAATCCATTTTGTTGGCCTCGCTCAAATAAGTTTTTTAAAAGAGGCAATTCACGTTCTTCAGTAGCAACTACAATTTTGCCACACAACTCGTAAGGAATTTCATTTTTATGGCAGAAGTCTATAAGCATATTATAGCCCTCTATACAATTCTTAGCTTTGAGGCTTCCCGGTTTATAGTAAAGTCCTGAATGGATTACACCACTGTTATTACTGGTCTGGTGTTTAGCTACTTCAGTCTCTTTCTCCAGTAACAGAACTTTTTTTGTAGCAGAAAGTTTAAGCGCTGTGGCCAGGCCAACAATACCGCCACCAATTACAATTACATCTCGTTGCACGTACTTAATTTTGTTGCGAAAATAGAAAATTATTGACTTAAACTAATTGGAAATCCATAAGTCAGATTTTGAAATTGATTTCTTATGCTTCGATTGGCTTCAATTTAACATTGAGAGTCTGATCGACAATCACGAAATGATTTTTAGGTACTTCCTTCCAATCTTTTGAAACATCAGTAAGCTTCTCAGAAACAACTAGCACAGCTTGATCTTGCTCCTCTGGGCTGAGCATTCTGCAGACGCCATCTTCGCAAACATATTTGCTTCCTTCTGAATGATAAAGTGTTAATGCGTCTTCTTTTGGATCAGAAACATATCGGGTTCCTACAACAAAAAGCCCATTTGTTATCACCATATTCAGATATGCTGGTTCTGTTATGCCGTTGGCCTTCATCATCTTTTTTAATTCAGAAAAGGTATATTCAAAGGCATGAACAACTGATTCAGGACTAATGGTTCTGTAGTTGCTGAAGAGATGGTTTAGAAGGAAAGCAAAGATGTGCTCAGAATCTGTCTGCCCTTTGATCCAGTTGTAAAGTTCATCGGTAAGGGGTGCTCTGATATGTCTCTTAATAGCTGAAAAGTTTTCAATCCCACCGTTATGCATCATCAGCAAATTCTTATACTGAAAGGGGTGGCAATTCGATTCAGAGACATCACCAACACTGGCTGCTCTTACATGAGCTATCAGACATTCAGTTTTGATTTTAGGAGCAAGATTGCGAAGATTTCTGTTATTCCAGGCCGGATAAACAGAAACAAAAGTTACAGGCTCATAATTGACTTCAGGCACATACCAGCCCAGGCCAAAGCCATCTCCGTTGAGAGGCTCTTCAATTTCGCGGGCATTGATACTTTGATTAATTAAAGAGTTTTTTGGTTGATATAAAAGCTTATCAATTATTATGGGAGTACCTATATAGGCAAGTAGTCTACACATAAAATGGTGTCTTAAATTTCCGTTTGTTTAAAGGGCTTTTGAAAAAGTAACCAAAATTTAGTCAGATTATGCTACCGCTTAAATACATGATTTCACAAAATTGGCTAACTTCTTGCCGTAACTATCTAAAGTGCTGATTTAGTTAGAAAATTAATATTTTTGAAGATGTACAACCTTATTTTTGCATGCTTTTCAAAGAAAACGTATTATTACTCAACTATGAAAAAAGGTATTCTTATCGTTATTATAGCCTTGGGTTTTATGCGGGCAAGCGCCCAGAGTTATAACCTCCATCCCCTTTACATTTATAGTTTCACCAAGTATGTGCAGTGGCCTGATACCTATAATCAGGGCGACTTTGAAATACTGGTGTATGGAGAATCTCCTATTATTGAGGAGCTTAATAAAATGGCTTCGGTGAAAAAGGTTGGTGACAGAGCTATTAAGGTAACGAAAATAACGTCAGTGGCTGCAATAAAGAAATGTAATATTCTCTACGTCCCTTCAAAAAAATCAGGAGAACTGACTGATGTGCTAACTAAAGTAACAGGACTGTCTACATTAGTTATTACGGAAGATCCTGGCATGGGGGCTAAGGGCAGTAATATTAATTTTATCATAAAAGATGGTAAATTGACCTTTGAATTGAACCAGTCGGCCTTTAACAAACAAAACCTAAAAGTCTCAAACGAATTAACCCGACTAGCAATTTTGATATAAACCTTTACTATGGAAGAAAAAGAAAAGAAAGGAGGGCTTCGCCTCACAATTGGAAAAAAGATCCTTGGCAGTTTTTTATTCCTCCTTACATTTTTTATTGTTATCGCATCAATCATTTTTTGGAAGGGCAATGTAATTGATAATGAAGCTCAGAACTCGCGCGATAACTACAGACCTTCAAAAGATGCTGTAAAAGAATTTATCTTGTTGGTAACACAGTCCAAAATGCTTGTAACCAACTGGGTTTACCTTCAAACTAACCAGGACGATAAAGATGCTCTGCGCCAATTGCAGGATAAGGATTATCCATTGTTAAGGAAGAAGATAAAAGATCTTACGCCGAAGTGGGAGAGTGACAGCCAGAAGATGTGGATGGATACAGTTTTTACAAAGTTTGACAAATTGATCCTGGTTCAGAAGGAGTCAATCATGGCAAACCTTCAAACCTTTGACAACTATGAAGATCCACTTACAAAACTATTAGCCGAGGATGCTATTGAAGGTCAGATCATTCCAAAGACTAAGGAAATTGTAAAACTCCTTAACAAGATTGATGTTGAGCAGGGAAAAATTACTGCCAAATCAGATATAGACGTTATTGGATCAATTGATAGCTTAAAGAACTATACACTTGTTCTGGCCGCCATCATTGTTTTCATCGGATTGTTTAGTGCCGTAATTCTGATGCGCTCTATAACACAACCCGTAAACTTCTTGAAAAATGTTGTTGTCAAACTCGGACGTGGTGAGTTGGTAGAAGAGAAACGAGCCAAGTTTAGCAACGATGAGATTGGTGAAATGGCCGTAGCGATGGATAACCTGGTTAACGGTTTGAAAGCTACTTCCTTGTTTGCTGAAAATATTGGTAACGGAAATTACCAATCAGATTTTACACCGCTAAGTGAGCACGATGTGTTGGGTAATGCATTGATTAATATGCGTAATAACCTTGCTAAGGTTGCTGATGATGATAAGAAAAGAAACTGGACCACTGAAGGCTTAGCGAAGTTTGGTGAAATTCTTAGAACTAATAATACTGACTTATCTAAACTTGCTGATGAAATCATCTCTAATCTTGTAAAGTATCTCAAGTCAAATCAGGGAGCATTTTATATTGAAGACGATAGAGAGTCTGGTGAAGAGCCAACAATGTCAATGAAGGCATGTTATGCCTGGGATAAGAAGAAGTTTTTAAATCACAAGATTCACAAAGGTGAAGGCATGGCTGGTCAGGCCTGGCAGGAAGGTGATATTATTTATCTAACGGAGGTACCTCAGGATTATATCAAAATCGTTTCTGGTTTAGGTGATGCTAATCCTACTAGCGTTTTGATTGTTCCTTTAAAAGTTAATGAACTGATCTTCGGTGTTGTTGAGATTGCATCCTTCAACACGTTCCAGGATTATGAAATGGAATTCGTTCAGAAGATTGCCGAAAGTATAGCATCAACAATTTCTTCTGTTAAAGTTAATGCCAGAACTCAACATCTTCTGGAAGAATCACAGGAGCTCACAGAGCAGATGCGTGCGCAGGAAGAAGAGATGCGCCAGAACATGGAAGAGCTTCAGGCTACACAGGAAGAAATGCAGCGCAGTCAATCAGAAACGGAAGCGACTATGCTGGCCATTCACAGTTCGCTCGCTGTGGCTGATTACTCAACGGATGGTATCCTTAATAAAGTGAATAGCAATTATCTTGATTTGATGGGCTATGCTCAGGATGAAGTTTTAGGCGAACACCATCGCATTTTTGTAACGAAAGAAGAAAAGGCTAGCGAAGAATATAAGCAGTTCTGGAGAGACCTTGCTAATGGCTATCCTAAGAAAGGCAATTTCAAATGCCTGAACAGAAAAGGAGAAGTTATAAATATTAAAGCAGCATTCTCACCGATTAAAAATCGTTCAGGTGAAGTGGTAAAGGTGATGGAGATCGCGTATGAAGTTAAAGGTTCTTAAGAAGAAATTTCAGAATGTATAGAATGCAAAAAAGCCCCGCGTCTCGGGGCTTTTTTGTTACCTAAACCTAAACCTATGAGAAGAATTGCTCTACTCGATTAGTTTAACGGTATCATGTTTTCGAAGGTTACACTAAAAATGATAAACGGATAATTAATCCAGCTTTGTGGTTATTTTTTTAATTTATCCTTAAAAACCTTTTTAAACTTCTCAATTTTTGGCTGGATTACGTAAGAGCAATAAGGAGCGTTGCCATTTAAGTTGAAATAATTTTGATGATAATCTTCTGCCTTGTAGAATACTGAAAAGGGTGTTATTTCCGTTACAATGGGTCTGTCAAAAGCACCTGAGTTATCAAGTTTTATTTTATAGGATTCCGCGAGTTTCTTTTGCTCATCATTGTGATAGAATATAGCTGATCGATATTGTGTTCCTGTATCAGCACCTTGTTTATTCAATGTTGTTGGATCATGTGTCTTCCAGAAAACTTCTAAAAGTTCATCATAGGAAACTTTTTTAGGATCATATGTTAACTGAGTAACTTCTGCATGGCCAGTAAGTCCGCTGCAAACTTCTTTGTAGGTTGGATTTTTTACACTGCCACCCGAATATCCTGACTCTACTTTTTCTACTCCTTCTACATTTTGAAATATTGCTTCGGTACACCAAAAGCAACCTGAGCCAAACGTTGCTAATTGAAGTCCTGATTTGTCTGCTGTTGTTTCCTTTGTCATGTTTTTATCTTTTATAGTCTTGCTTTTTTGTGCACACGAATTTCCTATGATCAGGAAAATCAATGACGTCACTATTATTGATTGTCGCATAATGAATTAGTTTACCCTATTAACCTACATACGACAAAAATGGTTTTAGCAGATTCTACCATTTGTCGGCCAGGCAACAAAAGACTTACTTACAAGCTCTTAGTTTCTTTGAGTTTGAGAGGGATTTGCTTTTAGCTGGAAACTATTTTCTAATAATTCTGATAAAATCCTTTTATAGCCGGAATAAGCTGATCGTAAATAGGTCTTGTAAATTGAAGAAAGAGATCCTGTGGAGGAGGGGGTTGTAGTTCTTTTTGATTACACCAGCTTAGCTGTTCTTTTGTTAACGCTCTGTCATCGCCATTAAAATTTGCCCAGGTTGTTCCCCAAACAAAATTTCCTTCAAACTTTCTATGCGTTAACACACCATTTGTTTTGGCATCAACCACCACCATGCTTAGCAGACCTGCAGAGATAACTTCTTTACGATGTGTATATAATTTGGCTTTGACAGTATTATAGACAGGTATAGTTTTACCATTTACTTTTGTTTCACCAACTTTCACACTGTCTCGAGTTACTACTTGTTCCGTGTTATTTAGCGTAGTGTTACCTACTGTGAAATCGTCAAATTGGATCCGCATGATCTGATCAGCACTTTGAAGATTGATTGAGCTTGCTTCTTGTGGTGTATAGAACTTTATAAAACTGCGCACCTGATAGTTGTTGTGAAGAAACTCTTCCACCTTATCCTGAAAGAATCCGCCACTTAAATTGTACCGCGCAGGCACAGGGATCTGTTCAAGTATTACTTTTAAAGTAGCCACATCAAGTGCCTTGGCTTGATATTCGATAACATCTTTATAACCAGTTACATATGCCTGTGCATCGCTAAAGTTAAAGTAAGCTTGTTTGGCATCATTACGAGTACCTTTTAAGAGGGCATTAATACCAGCATTATAGCTTTCTTCGGCGGCCTTTTCCTTTAGTGGCCCCATCTCTGAGTAGTAATTTTTTGGATTTGGAATCACTTTCAAACAACCTGGACATTGCCTGATCTGCTCATACATGGAGTTAATCTGATTATAACTATTAATCACATTTTTCCATTTGTACACATCATTAGATGCTATTTGATTATTTACTTCCGTCTCAAGCGTCGTTACTGCCAGGGGGTATGCTTCGCGTAATGTTTCTGCAGATTTGGAATGGCTTGGATTTTGTCTTAACCTGTTCACAGCCAGGTTTACAGCCTCATAATAGTTACCATGCTCGAAAGCTTTCTTGCCCGAGCTACAGGCCATTAGAAGTGTAACAAAAGTGATTATTGCCAAACGTAAAATTTTCATAGAGGACTTGATTCAGAAATTGCGTTCAATATAATTAGTTCAATGGAAAAAAGTAAATCAGGATGTCGTCAATCAGATCGCGCCAGTTTCCCCAGGAGTGTCCCTGATTAACTTCCTTATATTGATACTGACAGGTATTCTTATCCAGAATGTCTTTCATTTTATGAGCACCTTCTTGAGTATCATTAATGGTGCCATTTGTAAGGAAAGTTTTTACAGGGGGATTTTGAGGATTATCACAGTATGTATAGATCTCTGGTTTAAACCAGAATGCTGGTGATTGAATTCCAGCCAAGCCAAACAACCCAGGTTTTGAAAATGCAAAATATGCGGCAGTAAGCCCACCCATAGAGGTGCCAAGTATGGCGCGCTGTGCCGGGTCTTTTGAAATAAGATATTTTGATTCTACCTGCGGAATCAATTCATCTGTTACAAACTGCAGATAACGCTCACTCATGGCAAGCTCATTCATTCTTCTGTTGTTGGATCTGTTAACAGGCTCTCGATGATCAATGAAAACGGCGATGATTGGCTTTATTTTTTTCAATGCAATAAGATTGTCAAGAATGGTAATCATGTTGCCCATGCGTTCATGCATATACTCGTAGCCATCAGTAACATAAATTACCGGATAGGTTACTTCAGGTTTGTAATCGGGAGGAACGTATGTGCTATAGGTGATCTGATATTTCAATATGCTACTGTTGATCAGGATATCTTTTTCAACTTTTCCAGTGTGAATATTGGGTAGTGGAACATCGATAGGATCTTCTTTCCAATTGGGCATTCTTAATTCTGAATTCGGACTTCCACCTCCCACACCAGACCATTGTTGATGTGGATTGGCTGGATCAAGAATCCAGTTGCTATCGTCTACAACAATTTTATAATCAAATCTCGAATCTTTCGGGAAGGATGTTTTCATCATCCAGAATTTGGTATTCGGTATTTTTAGTGCTTTGGGCTTAAAGGCTTTGTCATAACCCCATCCATTAAAGTCACCCATCCATCCTACAGATTTTCCATCACCATAATAGAGAAATGCAACTGAATCTTCACAAACTAGAGGCACTGATTGATTTGATGCCAGCTCTTTCCATAAAGCCCCGGCTTCTGAATCGGTTTTAACAGAATACAATTTCCTGATAGTGCTCTGAAAAGGTGTGTAATCCTGTGCATAGAGAGTTATATGCAGCAGTACTAAACAAGAGAGGATAATTTTCTTCATACTAATCTTGATCTTTAACTCGTAAACATACAAATCCTGCCAATATCATAAAGAATCCGCCCAGTACCAAGGTGTACATAGTGTTACCGTTGAAAATATGGATTGTAAAAAAGCCTAACACGGTGGCAGCAATTATTTGTGGAATGACAATGAAAAAGTTAAAGACTCCCATGAAGTATCCCATTTTATCAGCTGGCAATGAACCCGATAATATGGCATAAGGCATTGATAAGATGCTGGCCCAGGCAATACCAACCATACCCATTGATACTGCAATCATCCAGGGCTGGGCTATGAAGTTCAACGAAATTAATCCCAGACCTCCAATGATCAGACAGATCATGTGAGTTTTTCTGCGACTTGTTTTAAATGCGATGAGTGGAATAATAAAAGCAAAGATTGCCGCCATTCCATTACGAATTGAAGAACATACTCCGAGCCAATCAGCTCCATCATTATACTGTTGCTGAACTCGCTTCAGAGTCTCTTTGTCATCTGCTTTGATTTCAGAATTGGCTACTGAATAATTAGCAAGGTTAATAGTGATGGTTACGTTACTTTTATCGCTTTGAAAAGAATTGATCTCCTGTAAATCTGCTTTGAGAGAATTCAGCTCCTTGATCTTTTCATCAGAATCTTGTTTTGCATTTTCTATCGATGCCTCTAAAGTTTGGTAAAGCGTTCGAGAAACCTTCATGTCATAGATGTTGCTGGTCACAGCATTTGTTGAGTAGATCCACATAGAGAATAATGCAAACCACGTAAAGAACTGAACCCATGCCAGTTGGCGCATGGTCTTAGGCATGTTAAAGATTCCCTGATATGATTCTTTCAATCCGGCAACAAAACCGGCTTTTGCATTCTCTTCTTTCAATTTCTCAATGCTGTCGGGTGGAAATTCTTTGGTGGTGAAAACAGTGTACATAACTGCAGTGAGGTAGCAGAAGCCTCCCAGATAAAATGACCACTTAACAGAGTTTGGTATTATTCCGCTCGGCGCAGTGTTGCTTACATGAAACCAATTGGTAAATATCCATGGGAGTAGAGCTGCAATAACAGAGCCGGTGCCAATGAAAAAACTCTGCATGGCAAAACCAGAAGTACGTTGCTCATCGGGTAATTTGTCACCAACAAAAGCGCGGAAAGGCTCCATTGAAATGTTTATCGATGCATCCATAATCCAGAGCATACCGCCTGCAATCCATAAGGCTGATGAGTTGGGCATGGCGAATAAAGCAATCGTTGCCAAAATGGCGCCAATAAAAAAGAATGGTCTGCGTCGTCCCCAGTAAGGATGCCACGTACGATCGCTTATATAGCCTATTATGGGCTGAACTACAAGACCTGTTAGTGGTGCAGCAATCCACAGAATAGGGATTTCGTCTTTGTTGGCTCCAAGTGTTTCAAATATGCGGCTTACATTAGAATTCTGAAGTTCGAAGCCGAATTGAATTCCAAGGAATCCAAAGCTCATATTCCAGATTTGCCAGAAGCTGAGCTTTGGTTTAGGTGACGATGCTGTGATGTTCATGAACTGATTTTACCAGTTCAATATAAGTTTATCAGGTGAATATTTTAGCTCAACGCTGTGTACATTTTCTTCTGGTGCAGGCTCGGGATCATAGAAGGGATCAAACTTCTCCAGGGCCTTGAAGAACTGGTTCACTTCACGTTTTAGGGTATGTGTTTGGCCGTTGGCTTTGATATCATGAAGTGAATGATCAAATCCATGGAAAATGATTTTTAGTTTGCTCTCACGGCTCTTATATGATCCCTCTTGAGCATGTATCTGCAACACACCTGGTTGAAACTCTATCAGCCTTTTGGCGAACTCACCTTTTTCATACTGGAATGTTGAGCCATCATCTTCGTAAAATGTAAATGAACTGCTATGATGACCGTTATAGATATGTAGAATTATAGTATCGTGGTGCTCAGTTGTATTCGATTTTACTGGCTGCATAGGTATAATGGCACCTGCTTTTACAAAGACAGGTAATTTATGAACCGGACACTCAAGAATAATCTCTGTGTTGCCATTGTACTTCTTTCCGTTATACAAGTAATACCATTCCCCTTCAGGGAGGTAAATTTTAAGAAAGTCTTTATTGCTTTCCACGGGTGCAACCAGAATAGAAGGCCCGAATAAGTATTGATTATAAAACTGACCATCGTAGATTTTATGATCGTGCGTGTAGTTAATAGCCAGTGAGCGTTGCAATGGCATGCCTGTTTGGTTTGCTTCGTAAAATAACGAGTAAACATAAGGCAGTAACTGATATCTGAATTTAATGTAGTTACGCGAAATCTGTTCTACTTCTTCGCCATAAGACCATGGTTCAGAGTCACGACTATTGATCATGGAGTGACCTCTGAAGAAAGGAGAGAAGGCTGCGATGGAAATCCAACGTGCAAATAATTTGGTACTGGCATCTCCAACAAAACCACCAGTATCATAACCTGCAAAGGCAATTCCGGCGAGGCCCATGTTGCTTACCATACGAACGCCTAAAAGCATGTGCTCATCATAGGCGACATTATCACCCGTCCATACAGCAGAATAGCGCTGAACGCCGGAGAATCCAGAACGTGTAAGATTGAATGGGCGCTTACCCTTCATCAATGCCTTGGTTCCTTCATAAGTGCTTCGAGCCATCTGCATGCCATAGAGATTTCTACCTCTGCGCATGGTAGCCTTGCCACCGTCAAAATCCATTTCAATATTCTCCGGAATCATATTTCCCCAGGAGGCAATTTCATTCATATCATTCCAATAGCCCTCAACACCCAAGTCAACATATTCCTTGAATTGCTTATGCCACCATGCTCGTGTTTCAGGCTTTGTGAAATCAGGAAAATGACACCATCCAGGCCATACTTGTCCCATGTAGTCTGTTCCATCAGGATATTTGATAAACACGTTTTCCTTAACGCCGCTATCATAGGTTTTATAGCCTTGTTCTACTTTAATACCGGGATCGCACATAACTACCACCTGAAAGCCGAGAGACTTGAGTTTCTCCAATAAACCCTTTGGATCAGGGAAATCTTTACTGTTCCACGTGAATATCTTGTATTGTTCCATGTAGTGGATATCCAATACAATAGCATCTGCAGGCATATCTTTCTCCCGAAAGGTCTGGGCCAATGCCAACACTTCCTTATCAGGATAATAGCTGTAACGGCATTGCTGATACCCAATTGACCATAACGGAGGCATGGGGGTGCGACCAGTAAGATGGGTGTAATGAGTTAATATATCGGCAATGGATTTATCATGAATGAAGTAGTAATTCATCTCACCAGCATCGGCATAGAATGACGCAAAACGATTATTTGATGCGCCAAAGTTGAAGAATGATTTATACGTATTATCGAAGAAAATGCCATAGGCCAATTGGCTGTGAATACCGAAATAGAATGGGGTAGAGCAGTACAAAGGATCTGCACTGGATGAGTATCCAAAACTGTCGGTATTCCAGTTTTGATAACCTGATCCTTTACGATCAAGGCCTCCCGTTTTTTCACCTAACCCAATGAAGCGTTCGCCTTCCTGAAGTTTTTTATATGTCGTTACCTGGTCGCCATTCCAACTCGTACCGAAGGCAGTGTCATCTTCATTGATAATCTTATTCGACAAATCAAGAAAACTGAAGCGCACAGGGTTCTTCTGAATTTGTGTGATGTATAAGCTTGTAGTAATGCGAATCGATTCGTTGTCTTCTTCGATCTTGATAGCTATTTCTGATGACTCTGCAACGACGGCATAAGAGAAATCATCAAACTGTGGTGCCTTTGTTATGCTAATGCGGGCTATTGAATCATTATAAAACAACACTCTGAATTTACCCAGTGAAGTTTCTCCTGAAATACCTCCTTTTACTTTAGACCAGGTTGTGAGATTACCAAGACTTTGACTGAGTACCGAATTGAAAGTTGAAGACATAGTTGTTATTGAAGTAATGTGTTACTAATTAAAGTTAATTAAATCAGCAATACCAACCCAGTTAGCAACAAATGTCTGGATACGTTTGCGAATTGGTGAGGCAATTCATGTCTTTAACTGTTTGTAAACAAAAGAGACTGCCCTTAAGACAGTCTCTTTTTGATATGATTACTTAATGTAAACTAGCAATATTCTTCAAACACTTCCAACAAGTGTTCACCAATCATCTGTGCGTTACGACCTTCAATGTGATGACGTTCTACAAAGTGAACCAACTCACCATCTTTAAACAAGGCAATAGAAGGAGAGGATGGAGGATATGGCAATGTATATTGACGAGCTTTCGCTACAGCTTCTGTATCAACACCGGCAAATACAGTTGTTAAATGATTTGGTTTCTTGCTGCTATTTTGAACAGCCCATTTCACACCTGGACGTGCAGCACCAGCCGCACAACCACATACCGAGTTAATCACTAACAAGGTTGTTCCCTTCTGATCTTTCAATTCATTATCAACCTCAGTGGATGTTTTCAATTCTTTAAATCCAACACTGGTTAAATCGGTGCGCATTGGCGCTACTAATTGTTCTGGATACATATCTATTACAAATGGTTAATTTCTGGTACTACAACAAATTATAAGAAACCAAGTTCCAGCTTGGCAGCTTCACTCATCATATCCTGTGAGTATGGAGGATCAAACGTCAATTCAATTTTCACTTCGTTAATTCCTGCAATGGCTTTTAACCTTTGCTCTGCTTCGCTTGGAATAGCTTCTGCCGAAGGACATGACGGTGACGTTAAGGTCATCTGAACATAAACATTGTTTATGGGAAATATGTTAATCTCATAAATAAGACCAAGCTCGTAGATGTCTACCGGAATTTCGGGATCATAAACCATCTTCAAGGCCTCAATGACTTTATCACGCAGGTCTGGTATAGTGGCGTCAGAAACCTTTTGCTCTTTATCTTCTACTTCATTCATGACTTTACTTCCATTTTAGTTTTAAAAGCCAGCGCATACAACTTCATCTGCTTAATCATAGCAGCAAAACCGTTAGAGCGTTGCGTGCCGATGAATCGTTCCATGCCTATCTTATTCATGAAATATAAATCTGCATTTAAAATGCTGTCAGGTGTCTGGCTATTGAATATGCGAACTAACAAACTGACAAGCCCTTTGGTAATAGCTGTATTACTGTCGGCAATGAAATGGATTTTGTCGCCATCAGGATTCGCGGTAAGCCAAACTTTAGACTGGCAACCCTTCACTACATTGTCTTCTGTTTTGAGCTCTTCAGGCATGATCGGTAATTTCTGTCCGAGTTCCATGATGTAGAAGACTGTCATCTCCATATCACCATCGAGAAGAGAGAAATCTCCTATAATTTCATCCTGAACTTCGTTTATTGTCATGCTTTTATTTCATAAAACTGATCACGCGGGCCAATCCATCAGCCAGATGATCAATCTCTTTTTTCGTATTGTAAACAGCAAATGAAGCACGTACAGTTCCCTCAATGCCAAATCTGGCCATTAAAGGCTGTGTGCAATGATGGCCTGTTCTTACGGCAATGCCACGTGCATCCAGCATTTGCCCGATGTCGAATGGATGAACACCTTCTACAACAAAGGAAAGAACTCCTACTTTATTTTTAGCTGTGCCTACCAGCCTTACAGATGGTAATGCTGATATTTTCTCAGTGGCATAAACCAATAGCTCATGCTCATGAGCTGCAATATTTTCACGACCTAATTCTTTAATAAACTCAATAGCTGATCGATAAGCAACCACATCAGCAATATTAGGTGTGCCTGCTTCGAATTTATAGGGGAGGTCGTTGTAAGTTGTTTTCTCAAATGTAACATCCTTGATCATTTCACCACCACCTTGATATGGTGGCATCTTTTCAAGAAGTTCTTTTTTACCATATAAGATTCCGGTGCCTGTTGGTCCGTACATCTTGTGAGATGATAAGCAATAGAAATCACAATCGAAGGCCTGTATATCAATTTCAAGATGTGAGCCGGCCTGTGCACCGTCGATCAATACAACAGCGCCAACTTCGTGTGCCAGTGAAATGATTTCTTTAATAGGATTAATAGTACCAAGACTGTTTGAAGCATGATTAACGGCTACAATTTTTGTCTTGGAGGAAAGTAACTTTCGATAAGCATCCAGATCAATCTCACCTTCATCTGTTACAGGAATAACTTTGAGCTTGCCTTTCTTCTCTTCCAATATTAACTGCCATGGAACAATATTAGAATGATGTTCAAGACCAGAAATGATAACCTCATCACCCTCATTCAGAAAAGCGCGACCGTATGATGATGCCACCAGGTTGATGCTTTCGCTTACACCACGAGTGAAAATTATTTCTTCTGTAGATTTAGCATTTACAAAATCACGAATGGTTTCGCGCGTTTGTTCGTATGCTTTAGTAGCTTTTTCGGCAAGCGTGTGAATGCCACGATGGATGTTTGCGTTGTATCCCGTATAATAATCAGTCAATGCATTGATAACCCGCATTGGCTTTTGGGATGTTGCGGCATTATCAAAGTAAACCAGATCACGGTTATTCACCTGTTGGTGTAACACCGGAAATTGCTGACGGATTTTCTCAACATCAATGGCCGATAGGATAGAAGTTGAATTAGCCATGATTAAAAGTTTTTATGTAATCTCTCGCTGATAATCGTATCTAAATATTCTTTAATGCCAGGGTGCTTAATAGTTTCAATAAGTTCTCCTGCAAAAGCATACAGCATCATTGCCTGCGCTGTTTCTTTCTTAATACCTCTGGATTGCAAATAGAATAATGCCTCCTCGTCTAACTGACCAGATGTACAACCGTGTGAGCATTTTACATCATCAGCCCAGATTTCAAGTTGTGGTTTTGTATTTACAGTGGCCCTATCTGTTAATAAGATGTTACGATTTGTCTGGTAAGCGTTTGTTTTCTGTGCCTGCGGACGAACATAGATCTTGCCATTAAACACACCTTTTGAGTTTTCATCCATGATACCCTTATACAATTCATTACTCATCGAATTGGGTTTCTTATGGTCTACAACGGTATGGTTATCAGCTAGCGTTTTTCCCTGAAGCAAATAGAGACCATACATGTGTGATTCAATTCTTTCTCCATCTAATGAAAGGTGAAGATTATTTCTCACCAGATTTCCATTCAATGTAAACGTAAATGTATTTACACGGCTGGAGTCTGTCTGATTAATTTGCTTTAAGTTATACTGATAATGATTACCAGCATCGTTTTGTATGGAATAGAAATTTAGCTCAGCATTCTCACTAACAACGCCCTCTGTTACACTGTTGGTAAAGTGATTGGCATTACCTTTCGAATCAAATTTCTCCAGGATATTTACTTCGCTATTCTTGTCTAACAGAATAAGATTTCTAACAATAGAAATAACCTGACCGTTCTGTGCATCATTAAAATGATAGATCAGAATCGGTCTTTCAATTCTTGCATTCTCACTTACGTGGATAAAAATGCCGCTGGTAAATGAAGCGGTATTCCATGCTGCTAAACTATCGCTTTTAGTATCTGCTATCTTGGCCAAATTGGCCAACACCAGATCAGTATGTTTTAGAAGAGCCTCATCTAAAG
>DATJHZ010000326.1:0-10212 GCA_035493595.1 Cyclobacteriaceae bacterium | reverse complement strand
AATCAGACCTTCACTTCGCTTACTGATAGTTTGCAACGATAAATGAATATCCTGCAACTGATCCAGTGTGAGCGGACCATCCTGTTGTTTTTCAAGATGAAGCTTAAGATCTTCTTCAACAATGCCTGCCAATGATGAGATAGGTGTTACTGAATTCATGATCTCGTGCGTGAGTACGCGCACCAGGTTTTGCCAGGCTTCCATTTCCTTCTCTTCCAATTCACTCTGAATGTTTTGGATAGAGACAAGCTTTACATTTTCTCCTCGTAACGTGAGCTCAATCGCATAGATAGAAAGCTGTACAATCTCCTCGCCTACTTTTAATCTTACCAGTTCACGTCCACCGGTCTTCAATTTTCTAAAGGCATTGACAAGATTCACATCAACTTCGTTAAGTTCTTGCAATGTGTTGGCGCCATTTACCTTGAGTAACTTGCGTGCTGCACTGTTGAAAATTTCTATTTTACCATCTTCTCTAAATACAAGAAGACCAATACCCACGTGCATCACTATATTTTTGAAGAAGAGTGATTCAGAATCTTTCTCACGTCGTGCACTGCGGAGTTTTACCATGGCATCATTCAATTCACGCTCCATCTGGTAAACAGCAGGGTCTGTTACATCTGCTCTGTGTGTAAATGAGAAATCATCGAACTTCAGTGTATCAAAGAAGGCGCTGACGTTACTATTTGATTTGGTAAGGTATTCCATCAGAAGCTTCACCTGAATACCGCTGACAACCAAAAAGAGTATGGCGTATAAAACATCTCCCCGCTGCGCAAATGATCCAAACAAAAAAACTGTTATGACCAGGAATCCAACACGCGGCAGTATGGGAGATCGCCAATTAAAGCCCATACTTTTCCATGCGACGATATAATGATGCTCGTGTCAGGCCAAGTTCTTCAGCAGCTTTTGATATGTTGCCATTATGCATTTGCAATGCTTTTGTTACGGCTGCTTTTTCAACTTCATCAAGATTAAGTGTATCAGCACCATTTGCCGGTGATGATGAGCGCCCGAATAAAAAGTCACTCTCCTGAAGCATAGCTGAGTCTGTCATGATGATAGCCCGCTCAAGGGCATGTTGTAATTCACGAATGTTTCCTGGCCACGGATAGCGCTTTAACTTATCCATTGCCTGTGGAGCAATACTGGTTACATTCTTATGATATTTCTTAGCGTAATAATTCAGGAAGTGATTCACCAGCGCAGGGATATCTTCAACACGTTCAGCAAGTGGTGGAACGTTAACTTCAACAGTGTTAATGCGATATAATAAATCCTGTCTGAAGGTTCCGTCTTTCACCATTTGATTCAACGGCATGTTGGTAGCACAGATCAAGCGGATATCAACGGGTATTGGCTGATTAGCACCAACGCGTGTTACCTGGCGTGATTGCAATGCGCTGAGTAATTTACTTTGAAGGCTCATGCTCAGATTTCCTATCTCATCCAGAAACAATGTTCCACCTTGTGCCAACTCAAATCTACCGGGGCGATCTTCACGTGCATCGGTAAAGGCTCCTTTCTTATGACCAAATAATTCGCTCTCAAAAAGTGTTTCTGTAATAGCACCCATATCCACTGAAACAAAACTGTTGTCTTTTCTTAGTGACCGCTGATGAATAGCGCGAGCGATAAGTTCTTTACCTGTACCATTCTCTCCTAAGATCAAAACATTGGCATCAGTCTTCGCTACTTTATCAATGAGATTGAATACATCTTTGATGGGAGCACTCTCACCTATTATATCACTGAAGGGTTTACTGATCTGCTCTTCAAGCATCTCCTTCGCCTTCTTTAATTTATCAACTTCTTTGTACGACTGCTTTAATTTGATTGCTGTCGCAATTGTTGCCACCAGCTTTTCATTTTGCCACGGCTTCAATATAAAATCTGTGGCTCCTAACTTGAGTGCGCGCACGGCCATCTCTACATCACCAAAGGCGGTGATCATAATAACCACCGAACTTGGCTCATGCGTTAGAATCTGCTCAAGCCAATAGAAACCTTCTTTACCACTGGTAATGTCTTTGCTGAAATTCATGTCCAGCAGAATAACATCGTACGTATCGTTATTGAGAAGAAAAGGAATCTTGTTCGGATTCTTTTCAATAATGATGTGATGGTTCTGTTTTTTTAATAACATTTTGGCCGCTAACAACACGTCCTCGTCATCATCGATCATTAAAATTTTGCCGCCTTCAGAATTCACAGTTGATTTCAGGTTTAGTAAGTGACTACATTAGGAAAAATTATGCCAACAGTGTGAATCTCCATTAGAACTCAATTAAGCTGGAATTCACTGTTTTTGAACGCACAAATATGTTCATAAATGAACAGTAAAACCACTATTTATTCGGTTTCACTTCAAAAAGATCAATTGATTTTTGTTGAATGAGGTATAGACGCTCATCAGTAAGTAATGCCATGGTACAGGGGGCAGGCAGGGCTTGATCGCGAATGTCACCAGTAAACAAATCAACAAACCTGAGTTTGCCATCCTGGAGATAGTACATTTCCTCACCCAAAAAATTAACGTAAGCTGACTTTGTATTGATTGTTTTAATGGCTTTGCCAATGCTATTATAAATCATGATGGCATCATCAGTCAAGACAAACAACATGCCCTGGTATTCGCGCATACTACGAATTGATTTCACATCAAATGATGCTGGAAGCTTTACCTCAGCATCTACCTGACCTTTGTTAACATTGATCTTTCTCATGGTAGCGTCTGCGCCATCCAAAACCCAGACATTAAAATCACCTGACGCACAGACCAGCCATGGCTCTAAAACAAAAGCTGAGTCGATTACAAATGACTTATTGAAATCGAACGACGGATTGAGGTATGCATATTGCCTGTTGCTGCGATAGAAAGCAAAGAGGCGTGCACCATCTCTGGGATCGAATAATTCTGGAGCAGGATTGTTTTTATAAACCAATGCCAGCTTGCCATCTTTATCAAACTTCTGAAACTGACCTGTAACAGTAGCTATGTATAAATCTCCCGGGCGATCAACATAAGCTGTGAGAATATCCTCACTTACTTCAACCGTCTTTATCTTTTTAAACTGGCCGTGTAACGCCAACGGTGCTATAAGTGAGATCAATAAAATAAATCTTGTTCTCATACTTATGGTTGAAATGTTTTAAGTTCTGCAGTCTTGCCATCATAAACGGCGTAGGTATTAAAGTGAACCCACTCTCCTATGTTAATGTAACGACTCTGATCGTTTACTTTAAGATCAAGCGGCAGGTGACGATGACCAAAAATATAATAATCATGATGATGTTTTTGCTCAAGCTCTTTGCAATACACCCAAAGAAATTCATTCTCTTCACCATTAAACTTCTCTTCGCGTTTCATGTTGCTGATACGACTTTGCCTTGACCACATATTCGCAATACCAATGCCAAGGTTGGGATGTATTCTGGCAAACAGCCACTGACAAATGCTGCTGTTGAATATTCGCTTTAGAATTTTATAAGTACCATCACCAGGACCGAGGCCATCACCATGACCGATCAGTAACTTTTGATTACCAATCTCTAACTCCTGGGGCTCTCTGTAAATTGGTATTCCTAGTTCAGCAGGAAAGTAATCAAACATCCACATGTCATGATTACCAGTGAAAAAGAAAATAGGAATGCCCGCATCACGTAACTCACCCAGCTTACCCAGAAAGCGTGTATAGCCTTTAGGTATGGCATGTTTGTATTCAAACCAGAAATCAAATATATCGCCTAACAAATAAATGGAATGTGCTTCATCTTTTACTGAATCAAGCCAGGCCATGATGCGCTTCTCACGGGCAACACTTTCTGCATGATTAGGTACACCCAGATGAAAATCTGATGCGAAGAATATTTTTTTTCCGTTTAGGTCTGCGTGTTTAGTAAGCATATTGTTTTAAAAACTAAGTGGGTCTTTACCCTAAATCCCCCTCAGGATATTTTTATTGTGGGCAAGTTATAAAAAAACTCAGGCACTGAATCAGCGCCTGAGTTTAGCTATAATGTGCTCATACTATTATTTATCCTTCATTTACAGAAGGTGATACTTCTGATTGTGTTTCAGGTTCAGCAACGGGTACTTCAATTTTTGGTTCTTCAGCCTTTCCGTTTGTAAATTCCTGGTATGTTGTAAGTTTTTCAAAAGGACGTTTACCAATTAAGCGTTCCAGATCAGCCTGGAAAAGAATTTCTTTTTCAAGGAGTTCTTTCGCAATCACCTCTAAGTGAATCTGATGTTTTAACAACAGGTTCCTGGTGCGCTCATATACCTGATCGATAATTCCTTTTACTTCCTGATCAATACGTTCCGAAGTAGCTTCTGAATATGGTTTGTTAAACGTATAATCAGCTTGCTTTGAATCATAGAATGAAATATTGCCAATAGCTTTATTCATACCATAAACTGTAACCATGCTATACGCTAACTTGGTAATACGTTCAAGGTCACTTAATGCTCCGGTTGAAATCTTGCCGAAGATGATATCTTCCGCCACGCGACCACCAAAGGCCATGGCCATCTCATCCATCAATTGTTCTGTCTGATATAAGAACTGTTCCTTAGGCAGATACTGTGCATAACCCAGGGCTGCAACACCACGCGGAACGATACTTACTTTTACCAATGGATCAGCATGCTCCAGGAACCAGCCTGCTACTGCGTGACCAGCTTCATGGTAAGCAACGATTTTCTTTTCTTCAGGTGAAATGATTTTTGTTTTCTTCTCAAGACCACCAATAACTCTGTCGATGGCATCTTGAAAATCCTGCATATCAACAGCCTTCTTATCACGACGCGCTGCGATCAATGCAGCTTCGTTACATACGTTGGCTATTTCTGCTCCAGCAAAACCAGGAGTCTGAGCCGATAATTTCTTAGGGTCTACCGTTGAATCAAGTTTGATTGGCTTCAAATGAACTTTGAAGATAGCCTCACGACCAACGATATCCGGTTTATCAATACTTATTTGTCTGTCGAAACGACCTGGACGCAGCAATGCTGAATCAAGTACATCAGGTCTGTTGGTTGCTGCCAGGATAATAACTCCTGAGTCTGTTGCAAAACCATCCATCTCAACCAATAATGAGTTCAGTGTGTTTTCACGTTCATCATTAGCACCCGGCATTTGACCACGACCGCGTGAGCGACCAATGGCATCAATCTCATCGATGAATACAATACAAGGTGCTTTCTCTTTGGCTTGCTTGAAAAGATCTCGAACACGTGCTGCACCAACACCCACAAACATCTCAACAAAGTCAGAACCAGATAGTGAGAAGAATGGTACGGCAGCTTCACCTGCTACGGCTTTCGCCAATAATGTTTTACCTGTACCTGGAGGGCCTACTAACAAAGCACCTTTTGGTATTTTACCACCAAGCTTGGTGAACTTGCCTGGTGTTTTTAAAAAGTCTACAATTTCTTTTATTTCTTCTTTAGCTTCTTCAAGACCTGCTACATCAGAGAAGGTGATTTTAACCTTGTTCTCTGCATCAAACAAAGCGGCCTTTGATTTGCCAATGTTAAAGATTTGTCCACCAGGGCCAGAGCCACCCGTCATACGACGCATGAGCATCCAGAAACCGAAGATTACGAGGAAGAGGAATCCATATTGAAAGAATAAACCAAAGTAATCAGGTCTGTCTTCTTTCTTGTATTCTGGTCTGTTGCCTTCAGCTTGCTTGCTTACCAGTGAGTTATACCAGTTGTCAAAATTATCAACCGAGATAACCTTGAGTTTGTAATGCGGGCCACTTGAATTTGCACCTAGCGGACCTTTCTCAAAATCCTGACGATACTTTGCATTCTTCAGTGCCTCTTCATTAAGTGTAATTTCGGCAATGGGATGACCTTGCTCTTCAACAAGAATTACTTTTTTAACGTAATTCTCACGAATCATATTTTCGAGTTCACTCTTGCTAATTTCTTTGAGGCTGCCCAGGGAGCTCATGTACATTACGCCAAGCACAACAGCAACAGTAGCCAGTATCACCCAGATCTGGTAATTTCCCTTCGGCGCCTTTCCTGGTAAAAGTGGTTTATTTTCTTTCGGTTTATCAGCCATTTCAGTATTCAGTCAATTTAAAATATCAAATCAGTAACGTGTAATGCTCATTTTGGTTATGAAGCATTTTCTATTTCAGTAATTTCTGCGTCGCCCCATAGTTTTTCAAGTGCATAATATTGTCTGCGATCTTTTCGAAAAACATGAACAACTACATCAAAGTAGTCGATTAACATCCACTCTTTATTCTTTTTTCCTTCAATACTTCTGGGATTTTCTTTTAAAGCCTTGAAAACCTCTGCATCAATAGACTCTGTGATGGCATCGAGCTGTTTATCCGAATTTCCAGAACAAAGTATATAATAATCTGCCGATGCGTTCTTTAATTTCCGAAGATCCAGCACTACAATGTCAGTTGCTTTCTTCTCCTGCATGCCCTTTACAATTACATCATTAAGCTTTTCAGAACTGACTTCCTTCTTTTTTTTTGCCATTAAGCTATCTTCGTTTTTAATTTAATTGCCCTCTCGAAATAAAATACCCCGCGACCTACAAAACTAACTAAAATATCCTTGTATAAAATCCCTGCCACAACGCTTTTCCTTGGAAAGAACCTGGTTTTCCTGCCAGAATGTCATTCTACTAATGATTTGGCCCTTCAAATGAGCCAGCAGGCCAGCACTCCTGAAGGTACGGTAGTTATCACAGATAGCCAGATCTCAGGCCGAGGCCAGCGTGGAAACACTTGGGAAGCGCAAAAAGGGCTCAATTTTACCCTTTCTATTATCCTGAAGCCCTCAACTTTAACAATTAGAGATCAATTTTATCTCAACATTTTTACATCACTGGCTATTGCCGACTATATAAAAAGCAAAAGCCATGCTACCATTCGCATAAAATGGCCCAATGATATTCTGGTAGACGGAAAAAAGCTCTGCGGTATTTTAATTGAAAACCAAATTCAGGGCAATAAGTTCTCTAATTCCATCATTGGCATCGGGCTAAACATGAACCAAAAGACCTTTAGTGTCTCAACCGCCACATCATTGAGTATTGTTTTAGGTGAAGAACTTGACCTTCATGTTGAGCTTGAATTTTTATTACAGAAGCTTGAAGCACGATACCTGCAGTTACGCAGTCAGCAATATGAGATACTCATGAGTGATTATCTTTCTAACCTGCACTGGCTAAATGAAAAGCATACATTCATTTCTCAGGAAGTTGAGTTTGAAGGTAAAATTGATGGTGTTGATGAAGTGGGCCGGTTAAAAATTTTAACTGATGGTGGTGAGCGTTACTTTGGGTTGAAGGAAGTTACGTATGGATATTGATTCAGAATTTCAGGTTGTTGCACGGAGGTACACAGAGAATCACAGCGTTGCACAGAGGGTTTCTCTATGGAATAACTTTCTTAATTTCACGCCTCATTATCCTAAACTATGATTGAGGTTCAGAACTTAACCTACAGCTATAATGGATCAACCAAAATAGCTTTTCCTGATTTCTCTGTAAAGCGAGGTGAGTCGTGTTTGATTCTGGGAGAATCTGGAAGTGGAAAAACAACGCTGCTCCATCTGCTTGGTGGATTGCTGACATCACAGCAAGGAAGTATTCATATCAACGGAACAGACATAACTGCATTATCAGAACAGGCACTTGATCATTTCCGTGGCGAGCATGCCGGGTTTATCTTTCAGAAGAATCATCTCATTCGTGCTCTCACAGTAAAAAAGAACTTAATGATGGCACCGTTTCTGGCTAACAAAAAACAAGATGATGAACGTGCCGATGAAGTGTTAACATTGCTTGGTCTTATCAACAAGAAGAATTCACGGATACAAGAACTTAGTCAGGGACAGGCACAACGTGTGGCCATTGCACGCGCGGTCATCAACAAACCACACATCATCTTTGCTGATGAACCAACCTCAGCTCTTGATGACACTAATTGTGATCGTGTAATTAAATTATTACTGGAAGCTGCCAGTCAGAATCAATCGACATTGCTTATCGCTACACATGATCAGCGTTTGAAATCGCATATCAGCATGAATGTACAATTATCCAACTCAACACGCTGATCGACATGTCTACATTTTCGTTAGTCTGGAATTACCTGAAGTCGAAGCCACTCAACATGGCGCTTAACATTACGCTACTGAGTTTGGGCATTGCTGTAATTACTATTTTACTTTTGTTCAGCAGCCAGCTGGAGCAGAAGATCAATCAGAATGCCAAAGGCATCGATCTTGTTGTTGGTGCCAAGGGAAGTCCGTTACAATTAATTCTATGCAACATCTTTCACATTGATTTCCCGACAGGCAATATCAAGCTTGCCGAAGCCGAACGCATTGCACATAGCAGGTTGGTGAAGAAAGCTATACCACTAGCCTTAGGTGACAGCTATCAAGGCTATCGCATTATTGGCACAACGCAGGATTATGCAACTCTCTATGAAGCAGAACTTGCTCAAGGTATCTGGTGGAGTAAAGAACTTGAAGTTGTAGCAGGTTCAACTGTAGCCTCTATGTTAAAATTAAAAACTGGTGATTCGTTTATGAGCACACATGGTTTAACAGCAGAAGGTGGCCATCACGAAGAACAGCATTTCATTGTGAAAGGAATTTTAAAACCAACACATACTGTTCTTGACAACCTGATTCTCACCAGCATTGAAAGCGTCTGGGAAGTACACGAGCATGTTGGAGATACGATTGACGAGGTACGAAGTCATAAGCCAGAAAGTAATCAGCATGATTCAACTTTTGTAGCTTCTTCATTGGTACCCTCTGTAGCAGAGGGCGATTCAACAAAAGAGATTACGTCAATGCTGATACAATATCGCTCACCTATGGGGGCAGTGATGATGCCGAGGTTGGTGAACAGTCAAACCAGTATGCAGGCTGCTTCACCGGCGTTTGAAACAGCCAGGTTGTTTACCATATTAGGTGTAGGCGTAGAAATTGTTTTAGGGTTTGCTTATGTGCTCATTTTCATTTCGGCGTTGAGCATTTTTATAGCATTATACAATTCATTAAAGGAGCGGAAGTATGATCTGGCCATTATGCGAACGATGGGTGCCACACGTCGTACATTGTTTATAACCATCGTGCTTGAAGGCAGCATACTTACTTTACTTGGAAGCATGGCAGGGTTAGTTATGGGACATGGAACATTGTTACTATTGGCTACGTTGGTAGAAGATGTACAGAAAGCCGGTGTTAACGGATTAGTTCTTTACTCTGCCGAATGGTGGATCCTGGGAGGCAGTTTAGTGCTTGGCTTTGTGTGCTCTCTCCTACCTGCGATACAAGCCTATCGCACGGATATTTCGAGGGTGTTGGCAGAAAACTAAGGAAATTTAAGAAGTGTGATTTACGAGGTAAGATAAAAGATACGAAGTACGATTTAAGAAATACGAAGTATGAGAAGGTCATTCATTTTGATTATAGGGCTCTGGTTAACAACTGTGGTGCTGTATGCACAGAATAGTTGGGATGCTTTTGCTCGTACCAAATTTGAGCCGAAGTACAGTGAGAAACTCAAAGAGTATTTCTTTCTTCCCACCTTCTCACCTGATCTAAAAGCACTGGAAGGAAAAGAAATTACCTTGAAGGGCTATTACGTTCCATTTGCCAGCGAAGGTGGCAACTACATTATTCTATCAAAGTACCCTATGAGTCAATGCTTCTTCTGCGGAGGAGGTGGCCCGGAATCCATAGCTGAAGTGACCTTTAGCAAGACACAGAGCAAATTTCATGTAGACGATGTGATTACTGTAAAAGGCAAATTAAAGCTTAATACAGAGGATGTTGAGCATGTTAATTTCATCTTAACCCAGGCCGAACTGGTAAGCCGGTAAGAGGTTTTTAAAAATAATTTTTTCAGACAGTGGCTTTCCCTATTTTTGCGAACCTGATAGTGCTGTTATCAGATTTGGCTTCGTATTTCAATGGATAGAATTTCAGATTCCGATTCTGAAGATGCAGGTTCGATTCCTGCCGAGGCTACTTTTTCAAAAACCTTCAAAGCAATCTAATTTCGACAATTCGGTTCGATTGCTCTCCAGTTCATTTTTATGATTTCATGTAAAGACGTTGACTAACAGTAACTTGATCTGGCTCGATTCCTATTTACATCGAAGTTAGGTTCTCAGACATTTTTTGAAAAATTTCTAACAGCTAAC
>DATJHZ010000325.1:0-11035 GCA_035493595.1 Cyclobacteriaceae bacterium | reverse complement strand
TACACGAAGCATTGGTTTTAATTTGAATGTTAAATTTTAATTCAACCTGAGTATGAATAAGATATTTAAACTTTCTCTCCTTACACTGATGGTCATCATAGTGACCTCATGCGATAAAGGATTTGATGAGCTCAATACCAGTAAAACTGGTGCACTGGTGCTTGATCCGGCGCTGGTTCTGAATAACGCTTCCATTAACTCGTCACCGGGCGGAGTGGGTACTAATCCAGGTTCGCCAACAGCAAGCCTTGTGTATGACATGGCCATTGTTCAACAGATGATTTCATCTAACTCGGGTGTGTTGTTGGGTGGAAATTTTAATCAGGTGAATATTGGTAACACACCGCTCACATGGGTAAATTATTTTCAAAATGTAATCAAGTATACCAACGATGTGATTACGCGAACAAAAAGCGATCCGTTGCGTGCTAACTTATATAACATGGCGAGGATAATTCAAGCTAACGCATTCATTGTGCTTACGGATACTTATGGAAATATTCCATATACAGAAGCTGGCGCAGGTTATACAAGTCAGAACTTTTTTCCTAAATACGAAACTCAGGAATCCATTTATCCAAAAATCATACAAGAGTTGACAGAAGCAACTGCTGCACTAGATGCTGCTGGCAAAATAGAAACATCGGATGTGTTGTTTAACGGAGATATTGCAAAATGGAAAAAGTTTGGTTATTCATTGCTGCTACGGGCAGGTATGCGTCTTAGTAAAATTGACAATGCAAAAGCGCAGGCTACTGTTGCTGCAGCCTTTGCAGGCGGTGTTATTTTAACCAATGCCGATAATGTGATTATAAAACATGATGCTAATTATCAAAATGGAATTGGTAACGTAGTGAATGGTACAGAGGCTGCCAATTGTTATCTCGCCGAACCATTTGTGAATGCACTCAAGAATAGTAATGACCCTCGTCTGTCAGCTATAGCCGTACGTTATGTTGGCGCAGCTTCAGGTCCGGATCAGGTAGCGGCAGTAGCTACAACCGCACCTGGCAATCAATACGGAATGCCTATGGGCAGTGATGATGCTGCGGCTCAAACTGCTGCAATAAATGCAGGGTTAGTGAGTCGCTATGCCTTTAGTCAGGTCGATAGAAACCGTATGTTGAAAAGAACATCACCCATGTTTATTGTAACGGCTGGTCAAACAAATTTATTACTGGCAGAAGCTGCAGCACGTGGCTGGATCGCCGGTGGTAATACTGCTGCCTCCGATTATTTTACAACAGGAATTAAATCACACATGGATCAGATGGCACTATATGATGCAGGTTCGGCAGTAGCCGCTGCAGACAGAGATGACTATGCCGATGCGAATCCTCTTGATGTAACGACACTAGACGCATCTCTCGCACAAATTAACTACCAGTACTGGATAGCCTCATTCCTTCATGGGCATGAAGCATGGGCTAATTTTAGACGTAGCGGATATCCTGTACTATCAGTGAATCCCTATCCCGGAAAATCAGTGAGTTTTATTACACGAATTACATATCCACCTTCTGAAATTTTAGTAAATAGTGTAAATGTTCAGGATGCTATCACAAAAATGGGTGGCGATAATCTTGACACCAGAGTGTGGTGGGATAAACAATAGTCACTTTTAATAAACAGGATACTGCTTCAATATAACGAGCAGTATTCTGTTTCACCTTACCTTGAGATTTTCGAGCATACAGGTTTACTAAATTTTATTAATGGATTGAAAAAATAAGAAAATAGTGCTACGCATTTTCAATGTATACAGATCTATCACGCTTGGTATAATTCTACTTTTTGTAATCGGAGCGTGTTTTAAGAATGAAAAAAATAATGATATCCGGTTTCTGAACACATCACTCACGATGGATGAACGTGTGGATGATCTCATCGGGAGAATGACACTGGAAGAAAAAATAAGTCAGATGGTGAACGACGCACCCGCCATTGAACGTCTTGGAATTCCGAAATATAATTGGTGGTCAGAAGGATTACATGGTGTAGCCCGTGCGGGGATTGCAACAGTATTTCCTCAAGCGATTGGTCTTGGTGCTACATGGGATGAAAATTTACTTTACAACGTATCCACAACCATTGCAGACGAAGCGCGAGCAAAGCATGCCAACTTTATAAAAAAAGATAAACGTTTTATTTATCAGGGGCTAACGCTGTGGTCACCAAACATCAATATTTTCCGTGACCCACGATGGGGTCGTGGACAGGAAACGTATGGTGAGGATCCATACTTAACGGGTAAATTAGCAGTGCAGTTTATAAGAGGCTTGCAAGGTGATGATACGGTCTACTATAAAACAATTGCAACAGCCAAGCATTTTGCTGTTCACAGCGGGCCTGAAGAAGGACGACACTCCTTTAATTCAACAACCAACGAAAATGATTTAAGAGATACTTATCTGCCACAGTTTGAAATGGCAGTGAAGGAAGGTAAACCATATTCTGTTATGTGCGCTTATAACCGATACAACGGTGAACCTTGTTGCGGGAGTAAGAGACTTTTGCAAGATGTGCTTCGAAATGAATGGAGATTCAAAGGATACATCGTATCTGACTGCGAAGCTATTACTGATATTTATAAGTTTCATAAAATTGTATACACCCCGGAAGAAGCAGCAGCATTGGCAGTAAAATCAGGAACTGACCTGGAGTGTGGCAATGTATACCTGCATCTGAAGGAGGCAGTTAATCGAAAACTAATAACAGAGCAAGAAATTAATGTAGCTGTAAAAAGATTATTTCTCGCGCGGTTTAAACTCGGCATGTTTGATCCGCCTGAAAACGTAAAGTATGCAAATATACCTTACTCGATCGTAGATAGTAAGGAACACAAATCACTGGCGCTTGAGGCAGCACACAAATCAATTGTGTTATTAAAAAACAAAGACAACATTTTACCTTTGAATAAAGATATTGGTACGGTTGCCGTGATAGGCCCAAACGCTGATCAGTGGTTAATGCTGCTTGGAAATTATAACGGTGTTCCGTCAGATCCGATTACACCCTTGAGAGGTATAAAGGAAAAGGTTAGCACAACATCGAAAGTCTTATTTGCACAGGGATGTGAGTTGTCTGCAGGGATGCCAATGTTCTACACTATTCCATCAGGAAATTTATTTCGCCAGGAAAACTTGCCAGGAGTGAATGTATCGTACTTCAATAATAAAGAATTCAACGGCACCCCTTTGTTTTCATCAGTTGATAAAAATGTAGATGCTAACTGGTATGATAAAGCGCCTCGTAATGATATGGACGATGATAACTTTAGTGTTCGGTGGACAGGAGAGGTGCAACCCGATCGCACAGGGTCTTATCAACTTGGTATCATAACAACGTGTAACACTAAGCTTTACTTTAATGATAGTTTAGTCGCCAAAACAATCTATCATTTCAGAGATGAATATGGCGATCCCCGATTACGAAAATCAGATGTTCTAAAACTGGAAGCAGGCAAGCGATACAAGATTGTTATTGAAGCCATTGAATCTTTTGCTGACGCTCAGGTGCAATTGGTTTGGGCCACACCTAAACCAGAATTAAAGAAACAAGCGCTTGACGTTGCCCGACAAGCTGATGTTGTCATCATGTGTATGGGTATCACGTCACGTATGGAAGGAGAGGAGATGGATGTTAAGATCGATGGATTTTCAGGTGGAGACCGAACACGACTGGACCTGCCAGATCTTCAGCAGCAGTTGATAAAAGATATTCATGCATTAGGTAAACCAGTTATACTGGTGATGCTAAACGGGAGTGCGCTAGCCATCAACTGGGAGAGTAAAAACGTGAATGCCATTATTGAAGCATGGTATCCGGGGCAGGCTGCAGGGCAAGCTATTGCTGATGTTATTTTTGGTGACTATAATCCCGGTGGCAGATTGCCCGTTACATTTTATAAATCTGTCAATGACCTTCCTGCGTTTGATGACTATAACATGGGGTCACGAACATATCGCTATTTTAAAGGTGAACCTCTTTACCCTTTCGGATTTGGATTAAGCTATACAACTTTTACGTATTCAAATCTTAAGATTAAGAATGAGTATAAAGCAGGAGATACTGTTACAGTCTCTGCAACGGTTAAGAATACAGGGACCGTAGCCGGCGATGAAGTAGTGCAATTGTATGTATCAAATGAAGACAAATCTCATTCGCGGGCTATCCATACATTAAAAGCATTTAAAAGGATTAATTTAGAACCAGGTAAATCTTCAACACTTGATTTTATACTTTCTCCAGAAACTTTCTCCGTTCTAAATGATCGACAGGAAGGACAAATACTCCCTGGAGAATTTGAAATTTTTGTTGGCGGTGGACAACCTCAATACAGCGGTAAGGAGTCACTTAAATCAAGTATAACAATACGATAAATCAAACCCATCAAATACATATCAAGCGATGAAGATCTTTAAAACAACATCAGGAATAATTATCGAGCATAACAATCAATTTTTTCTTTCAAAAGAATCAAATTGGGATAAGCTGGTAAACAGGTCTAAGCTCTTTGATAATTTAATTTCCGAACTACGTGAATCAAGACCCGATCCAGCATTCTATTCGTTGGTAAAAAATAATCTCCATGCACCTATTGGCAATCAGGAGATATGGGCTTCAGGTGTTACCTATATGCGCAGTCGTGAGGCAAGAATGGAAGAATCAAAAAGTGCAGGTGGTGGTGATTTTTATGCGCGCGTTTACGAGGCCGATCGCCCGGAACTTTTCTTTAAATCACCTGCCTATCGCGCTGTTGGATCGGGACAGCCTGTTCGAATTCGTAAGGATTCAAAATGGAACGTTCCTGAACCTGAACTAACATTATTCATTTGCACTGCCGGAACCATTGAAGGTTACACCATTGGCAATGATATGTCATCACGCGATATAGAAGGGGAGAACCCACTCTATCTTCCGCAAGCAAAATCGTATGATGGTGCTGCTGCTATCGGGCCTTGTCTTTATGTTCCAGGCGAACCGATTAATTCAGATACAGTAATAAGCATTGAGATTTTGAGAAAGAACGAAAGCGTTTTTTTAGGTGAGATCTCCATTAACCGAATGAAACGAAAGCATACTGAACTTGTCGAATATCTTTTCCGTGAAACTACTTTTCCTCATGGTACATATCTCATGACAGGAACAGGCATTGTTCCACCAGATAACTTTAGTTTATTAACGGGTGATGAAGTACGAATTTCTATTGAAGGAATTGGTACACTCGTTAATCGGGTTTTGCAGTAGCGACATGAACCAGTCTTTATAAACACTATACAAAAATGATAGAGGGTAAACAGATTATTGGTTTTGAGTTAGTAGCAGAGGGTAAAGAAAATTTCTATTCATTTAATCCCGCTACTGGTGAAAATATGGAGTATCGCTTTCGAAAAGCAACTTCGAAAGAAGTGACACGGGCATGTGATAAGGCTGCGATGGCTTTTCAGGTGTATCGAAAAAAATCAGGCATAGAGAAAGCTATTTTTCTTGAGGCTATTGCTGAAGAGATCAATGCACTTGGTGATGAACTTATTGACGTATGCTGTAAGGAAACTGCATTACCCAAAGGGCGCATTGAAGGTGAGCGGACACGTACGGTAAATCAATTAAAATTATTTGCTTCATTGTTGCGTGAAGGTTCATGGGTTGATGCCCGTATCGAGACAGCAGACTCCGGGCGTGTGCCAATTCCCAAGCCCGACATTAGATACATGGAAATTGGATTAGGACCTGTAGTTGTCTTTGGCGCCAGTAATTTTCCATTAGCATTTTCTGTTGCCGGTGGAGACACTGCATCTGCTTTAGCAGCAGGCTGTCCTGTAGTTGTGAAAGTTCATTCGGCACATCCCGCAACGGGAGAGTTAGTGGGGAGAGCCATTTTGAAAGCTGCACAGTTAACGAATATGCCTGATGGTGTTTTTTCTTTACTTCATGGCGATGGTAAAGATGTTGGAATACAATTAGTAAAACATCCCGCTATCAAAGCAGTTGGGTTAACAGGTTCTTTCACGGCAGGTAAAGCATTATTCCATGCAGCCGTTAATCGTGAAGTTCCAATTCCTGTTTATGCAGAGATGGGCAGCACCAATCCCGTTTTTATTCTTCCGGGAGCAATGCGTGAGCACGGAAAAAAAATAGCCTCAGCATTTGCAACATCTGTAACGCTGGGAGTGGGGCAGTTCTGCACTAACCCCGGAATTCTTATTCATGAAAGCATTACGGGTGCAAATGAATTTACAGAACATTTAGAAGAAGAGTTTAAAAAAACATCTGGTGGTGTGATGTTGACAGAGACAATTTATAAATCCTATTTAAATGGAATTGCTCATCACAGTCAATTTGACGGCGTAGAAACTCTGGCCTCTGGCGCTGATTCAAATCAAAATCTTACAGCGAAACCATTCTTATTCAAGACAACGGCCAATACATATGCAGGAATAGCCGATTTAGCAGAAGAAATATTCGGGCCAGCAAGTCTCATTGTTGAAGCTTCATCACGAGAAGAAATTCTATCACTTGCTACTAACCTCAGTGGTCACCTGACTGCTACCGTACATGGTACAGATGCTGACCTGAGTGCCTACAAAGATTTAATTGATATCCTGGAACAGAAAGTTGGTCGGGTGGTTGTCAACGGATTTCCAACAGGAGTAGAGGTGTGTAGCGCAATGGTTCATGGAGGACCTTTTCCTGCAACTACGGATGGAAGGAGTACTTCTGTTGGCACTGCAGCCATTCATAGATTTACGCGACCTGTCTGTTATCAGGGAATGCCTGATGCACTTTTACCGGAAGAACTTAAAAACGCAAATCCTCTTAAGTTATGGCGTCTTGTAAATAATACACAGACACAACAGAGAATTGAATAACACCGATGATTGAGCTTTTGAAGAGAAGATAGAGAAACTAAAAAAACATATTAATCATGTCTAAGTATCGTAGTGCAGAGTGGTTTGGTAAAAAAGATAAAATGGGTTTCATCTATCGAAGCTGGATGAAGAACCAGGGATTTCCGGAAGACTTGTTTGATGGCAGACCCGTCATTGGTATTTGTAATACATGGTCTGAACTTACGCCATGCAACGCACACTTGAGAGATCTGGCTGAATCGGTCAAGCGTGGAGTTTATGAAGCAGGAGGATTTCCAGTGGAGTTTCCGATTATGTCATTAGGAGAAACATTATTGAAACCAACAGCGATGCTCTTCAGAAACCTGGCGAGCATGGATACGGAAGAATCTATTCGTGGAAATCCTATTGATGGCGTTGTATTGTTGACCGGGTGCGACAAAACAACACCATCTACCTTGATGGGTGCCTCCAGTGTTGACTTGCCTACTATTGTTGTACCTGGCGGCCCTATGTTAAATGGAAAGTATAAAGGGCAGGACATAGGCTCGGGAACAGCTGTATGGAAATTTACGGATGATTTAAAAACTGGTAAGATCACATACAGTGAATATGAGCACGCCGAGAGCTGCATGTCTAGAAGTGCAGGGCATTGTATGACCATGGGTACCGCATCAACGATGGCCTGTATGGTGGAGTCACTGGGAATGTGTTTGTCAGGAGGGGCCGCAATTCCGGCTGTTGATTCTCGTAAAAAAGTATTAGCACAACAATCGGGAAGACGAATTGTTGAAATGGTGAAGGAAGATTTACGGATCTCCAAAATTCTAACACGAAAGGCTTTTGAAAATGCTATTAAAGTAAATGCTGCCATAGGTGGCTCTTCCAATTTTATTATTCACCTTACTGCAATAGCTGGAAGGATTGGTGTTGAATTGAATCTCGAAGACTTCGATAACATTGGAAGTAAGGTGCCGCTTTTACTGAACCTGATGCCATCAGGAAAATTTCTGATGGAAGATTTTTATTACGCTGGCGGACTGCCTGTAATCATTAATGAGCTCAAGTCAGTTTTACATATGGACACTTTAACCGTCACAGGGAAAACGCATCAGGACAACGTTACTGGCTATGAAACATGCTACAATAAAGAAGTGATTGCCGAATATAAAAGTCCATTAATAAAAGAAGCAGGAATTGTGGTTGTCAAAGGAAATCTCGCACTGAACGGAGCCATCGTTAAACCATCAGCAGCTACACCAGCATTGATGAAGCATCGTGGACGTGCAGTGGTCTTTGAAAATATTGAAGACTATCACGCGCGCATAGATGATCCGGATCTTGACATTGACGAGACTTGTGTAATGGTATTGAAAAGTGTTGGCCCTGTAGGATATCCCGGCATGCCTGAAGTAGGCAACATGGCGCTTCCTAAAAAGTTGCTGGATAAAGGTGTCACAGACATGGTACGTATTTCTGATGGAAGAATGAGTGGTACTGCCTATGGAACTGTAGTTCTCCATGTTTCACCAGAATCTGCTATTGGTGGCAACCTGGCGCTGGTGCAAAATGGAGACATGATTGAGCTTGATGTTGATAATAGAAAATTACATCTTGAAGTATCCAATGATGAACTCGCCAAGCGAAGAAGCCTATGGCAAAGACCCACACCCATGTCGGAGCGAGGCTATGTAAATTTATATGTGAACCATGTACAACAAGCTGATAAAGGTGCTGATCTTGATTTCCTGGTTGGAAAATCCGGATCCAAAATTAATCGTGATTCACATTGACATGATTCAATAACATGACGTTCATTATTATTCTGTTTTGCATCATTGCCTTGATTATTTTAATTACGTGGGCGAGGGTTAATCCTTTCCTTGCTTTTTTAATGGTATCAACTGCGGCTGGCTTATTGCTGGGCATTCCATACAGTACCGTTATGAAGTCTGTAACGAAAGGTATTGGTGATACACTAGGCTCGCTTGTTATTGTTATTGTTTTAGGTGCGATGCTGGGTAAACTGGTTGCAGAAAGTGGTGCAGCAAAAAAAATCGCGTTAGTATTTCAAAATCTTTTTGGCGCTAAGTACCTCGTATGGGCGATGACGCTCACAGGCTTTGTTGTTGGCATTCCGCTTTATTATAATGTTGGGTTTGTATTGTTAGTGCCAATCATTTTTTCAGTTGCCTATTATAACAAGCTTCCATTAGTATATGTAGGCTTACCCATGCTGGCATCACTTTCTGTTATGCATGGATTCTTGCCACCACACCCTTCGCCTATGGCATTAGTCATACAGTTCAATGCTGATTTGACAACAACTTTTTTTTATGGATTGTGTATTGCTTTTCCTGCAATAGTCATAGCGGGTCCGCTTTTCTCCCGAACATTAAAAGACATCAAATCTGATGAGCGAAAAATAAATCTGACTGATTCGTTGCCGAATGAAAAGCTTCCGGGCATTGTGAACAGTCTTATATCTTCCTTATTACCAGTATTGATTATTTCAATCACAGCCCTGGCAACAAGAATTTTTGGCGATAATTCCCTGGTAAAAGAAGTGCTTGTTTTTCTTGGCGATCCTAATGTTGTAATGGGACTTACGCTTATTATCGCTACATACTCATTAGGAATAAGTAGTGGAAAACGACTTAGTGAAGTTATGCAAATATATAGTGACGCTGTAAAGGAAATTGCTATGATACTACTCATTATTGGAAGTGCGGGCATCTTAAAACAAATCTTTATTGATAGTGGCGTGAGCAAAGAAATTGCAGATGTTTTGGCTGGTTGGCACTTGCCGCCTTTGCTTCTTGCCTGGGTAGTTACTGCTATTTTAAGATTGTGTCTGGGTTCTGCCACTATTGCAGGATTAACTGCAGCAGGAATTATTTATCCCGTTACTATGCAGACCAATGTTGACCCTAACCTGATGGTACTATCAATAGGAGCTGGGAGCCTGTTTTTTTCGCACGTAAACGACACTGCATTTTGGATGTTCAAAGAATATTTTGGGCTATCCATGAAAGATACATTTAGAACCTGGACAATTATGGAAACAATTGTTTCGGTTATTGGGCTTGGAGGCGTTTTGGTGATAAGCCAGTGCTTATCATGAAGTGTAGACAGGTGTTGCTAATGATTTTTCTTGTGGCTGTCTTGACTTGACAAGCAGCTAACCTAGCAGAGGGTAATGAAGGGGTGATGGATGTCAGGAACGAGCCCTGATTGTCGCGTAACTCATAAGTAGAAATGTCCAAGGACAAAATACTCAATCCTATTATTTTGAATAAAACAAAGTGTTTTTTTTGATTGTTGGACAAAAAGTTAATTTGTCCAACATGTTTTAATTATTTGATTTTCAATTTTTTATATCAAATTCATCAATTAACTTCTTATATCCTATTTTCCAAAAATAGTCCCGGCAAATTAAGAAAGCATAGTCATTAAAGCTATCCTTGCAATTTCGTTTGCTAAATCGCCAGTTGATTTGAAATTGGCAAGGAGGTCTGCTTGAGATAGGTTCTTTGCAGATACTCAGACACAATGCTCAAGCAAAGAATACCACCAAAGTGGTATTGATTGTGAAATATGTATTTCAGAAACTTGTTACTCCATGGAATACAAGGACAATTTATTGCAGTTACAATTCCTAATCTCTGATATTCTCAATGAGCACGACCCAGAACTCATGATATTGTGGAACCATTTAAAAAGATGTCTTTAAAAAATTTACAACTAAAATATTTCTTCAAACCATGCAGTGTATAAATTATTTAATGAGAGGCACAATGTGCATCTTGTTAGTGGCTCTACACAATCTCACCTTTGCCCAGTTGATTATTAACAAAGGCATATATAAGGTTAATTTTTCCAACAAGTTTCATCAGCCTAGATACGTTAGCTATAAATTATATAAAGGAGGTGGAACCTGTGATCGTAGTAGCTTTTCTTTTACAAATGATAATGCTAAAGCGGAGACTGCTACTGATAATGATTACACAGGTAATGGTTATGACAAAGGCCATATGGCCAATGCAGAAGATTTCGCCTTTGACTGCACGAAAGATGAATTGACTTTTCGTTATTATAATTGCTTGCCTCAGACCGTCAACCTCAATAGGGGACTTTGGAAGAGAAATGAAACTGATGTGAGGAAGTGGTCACAGAAAGAGAAA
>DATJHZ010000324.1:0-4919 GCA_035493595.1 Cyclobacteriaceae bacterium | reverse complement strand
ACATTTTCTTTGTTGCTGGCAGTAGCAGTAAAGGTATTGGTGCCTCCTATCAGATCAACTTTGTGTTTGTAGGTGGTGATGGCTCCTTTGCCAGATGGTAGCGTTAATTCTTCTCGATTAAGCGAGATACTTTTTCCATTGTGAAACACCCGCAGGTTTTCAACTCCGGCACCATTGTCTGTAATCCTGATCAGTAATTCAGCCTTTCCTTCAGGTGCAGGCACAACCGCAACCCTTATCGTGGGTGGAGGAGAGTTTTTTAATTTGCCTTGTATACCTTTCATGTCATTGCCGCTGCCACCTCTGTTCTGAAATATTTTAGGGAGCAGATCTGGTCTGTAAAATTCATTAAAGAACTGATCGACAGCATAGGTTTTCATTCCACTTACAAAATGGATATGTTGACGTGCACCATCAGTGCCATTGAAATAACCCTCGGGATTTTTAACCATCCAGTCACGTTCGCCAAAATGAATGTGTTCAAAAAATTCTTTGCCACTGCTTAAATCCCAGAACTTGGTGACACCGTCAACACCGTGACTCACCAGCATTTTGTTATCGGCGCTAAAAACAAGTGAGGTGATTTCTGCATTATGACCTTCAAATGTTCTGATCACCTTGGAGGTATTAATATCCCATACCCGAATAATTCTGTCAGCACCTGCTGAGTAAACAGTTGTTCCATCAGTACTGAAGATAGCAGTGTGAACGGCGCCTGTATGTCCCTTGAATTTTTTTATCATGAGGCCAGTGCCAATATCCCATAAACGAATGGATGCATCCCAGCTTGTGCTGAGTAATGTTTTCTGATCTGCACTTAAGTGGATCGAAGAAACAATATCAGTATGACCGATAAAGTTTCGAACTTCTTTCTTGGTGTCGATCTCCCATAACTGGAGTGAGTTATCTAATCGTGCAGAGAAAAGGTATAAGTCATTAGGATGATATATAATGCTGTAAGCAGAGCTGTTGTTAAAATCAAAGTAGGAGAGAAGCTTGCCAGTTTCCAGATCATGAATGCGCATGGTGGCATCCCAACTGGATGATGCAACTTTCGTCTCATCACTGCTGAAATGAATATCAAAAATAGGTTCCTGATAAACCTGAAAAGATTTTATTGAATCGCCAGTCTCTACATTCCACAACATTATTTTTCCATCGCCTCCGCCAGTAAGCAATCGCTTGCCATCTCTGGAAAGATCATAACATAACACTGCTTTCTTATGACCAACATACTCCATTACTGTTTTACCAGTGGCGATATCCCAACGTTTAATCTTTGTTCCGAACTTTCCTTTGAGCAATGACTTGCCGTCGTTGGTGATGATGACAGAATTTTTGAGACGCACATATTTGGCAATGGAAGACTCCCAATAAAAGTTAGGATCATAATTCAATCCACCCAGATCGCGGCTGTTTAGAAATCCTGTAAAGATTTTTTCTTTTTTGTTCTGAGCGACATTCCAGGTAAAGGCTGTGTTATCATCCGATGTGACGATGAGTTTCTTGCTGTCGAGTGTGAATTTTATTTCGTTGAACTCTGCCTTCTCAACTCCTTCTATTTTTGATAGGAGTGTACCTGTGGCTTCATCCCAAATGAGAATATCTTTTTCGGTTGCTCGTGCGAGCTTCTTACCATCCGGACTAATAGCCAACCCTGTGAGATCCTCAGGCTTCTCTTCGTAAACTTTTAACAATTTTGAAGAAGCCAGATCATATTTTTTTACAGGACCATTATGTGATGCCATGTAAATAATTTTGTTATCAGGGCTGAAGTTCATAATGGTGGAGCAACCACCACACCAGCCTTCTTCATAAGTAAAAGTGTGAAGATTTTTCCAGGTGCCCATTTCGTAGAGATTAACAACACGATTGTCTTCACCAAAGCCAAGATACTTTCCGTTGCTGCTGATCTGGATGCTGACACCAGTTGATCTGGAGTTGATCATAATTCGTTTGAGAAGTGCTCTGCTTTTAAAATCAAAGATCATAGCGGAGTCAGGATAGCCTGATTCATTATAGCCTCCGGCAATCATGTACTTCATTGCCGGATCGACAGCGATATCCATGATGTAATCTTCTGTAGGAATGGTAGTAATGATCTTGCCAGAGTTAACCTCCCAAATGCGAATGGTTTTATCATTGCTGCCACTTAATAGAAATTTTCCATCCGGAGTGAAGCGCACACAGTTAACTGTTTTTTCGTGGCCAAGAAAACTTCTCACTTCACGACCAGTGCTGAGTTCCCAGATCTTTACGGATTTATCTTTACTGCCTGTGGCAACAAAATTACTATCAGGACTTACAGCGAGTGTAATGACAGCTAACTCATGTCCTTTCTGAATAACAGTTTCTAACGCAGGTGTCTGGGCAAATGAAATAAAAGGTATGATCAGTAAAATAAAAAGGAATCGCATAAGGGTCTGCTTTTAAATGATATGGCGAAAGTAGTAATTATCGGATTGAAATCAGCCTTGTGTTTCAGAGGGCTCTGCTTCTTCTTCTCGCACTTCCTCCCAATTTGAGGGCTCAGATTTATGAAGGTAGTCAATAATTTTTTGCTCAACTTGTTTCATCTTGAGAGCCTTGAGATACTTGCCGTTGCGAGCTAAAATGAGACGGCCTGTTTCTTCAGAGATGGCCATGACCAGTGTATCTGTATTTTCTGACATGCCTACTGCCGCCCGATGTCGAAGACCGAAGTGTGGTGGAAGGTGATCATTTTCTGTTACCGGCAAAACACAACGAGCTGCTTTTATACGTCCTTTATAAACGATCACTGCACCATCATGAAGCGGACTGTGCTTGTTGAAGATAGAAATCAATAAACGTTTATTAACATCAGAGTCGAGTTGGTCGCCTGTTTCAGCATAGAATCTCAACTCTGTGTCTCGCGAGAAAACAATGAGTGCACCAGTTTTTGTAGCTTTTAATGATTTGGCAGCCTCGATAATTTGTTGAATATCAAAATCGTCGTGATAATTATTGCGCCAGTTGGAGATTGCGCTAAAGAAATTTTCTCTGAACTCAGTACCTCGGCCAATAACAAGAAGAAACTTTCTGATCTCAGGTTGAAAGAGGATGATCATGGCTAGCACACCAACGCCCATAAACTGACCAAGTATAGTGGCCAGCAATTCCATTTGTGCTGCTCGTACAATGAGGTAAACGAGATAGAGTGACAGTATCCCTAAAAATATATTCACGGCAATACTACCCCTGATAAGTTTATAGACCTGGTAAAGCAGAATACTCACCAGCGAGATGTCGACAAAGTCAACCCAGCTTACTTCCAGAAAACCAATTTTAAAAAGGAGTACCATGATCAAAACAAATGTACCAATTCATTAACAATGCCTGAATATTTTTATGACAAAGTCCGTGTTACTTCTTTAGATACGTATTATACCATTGGAGGTAACGGGTATAACGATCCTTTCTATAGCTTGGTATTGTTAAACCATGAAATTGACCCGGATAGATAATGAGTTTAGTCGGAACTCCTTGTACACGTAACGCCTCATACATCTGCTCGCTACCAACGGAAGGCACATTAAAATCCTTTTCGCCTACCATATAAAGTGTTGGTGTTTTTATTCGATTGGCTTTTAGAAATGGATAGGATAATTTCAAATACCTATCAAGATTATTCCACGGCATACCTAGTTCATTTTCGAATTGAAGAATGTATTGATCCACACCAAATAAAGATAACTGCAAGGCGCTACCCGCGCCGCTAACGGCAGCCTTAAATCGGGTGTCACTGGCAATAAGATAGTTAGTCAGAATGCCGCCATAACTCCATCCACCGACACCTAATTTGTCAGGATCGGCAATTCCCTGTTTTACCAAGTGATCAACTGCACCTAATAGATCGATAACTTCTTTATTACCCCAATCACCATAGATGGCTTTTTGGAAAGCAACTCCACGGCTGTCACTTCCACGGTAATTAACACCAGCCACTGCATAACCATCAGCAGCCAATATGTGTCGTGATAAATCGAAACCCCAATCATCTTGAGAAACCGGACCGCCATGGATGTAGAGTATTAATGGAAGTTTTTTTGCTGTAGTATTTGGAGGAATGTTGAGAAGTCCTGATACTATTGTTCCGTCTTTACTTTTTGAAGTGAAACCTTCTACCGTTGAGAGTTCAACAGAATTAACAAACTCATCCTGATGATGTGTGAGTCTGCGCAAAGTGTTGTTTTCGATAGCATATAACTCAGAAGGCAGTTGAGGCTCGCTCATCATCGAGAGCCAACCACCTGCGGGATTTTTTTCAATTGTATAGAAGCTGCGATTTCCTTCCAACACTTTCGTTATCGCTCCACCTTTGGCAGGCACCTCAATGATATAATGTTTACGATCATCACCAATAACCATAGCTATTGATGCACCATTAAGCGACCATACCGGAGCGCTATACGATGGACGATCTAATGATGCCGTTAATAAAATTGGTTCTCCACCAGAACTGGGAATAACAGCAAGTAATGATCCATCATACATTAAATAATTATTGGATGAAGCGGAACGAATATAAGCTATTGATTTTCCATCTGGACTCCATGCAGGAGATACATCAGACCCTGTCCATGTAGTGAGTTGTCGGGCATTGGCTTTTGGTGTTGCATCCATAATCCAGATGTCAGCATTTTCATTACGATCAGGATCGGCTGTGCGATTGCTTACAAAGGCAAGTTGTTTTCCATCAGGACTCCAGGCGGGAGATTTTTCATCATAATCACCTCGTGTTAGTGTATCAAGTTTTTTTGTTTCTATTGTAAGGAGATATAGGTGAGTATGTCTTCTGTCAAGAAAACCTTCCATGTCTTGTTTAAAGTGTACTCTGTCAATAACATGAGGTTTAGGATTTTTTTCCTTCGATGTGTCATAGTTTAAAGTGTCTGTGA
>DATJHZ010000323.1:0-3579 GCA_035493595.1 Cyclobacteriaceae bacterium | reverse complement strand
AAGATATTCAAAACATCAGCCTTCATCATGAGTAACTGTGTTACACCATTAATCATAATAGAGTATTTCAATGAAGGAAGATCAATCCATCCACAGCGTCTTGCACGGCCTGTAGTTGAACCGAATTCATTTCCCTCCTTGCGCATTAATTCTCCCTGATCATCAATAAGCTCTGTTGGAAATGGACCACTGCCCACGCGGGTACTGTAGGCCTTGAAGATTCCGTACACTTCACCTATATGACGAGGAGCTACGCCTAGCCCTGTACATGCACCAGCCGTAACGGTATTTGAACTCGTTACAAAAGGATAACTTCCGAAATCAATATCTAATAATGCGCCTTGCGCTCCTTCTGCTAAAATTGTTGAGCCGTTTTTTAATTCCTTGTTCAGGAAGTATTCACTTTCAATTAATTGGAAGCTTTTCAAAAAAGAAATGGCATCCATGAAATTTGCTTCCAACTCACTCCAGTTGAACTGAATATCATGATCTTTCAGAATTTTAAAATGGATGTCTACTAACTTTTGAAAACGCTCTTTAAAATTATCAGCCAGAATATCACCTACGCGTAACCCTTGTCTGCCAATTTTATCCTGATAAGTAGGGCCGATACCTTTTAATGTAGAACCAATTTTATTATCGCCTTTCGCTTTTTCGTAGGCCTGATCTAAAAGTCTGTGGGTAGGAAGTATAAGTGTTGCCTTCTTTGAAATAAAAAGATTGGCATGAACATTCAATTTATATTTCTGAAGTTTCTCTATTTCTATTTTGAAGATAATAGGATCTAATACAACTCCATTACCAATAACGTTCTTTGTCTTTTCTCTGAATATGCCAGAAGGTATTTGATGCAGCACGTGTTTAATTCCATCAAACTCTAAGGTATGACCTGCATTAGGACCACCTTGAAAGCGAGCTACCACATCATACTTTGGTGCTAATACATCAACAATCTTACCTTTACCTTCGTCGCCCCACTGAAGGCCGAGCAATACATCTACTTTCGACATTAGAATATTATTTTTTTGCTAATTGTAGCACTTCTTCTTCGGATTGAACCATTTGGAATATGGCATTCAACTTGGTGATTACCAAAAGCTTTTGAACGCTCTCTGACGGCTTCATTAAATAAACTTCACCTCCTTTATTTCTGAACTTGGTAAGTATGGTGATAAGAACACCAATACCACTACTGTTAATGTAGCGCAAGCCAGAAATATCAATAATACAACGCGTCACTTTCTCGTGAATTGAGCCATTAACGACTTCTAAAATACCCATACCATTATTCTCACCAATCAAATCGCCGGTAAGCCTGATGATGAGTACGTTATCTTTTATTTCGTGCGAGAATGTCATTGGGATTAATTTTTAATTTCTTCAGCCGTAAGGTTTGTCTCTTTTTTATTCTCACAATTCTCTTTGTTGCATGTTGCATACAATATTAAAGAGTGATGCAAGACATTAAAATGAAGAATTTCCTCCACTGTGTTTTGTATATTCTGAATACGTGGATCACAGAACTCAGTAACTTTGTGACAGTCCGTGCAAATTAAATGGTCATGCTGTTTGTAACCATACGACTTTTCGTATTGCGCCAGATTTGAACCAAACTGATGCTTAGTCACTAAATCACATTCTACTAGTAAATCAAGTGTGTTGTAAACGGTTGCGCGGCTTACCCTGTAGTTTTTGTTCTTCATGCTGATGTAGAGCGACTCCACATCAAAATGCCCGTCACGCGAATATATTTCTTCCAGGATCGCATAACGTTCCGGGGTTTTTCGCAACTCCTTGTTTTCCAGGTAGGCTGTGAAAATCTTCTTTACTTCGTCGTATATTTTTGGATTCAGCGCCATTGACGTAACGGGCAAAGATAACATGACCTCTGCCCCATTCAAAGTATTGAAATTATATTTTCGGATTATTCTTCGCAGACACTGATTTAAATGGTATTTCCTCCATTTTGAAGAATTTACTTCGTATATGCCCGGAAACTAAGCAATAAACCTATTCTTTTGAATCAAATCGGCTCACTTTCACCACACCTTCTACTTCCTTCATTTTATTAATAAGCTGCTCTAAATGGCGAGTATCGTTCACGTAAAGCATAATTTCGCCTTCAAAAATACCTGAATCGGTATGAATGGACATGGAGCTCATATTTACTTTCAGCTCATCTGAAATAACCTTTGATACATCATTAATAAGACCCACACGATCAGTACCTCTGATTTTAATGCCAGTTAAAAATGCAACCTCATGCTGAGAAGTCCACTTGGCTTTTACAACTCTATTGCCATGCTGTGAAAGCAATTCGGGTGAATTAGGGCAATTTGTGCGATGTATTTTAATGCCTTCACTAACAGTAACGAATCCAAAAACATCATCACCAGGGATGGGTGTGCAGCATTTTGCCAATTTGTAATCTACCACATCCATGTCTTCACCAATAAGAAGGATATCATCGTAACGGCCTTTTGCTTTTGTAATTTCCTGTTCAATTACTTTAGCATCAGCAACATGCACGTTGGGACGTGATTTAAGTGGCGATGTAGGTTTATTCTCAACAAACTTCTTTAAGTCTGATGGCGTAATAAAGCCCTCACCTACTCTATAGTAAAGATCAAAATTGCTTGGCGCGTTAAAATGATCGCGCATCAGTTCCAGCAATGTTTGCGTTGGTTCTTCTTTTAACTGTTTAAGTTTTCTATGAACAATCTCTTTACCATCTTCCGCTGCTTTCTTTTTACCTTCTTTTAGTTCTTCCTTAATTCTGGTTTTTGCTTTTGAGCTCACTACAAACCTAAGCCAGTCTTCATGGGGCTTTTGTTTTGCTGATGTGAGGATCTCAATCTGATCGCCATTTTTCAGAACATAATTGATAGGCACAAGCTTACTGTTGACCTTGGCACCAATACATTTAGAACCTACCTGGGTATGGATATCAAAGGCAAAGTCAAGTGCTGTGGCACCATAAGGAAGTGTTTTTAATTCTCCTTTAGGTGTGAAGACAAATACTTCTTCACTGAATAAGTTGCCTCGAAATTCGTCTACGAAATCAAGTGCAGAGTGATTATTCTGTTCAAGAAGTTCACGCACGCGGGCCAGCCATTTTTCAAGATTAGATTCCGCTGTGGCAGAACTGTCTTTATATTTCCAGTGAGCAGCGTAACCTTTCTCTGCAATTTCATCCATGCGTTTGGTACGAATCTGAACTTCAACCCATTGGCCATTTTTTGCCATGACGGTAGTATGAAGTGATTCATATCCATTTCCCTTTGGTGTGCTGATCCAATCGCGTAAGCGATCCGGATTTGGGGTATAGGAATCCGTTACAACGGAATACACCTGCCAGCACATTGCTTTCTCCTGATCTAGTGGTGTGTCTAATATGATACGGATAGCAAACAGATCATACACCTCTTCGAAAGGAATGTTTTGACGGCGCATTTTATTCCAGATAGAATAAATTGACTTAGGTCTTCCTTTAATCTCGTAACTGATTTTCTGTTTTTCCAGCTCCTCTGAAATAGGAACCATGAACTGCTTAATGAATTTAGTTCTGACAGCTTTGGT
>DATJHZ010000322.1:0-4280 GCA_035493595.1 Cyclobacteriaceae bacterium | reverse complement strand
ATATGCACAGCTAAATGCAGCGACCGGTCGAACAGGTGTCTTTAATGTTGGTAGAAATTTTAGTGTGAAAATTGTGGTACCGGTTGTATTCAAAAAAGCAGGAACGTCTTAAGCTTCCTTCTTCACCAGAAATTGTTCAAGATCTTTCAGGTTGATGATGCCTTCATAAAATGCTTTACCAAAGATGACGGCAAAAACACCCATGTCATTTAATCGTTTGATATCATCAACACCGCGAACACCACCACTGGCAAGCACGCAGATCTCAGGAAATTTTTTAATAATTTCTTGATAGAATTCAAATGCTGGTCCTTCTAATACACCATCACGTGAAACATCAGTTGCCTTTACATATTTTAAACCTCTGGAATAGAAATACTCAAGGTGATCTAAAAATGTAATGTTTGATTTTCGCTGCCAACCTCTGAAGAGAAGCTCCTTTGTTTTCCAGTCATTAACATCGGCACCCAAAGTCATTTTTTCACGACCGTATGAAATAATCCACGAAGCAAACAGTTCAGGATTTGTTACTGCAATACTGGCTGCAGTAATGTATGCTGCACCATACTCATAGGCTTTGCTGATGTCTCCATCTGTTGAAATGCCACCAGTGAAATCAACTTTCAGATTGGTATGACCAGCAATAATTTCAAGTACTGACCAATTAACAGGACTGCCTTTTTCAGCACCATCCAGGTCAACTAAATGAACCACATCAATACCGTGTGCTTCAAAGCGTTTTGCGAGATCAAGCGGATTTTCTTCATAGGCCTTTTCGCTTGAAATATCGCCTTTTCGCATTTTAACAACCTTACCTTTTCTAATCGCTATGGATGGAATTACCTGAATCATCTGCCGTATTTTATAAAGAGACTAAGTTACAATGTGCTTATCAAACATCCTTCTGCTTTTGTAATTATTCTTGTTTTTGGCATGGGCCTTGAGAAGCTTTATAAAAGCATATTATTGTTTATTTTTGATTCAAGACGTTAGTACTATGAAATACTTTTTGACGCTGTTTTCGCTAGGCATGTTTTCAGCCACTACATTAATGGGTCAGGCCAAAGTCAGAAAATTACCCAATACCATAAACCATCCCTCTATTAATGTGTATGCTCCATACATGAGCTTTGATGCTAACGCTTTGCTTTTTCTTTCTGATAATAATGAAGACAATGCTTTGTCAATCTATTATACATTCAAAGAAAATGCAGATTGGAAAGATCCGGTAGTGGCTCCCAAAAATGTGAATTCGAAGTTCAATTTTCTTCGTGGTTATGCTTTAAGTGCTGATGGCAAAAAGATGTATTTCAGTTCGCTTAAATCACCAGGTGTTGGTGGCTATGACATACTGATGAGTGAGTTTAAAGGAAACACCTGGTCAGAACCACAAAACTTTGGAGTACCCATCAACACGAAAGGCAATGAAGCAACACCCTCTTTTACATTCGATGGTAACACACTCTATTTTATGCGGTGTGATAAAATGAATGCAGATAAAGCCGAAGCCTGTAAAATATTTGTGACGAAGAAAAAATCGACAGGACAATGGGAAGAACCAGTGGAGCTGCCAGCAACAATTAATACTGGCAATTCACAAACGCCCAGAATTATGGCGGATGGAGAAACACTTATTTTCTCATCTGATAAATTTCAATCCAAAGGAGGAATGGATCTGTATGTAACAAAACTTGTAAACGGAAATTGGAATACGCCCGTGCCACTTGATTTTGTAAATACGGATAAAGATGATCAATACGTTAGTGTAAATGCGTTGGGTCGATATTTATTGAAGGATGCACAAGGTGTTAAGAAGAGTGAGATTCTTGAATATTTAATTCCCGATGTAATCAGACCACGAGGTATGATGAAATTGTCTGGAACTGTTAAAGACCCGACAGGTGCTGTTATACCAGCATATGTTTCAGTGGTTGATCTTACCACCAAGAAGAGAATTTTTAACGGTCGGCCTGCTGCTGATGGTTCTATTTTATTGTACTTAATGGAAGGCAGCAAATACGAACTTACTATAGACCCCGAACAAAGTGAGTTTAGCTATTACTCAAAACAATTTGACCTCACCTCGGACAAAATACCACAAGGTGAAAAAGTGGCTGCTGTTTTAAAGCGAGTTGAAGTTGGAGACGAGCTTGCGCTTGACCTTGTTAAATTTAAAAACTACTCAGACGAACTTGACCCTTCATGTTATGATGAGCTAAAGCGACTAGCCCGGGTAATAAAGAAAAGCCCTCAATTGAAATTTGAAGTCCAGGTTTTGTTGACAGGCTATCTTGAGGATTCCGTGCAGTCAAATCCTGATTTGACGGAGCGCGTTCAGGAATCTATTCAAACACAATACGATGACATTGATTCATTGGGCCAGCTGTACAAACACGATACAGTTATTGTTAGAACAACCTATAATAATGACAGGACTTTATTACAGGCACAAGCTATAATTAACTATTTGGTAAGTCAGGGCATTGATGCCAGCAGCCTGGGATCTTTTGGTAATGCCATTGCAGCAACGTTGCCTGAAAACAAAAAAACAGTGATAAGAGTAGCGGTGAGGAAAAAATAACTCAATAGGAGAAGGGAACGGCAATCAAGGTTTTATCCCAAAGCAAAACCATTTCAGCTTCATCTGCCATGTTTTCAAAACTGATTGTGAATTGTTCAAATTCACGATCCTGCAGAACGGCATGCACTTCAAGGCTCAGCACATCTAATGCAGGGTCGCGGTTTGGTTCGCCTTTAAAGTTTACACCCCATTGGCCAACTTCTGCATTAAAAATTACAGTCCAGGTTTCTTCACCAGGAATGGTCCATAAGGTATATTTACCTGCCTTTAAAGTTTTATTCTCAAATTTCAAATCACGATTGGTTTCAAAGGTGGTGGCTTCATTGGCGCCAGTACGCCACACTTTTCCAAAAGGAACAAGCCCGCCAAAAATTTCCCGACCTCTTTTAAAAGGCCTGTTGTAGAAAACCGCGATATCCAGTCCGTCTTGTGAGAAGTTTATGCGCTCTTCGGGGCTATGAGACTTGGTTTTGTGAATAGAATACATCACAATGCCTCCTAAAAGGATAATAATGAAAACCCCGACGCCACTAAAAATCAAAAATTTCTTCATTTCTCCATTTTCTAAAAGCTTGCAAGATAGCTTAAAAACTATTTTTTGCTGTTTAATCAATAATTATTCGAATACATCTATTTTTACGGTCTTAAATAATTTTTGTTATGGACGTCGTTTCATGGTCTCCCTTTTTTGTAGTAATCGCTCTTTTCATTTTAGCGATCGTATCTCCCTGGTTATTTCCAAATAAGATGGTGAGCAAAAACAAGCATGACAATAAGTTTTAACTAGCTATAGCTTAAAACCTGTTATCCTCTGTTTCGCACCTTTTGAATTCCATCAAAAGGCGATCAATTCATCCTGCATCCATTTCTGATAAAGAATCAGTATCACCCGCATTAGGGTATTTTGAAATCTATTGAATCAGAGAGTTTTCGTACCTATACCGTTGAATACGACAAACGTCGTTTTTTTTATATATTCACCTGGTATAAAAAATGCGATGATCAAAAAGCTTTTCCTGCTTCTGGCTGTTTCTCTAATTTCTCTTTCGGGCTGGTGTCAAGTGCTGGGCTTTTCAATTACTGAAGGCAGAAAGAGGGTGGATATCCCTATTGAAATCAACAACAACCTCATAATCATTCCGGTTATTCTTAATGGAATGCTTCCCTTGAAATTTATCCTGGACACGGGAGTAAGAACGACCATTTTAACAGAAAAGACTTATACAGATATTTTAAATCTCCCTTACTCAAGAAAGTATACAATTTCTGGTCCTGGTGGAGTAAAGATTGTAGACGCTTACGTAACCAACAATGTATCGCTTGATCTACCTGGTATTCATGGAGAAGGTCATGCTATGCTTGTACTGGAAGAAGATTACCTGCAGCTAAGAAATTATCTAGGGACTGATGTTCATGGAATTTTAGGCTATGAATTATTTAGTCGTTTCATCATTAAGATCGATTACGAAAAAAGAATTCTTACAGTAATGCTTCCGGAAAAATTTACTCCCCGGAAAAAATTCCAGAAAATTCCTATACGCATAGAAGACACAAAGCCTTACGTTATGGCGGAGGTAATTCAAACGAATGGAACTGAAATGACAGCGAAGTTTCTAATAGATACAGGGGCAAGTCATAGTCTTATGCTAGATCCTAAATCAGATGCCCGAATTGTTGTGCCGGCAAATAATGTGAGCAG
>DATJHZ010000321.1:0-4875 GCA_035493595.1 Cyclobacteriaceae bacterium | reverse complement strand
ACGAACCGAATTAAAAGTTGATGGTATCAACAATAATGAATGGTATAAAGCACGATACAATCAAACACATAATTTGAAAGTAGTTGCCTTCTACGACATTAATGCCCGATGGTCTGTTTCCACTAATTTTGTTTTTTCATCGGGTACACCAACAACATTTCCAACGTCACGGTATGTTCAGCAAGGTGTTGTGGTTCCATACAACGCCAACAATGCAAGAAACAATGTAACGATTCCTAGTTATCACAGACTTGATATCTCGTTTAAGTTAGAAGGAAGAAAAGTGAGTAAGAAGGGTGTTGTTCGTAAGAATACTGATAACTGGGTGTTCTCGGTTTACAATGTTTATGCGCGGAAGAATCCGTTCTCAATTTATTTCAGTCAGGAAGATGTTCGAACAACTTCGGGGGAAACGATAAAGACACATGCCACAAAACTGTCTATTATCGGTACGCTTATTCCTTCTATTTCTTACAACTTTAAATTTTAATTCACATGACTAAGTTCATACTACATATTCTTTCAATAGCATTGGTGTCAATAACGTTTCTAGGTTGTGAAACGATAATACATCCTAAACTTGAATCTGCGGATCCTGTACTGGTGGTTGATGCATGGCTTACTAATAAATCGGATACGCAAACCGTCATCTTAACCAAAACACAATCCTATTTTGATAACACAACACCCACTGGTGTTTCAGGTGCGCTTGTAACAATTGAAGATAATCATGGTAATACATTTGCTTTCACCGAAAGCAATGAAAAGCCAGGATATTATCAATGGGTGCCAGCTGCAGATGAAGTAATTGGTCAGGTTAATGATTCGTTTGAATTAACTATTAATGTTGAAAGTGAGATTTTTACGGCATCATCGCACATGGGTCGAGTGCCCGCTATTGACAGCATTACTTTTGATGAGGATACACAGATTGGTACAAATGACAAGATCTACCAGGGAGAGTTTTGGGCTACCGATCCTGCCGGTAAAGGTGATACGTATTGGATAAAAGCCTATAAAAATGGTATGCTGTTAAATAAGCCCAGCGAAATAAACATTGCCTATGACGCCAGTTTTTCGGCTGGTGGTGAAACTGACGGTGTAACGTTCATTACCCCAATCCGCAGAGGAATTAATCCTCAGGATACAGACTCTAATGACAAACCCTTGTCCCCTTATGCAGTGGGAGATTCTGTAAATGTGCAGATTTTCTCCATTACGCTTCCGGCATTTAATTATCTAAATGAAGTAATTACCCAGACCGACCGGCCAGGAGGATTTCAGGAGTTGTTCTCCACTCCGTTGGCTAATGTTTCAACAAATATTGTGAATAGCAAGGCTAATGGCTCTAAGGTGGTTGGCTTTTTTAATGTTTCGGCGGTTACATCCTTTGGTAAAAGGTTCATTAAGCCATAGTGAATACAAGTTTAAAAGAGGGTGAATAGAAAATATTTTTCGTAATAATCTATTTATCTATTGACTTAGTAGACTTTATCTCTATATTTGTATCAGTATTTATAAAGAATGGGGGAGAGAGCAGGCTCAAAGAACCCAAAGCAACCAGTTGCTAAACGCAAAAAAGGTGCTACATCCTGCCTAAAACAATTTTAGGATATATAAATTTTAGAAACATGACCAATTATCATCTCGTCTCTTCTCAATCAAGATTTTGTTGCTGTTGTTGTTGTTGATACCCCGCTATCACATCATTCTTAAAACAACATTTAAACAACAAAACAACATTCATCATGACACTAGCACATTCTTTCGTAGGCACAACTATAGCCAATTCAATTTTTACTGTTAGCAGCAAAATCACAAAATCAGAAACTGATTTATTGAAGCCATTACCTATTAAAAATGAAGAAGCCGTTATAAAGGCTGCGCAATGGTTAAATCAATCTGCCTTAGTTTCAAAACTTAACTATCATATTTCACCAGCTAAAGAAAATCAGCAGAACAATGTTGTTTTGAAATTTCAATTAGCTGATGACCTGGCTTCTAACTTTATTCTTTTAAAAGGACTGTTTGAATTTGGTAATGCATCAGCATTTGCTATTTCAGCAGATAAAGCTACTCAAACATTTGAGTTAGAAATTAAATCTACCGATGCAGCACATGTTGTTAATGTATTAGAAACCATTTTTAACTGGCTTGTTAAAGAGATCAATTTCAAAAGCAAGCTTAAAGAAGTTATTCGCTGGGAGCAGCGCATTCGCGAAGAGCAGAACCTTGCTTATAGTGGTTTGAAATCTGTGTTTGCTTAAAAGCAGATACTATTTCAGCGTGGCCTGTCTGTCAAATCAAAATCTTACAATTTTAGTTCTCCCTCTGGTTAAGTAGATATTCTTCCGTAGGTTTAGGAGTTAATCTCTTATAATGCATGGAGAAAATTGGCTTGCTCACGTTGGGAATTATTATTGCGAACGGACTTTTCTCGTACAAAGGTTTTTCTGATCGTCTTTTTTTTGAAGACAATTTATTTCAGGTTAATAAGATTCTTCAGGGTAAAGAATATAAGCGCCTGATTACATCTGGTTTCTTACATGCAGACTGGACTCATTTGATCTTTAACATGGTCTCCTTTTATAGTTTCAGTGACATGTTGGAGAGTCACCTGGGGCCAGTTAAATTTCTAATAATTTATTTTGGCAGTCTTTTAGGTGGTGATATGCTGGCACTAATCATTCATCAAAAGCATCCATATTATAGAGCCGTTGGGGCTTCAGGTGCTGTATGCGGAATTATTTTTGCGGCTATTGCTTTGTTTCCTGATATACATATAGGATTTATTTTTATTCCCCTTAAAGATGGGATACCCGGTTGGATTTTTGGTATCGGATATGCGCTTTACACTATCTATGGTATAAAGTCTAATATGGGAAATATTGGTCACGAGGCCCATCTCGGAGGAGCGTTAGTAGGCTTAGCATTGGCGGTAGCCATAGAGCCTGAGGCTTTGGAGCGTAACCTTCAGCCAATAATTCTTACAGCGGCTCCAAGTTTGATTTTCATTATCATTCTGATTATTAAACCAGAAATTCTGTTAGGAAGAAAAAATTAATATTGAGATCACTTGTAAACAATCACATAAAAAATAAGCCACAAGAAGAAAATGAGAATATAGGAGCACGCTACAATAAACCATACAATCTTCTTGTCCTTGCGAGCATAAAAGTGAATTCCTCCTACTAAAGCAAACCAGTAAATAATTTCAAAAACATTAAGTGCCCGTAATGGGTATGCCCATTTCTTGTCAATGGCATAGTAGTCAAAAAAGTTGATGAGAGACAGGGGATAAAATGCTCTGATCTCGTCGTAACCGGGGTCACCAATTATAAACATGAACCAAAGAATCTTCAATACTTCGGGTATCAGAAAAATAAATTCGGCACCAATGGCAACACCCCAGCATTGAGCATAGGTTACCCGATAGCCAAATAAGAAGCATCCAACCCAAATTACAAAAGCAATTACAGTGAACTTCCACAAATAGACAAAGGGTACTGAGAAGAACTTTAGGGCGTTAATTAATTGTAAAATGCCACCTTCCGGTCTATCTTGAAGAAATTCAAAGGCTGCAGTTTCATTTTCAATGAAGGCTATTTTGACATATAAAAGCAACAATGTGGTAACACAAAGAAGAATAAAAAGTAACTTTTTGTCGGCTGCGAATAAGGAGTTAGACTGGGTCACGTTAAATTTAGGGTTGAATTTCAATGTGATTCATACCTTTAGCAGGTTATTATGAATTTAAAGTACAAAACTATACGTGTGAGACAGATAAACAACGGGATACTTTTTGGCATTCTTTGTTTTTTTTATTTGGGCATGCTCACACAACATGCAAATGCTCAGGTAAAGGTTAATAAAGACACAACCATCATCTTGTTGAGCGACATGTCTGTCCAACTGCAATGCTCACAGGCACTAAACGATTTATATAATTTCAAATTTCCTGAGGCTGAAGCACAGTTTCATAAGATAAAAGCAAAATACAGATGGCATCCCCTCCCGTATTTTTTAATGGGACTTATTGAGTGGTGGAAGATTATGCCCAACACTAAAGACACTTCACACGATGATGAGTTTCTCGCCTACATGGATTCAACCATTATGGTGGGAGAGAATCTGTTTAAAAATTATAAACAGTATAAAGTAGAAGCATCATTCTTTTTAGCGGCAGCCTATAGTTTTAAGGGCAGACTCTATTCAGATGAAGACCGTAAAAACTGGACTAAAGCTATTGCAGCAGGAAGTAATGCGCTTGATTATTTAGAGGTTGGTAATGGCGATCATAATCTTAGTCCGGAGTTTTTATTTGGTGATGCCCTTTATAACTATTTTTCAAAATGGGTACCGGAGAATTATCCTTCACTAAGGCCAGTACTTTGGTTTTTTCCTAAAGGAGATAAGGCGCTTGGGTTACAGCAATTGAAGGAAGTTTCATACAATTCATTTTATACTCGCATTGAGGCTATGGTATGGCTTATGCGTATATTAAATAGTTATGAAAATGATCAGCAGCAGGCTATGCAGATTAGTGAATACCTTTTTCAAACATATCCTGATAATCCCTTCTTTCATAGGTACTATGCCCGCATGCTCTATTCAACGGGCAGGTTTGGTGATGCCGAGCCAGTGTGTAAAAATATTCTGGCCCGTATTGACAGTGCCCAAATAGGCTATGAAGCCACCAGTGGACGATATGCTGCTTTTTTTCTAGGGCAGATTTATGAAGCCAGAAGGAAATATGAAGAAGCAAAGACATCTTATTTACAATGCATTAAATTTGCAGAACAGATTGGCTCAACCGACTCAGGATATTATCTGTACTCATTAATTGCCCTCGGCGAAATAAGTGAGCGACAAGGT
>DATJHZ010000320.1:0-4088 GCA_035493595.1 Cyclobacteriaceae bacterium | reverse complement strand
AAATGTTATCAAATTTGGAGTCGTTATCAAAAACATTGGTAATGCAACAGCAAACATTAGTACCACCAACATGGTTGGATGGCAAGCTTATCTTTCAAAAAATGGTGTGAGCAGAGATGTGCCCGCATGTGGCTCGAGCTTTTACCAGCCACTTACTCCAGGTCAGCTCTCCTCTCCTTCTATTCTGAATTGTACATTCCCTGCTTCTGTGAATTTTAATAATTACACTGCGATGATTGTTGATTTGAAGGTCCCGACATCTATACAAGAATGTTCTACTGCAAATAACACATTTGTGAGAGTACCCATTCCTTAACACAATCAGAAGATCTCTACTATCATAGATCGCACGAAAATTATTTTCGTGCGATCTTAATAAACAATTTCGAAAACGATTGATGATTCTCTTGTCTTAAGAGATCAGTTATTCCTATTTATTTTTATCAGACAGATCCGTCTGTTCAATAACGCTTCTCCATACGCTTGCAAGATTCATTTGTGAGTACCCATCTGCACATTTACCGCAGGAAATCCTGAATTTATCTACAATAAAATTCATCGAAAGATTATTCCTTCATCTTGCGCCGTTTTGATACAACAACTTTCAGAAGGATGCCGCATTCAAAGAAAATCAGTAAGGTCTTACTTCTTGCCATTCTTATCGTGGGAATTAGCAAGTCTACATCTTTATCGAACATTCATGGTAAAGAATAATCACGCTGTTCAAAACAACACAATTCACGAAATGATTACATCATAATATCATCAAAGTTTTAATACTAACACTTTTAAAATGAAATACTTTTTACCCGTCATCCTGATTGCAATAAGTACATCTGTGTTCGCGCAGGAGACTTTAACAACTGACTCGCTGGCAAAATATTATGACATGAGTCTTGAGGATCTCCAAAAAGTAAAGGCTTCGGGTGTATCGAGCGAGTTGGAGAAATTCCTTAACTCACTCATGTCCGTAGCCTCTCAAAAAACATTATCAACACGAGAGAGTCCAAGCATTGTAAGTCTGATTACGGAAGAACAAATTAAAAAATCTGGTGCGAGAGATCTCATTGATGTATTCCGGTTAGTTCCTGGTTTTGATTTCGCGTATGACGGAAATGGAAAAATTGGTTTAGGTGTGCGAGGAAACTGGGTTAATGAAGGCAAGATTTTATTACTGATGGATGGCTTGCTCATGAACGATATTTTTTCTGCTACTCTTTCATTCGGCAATCATTTCTCCGTTGCCAACATTAGTCGGATTGAAATTATTCGCGGACCAGGTTCTGCCATCTACGGTGGCTTCGCCGAATTAGGCGTTATCAATATCATTACGAAAAAAGGAAGTGAGCTGAAGGGCGGATATGTAAATACAACATACGGACAAACGAGCAATGCTTATGCAAGAAGAAATGTTGAGTTCGGCATTGGAAATGAGATTAAGAACTGGGACATCAGCCTGACTGGCATTGTGGGGCAAGGTAACAAGAGTGACCGAACTGACATTGTAAGTCAAGGACTCGGTGGCGGCGGTGGACCTGGATCAGCTCCTACAATTAACGCGTCATATCAAAGTTTTGCCGGTAACTCGCGCGCAAATCCTATGATGCTTAATCTCAAAGTTCTGAATAAGGGCTTCTCATTCAAAACTATTTTCGACAACTATGAAACCACACTTCATAATGGCACTGATAGCAGCACTGGTAAATGGATTCTCAGTCAGCGAGCATTTTCCATTACATCAGAAATAAAATACGATGCTAAGCTTTCAAAGAAAATAACGCTTACTCCTGCCATCAGTTATATCAGGCAAGATCCAAAGACACAGAATTTAAGCAGTGGTTCTACTTATTCTCAAACTACAGCAGAGCGAATGAAAGCAGGAATGCTGCTCGTGTATAACCCATCAAGAAAGATAAACATCACTGCCGGTTCAGAACTTTTTAAAGACAAAGCTGTAAACAGCAGGGATTCTATTCAAACAACTGACGGCTACATCACCTCTATTTCATATAACAATTATGCTTTCTTTACTCAGATGATGTTGAAGCACAGGCTTGCCAATGTTATTCTGGGAGCCCGTTATGATCACAACTCAAAATATGGTAAAGCATTTGTTCCTCGCGTTGGACTTACAAAAAAAATAGATCGATGGAATTTTAAACTATTATATAGCGGTTCGTTCCGTGCACCAACCATTCAAAACATTGTAAGAGGCGTTCAGCAAAATTCAGATAGCTCACAAACTAGCGGCATCAATCCAGAGAAAACATTTATTATCGAGTTAGAGACTGGTTATCAGATAACCAGGGATATGGTTGTTACACTTAATCTCTTTCAGAGTGACATCAAAGACCCTATTGTCTACAATAGCGATCTTAATTTTTACTCCAATGGAAACAACGCAGGCACTAGGGGATTGGAGGCACAATGGAAATGGAAAAAATCATGGGGTTATCTTGATGCTAACTATTCCTTCTATAGTGTAAATGGATTAAGTAAAATCAGCAGCTATACAACACGACAATTCACTTCTACAGATGCTATCCTTCCCAGCGGAAGTCAATTAGATAAGAGCAGCTTACTTGCCTTTCCAACACACAAGGCAACCATCAATGGAAGTGTTAACATACTCAAAAATGTTTCTGTAAGTCCAACCATTATTCTTTATGGTCCTCGTTATGGATATGAACTACAACAACAATCACAAGGCACTTTTAAAAACACTCTTGTAAAACTCGATGCCACAATGTTGGCTAATATTTTCGTGTATTGGAAAACACCTCTTCATGGTCTTGATGGTGGCGTTGGCGTAAGCAACGTATTCAATAACGCTTACAATTATTTATCCCCCTACTTCACAGTAACCGGTTCTTACCCCTCAATGTCCCGCGAATTCCTATTCAAATTATCCTACAACCTTAACTTTAATTCGAGGTGATTATGAGAGCGCGACTAAAAATAATTGGTATATTTTTTATATACATGTGCTTTGTACCATCATCAGGTAAGGCTCAATCAGTCGATTATAAAGCGCAGGTTCTGTTTATGTACAATTTTATTAAGTATGCTAACTGGCCTGTGGTTGAAAATAATTTCACCATTGTGGTGTTAGGTAATTCGCCAATAACAACTGAACTTAATAAGCTTGCATCTATAAAGAAGACGCCGGAAGGAAAATCGATTACTGTATTGCAGACACTGGATGTTAATACTATTACAGGTTGTCAAATGCTGTATGTAACGGAAGGGCTGAGTAAAGAAATGCCACAGATTATGAATTTCATTAAGGACAAATCAATTCTTATCATAGGTCAACGCGATGGTCTTGTTAAAAAAGGAGCTGGCATAAATTTCTTCACACAAGATGACGACAGACTCGGTTTTACCATTAGTCTTAAAAATGTTGAAGCCAGAAAAATCAAGATTGCAGGAGAACTCCTGAGGCTCGCTGAGGTGACAGATTAAAGCCTCACCTAAATCCCTCTCCAAAAAGGAGAGGGATTTTTCTTTGGAGAAAGTTTCTATCTATTATTCATCTCGCTGCCATCTTCATTGAACATTGCTATTCGTGGTTGATTTTTATCATCACAGAATATCTTGATACGAATTCGACCTTTGCTATCGCGAATGAAAAGACCAACTTCATTTTCATCGGTTTTACCGGCAAACATTCTTTCCACACCAAGTAGGCCTTTATCTTTTAATAGTTGAATTTTCTCATTCATGATTGCTTCATTTCCGAGACGTTTCAGAGAATCAACCAACGCAACCTGTTGACCGAGCGTAAAGCTTTCGGCTCTGTCCCAAAGCTTTAATCCGTAATGACGTTTTATTGAATCTCCTAACGTGTTTTGAAGATATTGTAATTGCATGAGTTGATCATTACGAAACTGATCAACAGAGAACGATAAACTTGCTTCTTTTGCAGAGCCATCATACACAAGACCACCACATTCATCACCAGATGAGTTAAAGAAGATGATTCCAGCATCTCGCTCGCGAGGCTGCAGTGTTTTGCCATTCAGCATTCCAGGATGCTGTCGTTGCTTATTACTGATAACCATTTTCAGTTCGCCGTTATTTTCAAC
>DATJHZ010000319.1:0-16388 GCA_035493595.1 Cyclobacteriaceae bacterium | reverse complement strand
ATTATTGATTAATAAAGAATGATGCCATTAGGTTGAAATGAGTGGCATGTAATTTTCTGTGCAAGGGTATAACCTTATTAATGAACATCAAGAGGATATTTGGCTCAATACTGTCAGTCCTGGGAATTGGTGGCCTCATCTATGTAGCCGTTCTTTTTGTCAATACTAACGGTAACAATCTTGATGTGAGGGCTCTTGTTATTTATGGTCGCTCCGTCATCTCTATCTCGTTTTGAGAATTAGCCTTGTTCACACTACAAAAGGCGAGTCGTATAATAATTCAGAAGTGATTTCGTTCCGGATGGCATGGAATTTTTAATCACGCTTGTATTGTATCAAACTAAACAAATTGATTTATGAAAAATTCAGGTAGCATTTTCATTGGGATTATTGCAGCGGCAACTGCAGGCGTAATTATAGGAATGTTGATAGCCCCCGAAAAAGGGGAAGACCTCAGAAAAAACGTAAAAGACACCGCTGGTGATTGGGCCAAAAAATTAGGCAACCTGATTGTTGATGGGAAAGAGAAACTGACTAACCTAACATCGACTTTGGCAGAGAGTGAAAATGATGGCCGACATGATGGCGATGGAAAGACCTCCAGAGGTTAAATCACCTTTTAATCAAAGGCAAGGGCAACCGCTGCCCTTGTTATTTTCTTTTCTAAACTCATTTCTTCATGGAGAATACTGAAACAAAAGCGAATGACGTTAAAACAACGGCACAGAACCTTACCGATAATCTCTCAGAATATGTTCAGATCTACCTAAAACTAGGAGCTGTTAATGCAACGCAGAAAGCAACAGTGGTTGCAACGATTGCACTTACTGCTACAATGCTCTCTGTCTTTTGCCTCTTCATACTCTTCTTTGCCGGGTTTGGTATTGCCATTTGGTTAGGCGAATCCTGGGGCAATATGAAAGCCGGCTATTTCACTGTGGCAGGGTTCTATATTTTCGCAACTTTGCTTTTCGCTGCCCTCCGAAAAAAAATGATTTTCCCTTACGTGCGAGATCATATGATCAGAAAAGTATATGAATGAGATCAGAACTTATAACGACCTTCTTAAGGAAAAGGAAAGGCTGGAAACAGCTTTAGCCATCCAGAAAAAGCTAATCCATCAGGATTTTATCGAGTTAAAAGAAGAGTATAGACCTGCTCTCAACTTGCTCTCTACGGTGAGTCGAATAACTAATAAAAGTAAAACCAATCCGCTTGTAGCGATAGGAATAAACCTGGCGGGTGAAATATTCTTAAAGAATATGCTTCTCGCAAAGAGTAATAAAATTGTTCAATTCACCGTGCCGTACATAGCAAAAAAAGCTGTGAACTATATTCTGACGAAGGGTTTAGTGAACCTGTTTTCAAAAATGCAAGAGCGCTCAAAGAAAAAAACACCAGAGAGTTCCATCGAAGATATTTTAGTAAAGAAACTTTAAGCCAAGTAGAAATGATAACGAATACAGAAATAATCAGCAACAAGATCGTAACCTCTGTTGAACAACTTGCGGGATTCCTCAAGCCCGGTGATATTTTTCTTAAGGCACATAGCAACACCCGCTACAAATTTGATGAGTCAAAATTCAAAGAAAGAGTAGTTATTTGTGAAAACCTCGAAACTCAAGAGCCAGAGCAGATTTACTATAATTCGCCTGTATACAAACTTACCTAATAGTTAATCGACCTTAAGTTCTTAATTCGGAATATGTAAGCCACTCATGGGCAATCTGTAGAATGATTTCTACAAACGAGCATTATATCCCACATTCATGAATGAAATAAATCGTTAGGCGATTAAAGCATTCCTTTTTCTGCCTAGAAACCAACTATCTCTTTTAGATTTTATTTGGACCCTGATTTGCAAGGATGCCACTCCCTGTTTAAAACTATTTTTAAATGATCCATCAAGTCAAGACACAACTACAGCACTCCACCGTATTGCCGCAACAAATACAATTATTGAAATTATTTCATCTGACCAGTACAGAACTTCAACAGCGCATCAGTGAAGAGATAGACGAAAACCCATTGCTTGAAGAGAACCTTATCTCAGATAATGACGAAGTCGCATTAAAGGAAACCGTTCAGGATTACCAGGATGAAGAGGAATACCAGTACGATGATATCCCTGATTACAAAACTGAACACAATAACTATTTATCAGATTCGAATCTGCCTCAACTTCCAATATCAGAGCCATATAATTTCCGAAAGGACCTTAAGGAGCAGGTTCGTTTCACTTTCGAAAAACGACAACAAATTGAGATTGCTGATTATCTGATCGATTCCTTAAATGAAAGTGGCATGCTCGATCAAAGCTTGGAAGAAATAACGGATGACTATTCCTTTCGAAGACTAAAAGCAATTGACGCCAGTGAGGTTGCGAGGGTAAGAAATATGCTAAAGGAATTGGCGCCAGGCGGAGTGGGATGCTTTACCATTCGTGAATATCTTTTATTTCAGCTTAATAAATTAGCCGCTAAAAGCCCCGTTGTAAAAAAAGCAATCCTCCTTCTTGAAAAATTTCCAGTCGACTTTAATTTTCGCGATACCGAGAAATTGACTCGGGTGCTGAACATAGATAATCACGAATTAAATATAGTTCTGCAAATAATTCGCAATTGCAAACTGAAGCCTATTACCGAGATCGACAGCTTTGGAGTGAATGGCACCATCATTCCCGATTTTATTATAAGAAGAAATGAAGATGGGTTTGAAATTAGTCTTTATCACCAGCGGTCTGCAACCCTATTTATTAATAATGCTATGGCAAATAGTATTAACAAACAAAACACTTTGGATAAAAGAGCGCTGCAATATCTCAAGGGAAAACTCAGTTCCGCTCAATGGTTTGTAGACGCAATACGCCAACGCGAGATTACAATGCAAAAAGTAATGAGAGTAATCATAGAACTTCAATTTGAGTATTTCAAGAATGGAGAGATTAGTGCATTAAAGCCGATGATCCTAAAAAATATCACTGACCATTCGGGAGTTGATATTTCAACGGTTTCAAGAATCACGTGCAATAAATATGCTGATACCCATTTTGGAATAGTTTGTCTTAAAGATCTTTTTTCAGAAGGAATAGAAAATGCCGAAGGGAAAAGTGTCAGTAACCGGGTAATACAATCGGCTATTGCTGAGCTGGTAAAGAATGAGGATAAGAAAAAACAATTTACCGACCGCCAGCTGGTGACATTACTTTCTGCAAAAGGTTACTCAATAGCTCGAAGAACGGTAGCTAAATACCGCGAGCAATTACGAATTCCGGCAGCTCAATATCGACAGCATTAGTATCCTGACTTTATTCTGTCTATATTGTACTGATCTGAGTTGATGTTAATCAATTAATGCCATACTAAGAGTTTCGAGCTTCCTTTCTTAGTACAACCTTTGAACAATAACCATCATCATGAATATTCGATGATATGGGTCATGCAATGGTTGAATGATTCAAGTTACTTTCATTTCGCTCTTAAAATATATTCATGCACAAAATACTCGTAATTGACGATGACCGAGACATGCGAACATTGTTGGCCAAATACTTGGTGAAAAATAATTACCAGGTAATAGAGGCTACAAGTGGAAAAAGTGCTTTGGAAGTTTTAGAGTTGGGTGAACCCGATCTCATACTTTGTGATTTTCGGCTGGGCGATACAGATGGAACCTCCCTCCTACTAAAGATCAAACAAAAACATGCTCATCTTCCGATAATTTTTATAACCGGATATGGTGACATAAAAATTGCGGTTGAAGTAATGCGTTTAGGCGCATTTGATTATGTAACCAAGCCAATTCTTCCTGAAGAGATTTTACTCACGATAAAAAAAGCACTCTCGAAAGTTCAAGCTAAAACACCGACATCGATAGTTACTTCTGAAAGGAGTTCCGTGCAACGGCAAATATCAAGTCAATTCATTTTTGGCAACAGTGCTGTTTTCAATTCCTTGTTAGAACAGATTAAATTAGTTGCCCCAACTAATTATAGCGTTATCATTTATGGAGAAACAGGAAGCGGAAAAGAAGGGATAGCGCAAGAAATTCATAAACGCAGCAAACGAAAAAACAAACCATTTGTGGCAATTGATTGCGGTGCGTTATCTAAGGAGTTGGCCAGCAGCGAGCTTTTTGGTCACGAGAAAGGGGCATTCACTGGAGCGCTCTTTCAAAAAACAGGAAGCTTTGAAATCGCCAACGGTGGAACTCTTTTCCTTGACGAGATTACCAACCTGCCTTATGAAGTTCAGGTTTCATTGCTGCGTGTGGTACAAGAGCGAAAAATGCGCAAAGTAGGTGGCGTCTCAGATATTGACCTCGATTTGAGAATCATCATTGCCAGCAACGAGAAATTATGGGATAGTGAAAGGAAAAATATTTTAAAATTCAGGGAGGATCTATTTCATCGCTTCAATGAATTTACAATAACCGTACCGCCTCTGCGTGAGAGAAGAGAGGATATCAAAACATTTGCGCATCACTTTCTTCAAATAACAAATGCCGAACTTGAAAAAAACATTGAGGGCTTCACTCCTGAAGTGGAAGCCATTTTTCAAAACTATGCCTGGTATGGCAACCTTCGAGAATTAAAAAATGTGATTAAACGCTCAGCACTGCTCACGGCTGGGCTATTTATCGAAGCAGATACACTTCCTGAAGGGATTACAAATTTTTCAAGAATGGAATTAGAGTATAGCGCGCAATCGATGGGAAATATTCCTATTGAGCCTTCCCTATTACCTACGCAAATTTCTCCGCAAGAAAAAAACCATGAAACATTGAAAGAGGCCGGTATCGATGCGGAGTACGAATTGATCTTGAGTGTGTTAAAAAAAGTCAAATTTAACAAAACGAAGACTGCCAAAATCCTGAATATTGATCGAAAGACCCTCTATAACAAACTTGATCAATACAAATTGCTCAACGAAAAGTGAATCTAATTTCATGGCTTAGTCAATTTTTCGATTCCGCTCTTGTTTACTTCTAAACGTCTTTAACAAGTCTGATCCATTAGAATATGGCATTAAGCTCGCATTCTTTGTTTAATATGCCCCTTACCATAAGCGCCATACAGCCCGTTCGAATTCTTATCATTGACGATGATGAAGAAGACTTTCTAATTATAAAAGATCTCATTAATGAGATCCCTCATCAGAATTTTCAAATCGAATGGGCAATGAATTATGAGCAGGGATTAACTGCACTAATCAGCCAAGACTTTGATATTTATTTTGTCGATTATCATCTCGGGGCCAAGAATGGAATTGATTTGCTAAAGGAGGCCATCAAGAATAAATGTGAAAAACCAATTGTGTTATTTACCGGGCAAGGAAATAAACAAATAGATATGGAAGCAATGCACCTGGGAGCTGCCGACTATCTTGTGAAGTCTCAGGTATCAAGCGAACAATTAGATCGGTGCATTCGCTATTCGCTCGAACAGGCTGTGATACTCAGAAGATCAAGGGCTAACGAGCTTAAATTTCGAAATATCTTCGAAAGAACCAAGGACATCATCTTTATAGCCGACCAGCAGCTTGAATTTCAAAATGTAAACAGTGCAGCAACTGATCTTTTTGGATTCAAAAAAGAAGAATTACTTAATCAACACACTTCACGAATATTTGTCAATCCGTCTGATAAAAAAGATATACTGAAGATTCTCAGAAAAGAAAAAAAAGTAATTGATCGTAATATTGATTTATTGGCTAAGGATAAAACGATAAAGAATTGCCTTTTTTCCGCCTCGTTCGAAATTGATGAGATGGGAACTCCATATATACAGGGAATCATTCGCGATATCTCGATACTCAAGAAAGTAGAAGAAATCAAAATGCAGTCTGAATTGCTCGAAGTAAAAGGTGAAGCGATACGTTTACTTGCACATGAGGTCAGAAATCCTCTGGCCAACATAATCCTCTCAACTGAATATCTTAAAACCGAAACAAATAAGGAAAACCAAGAATTTCTAAACATAATTAAGCGAAACAGCAATAGAATAAACGACTTGATTAGCGAACTGCTAGACTCTAATCAATATCATAAGTTGAATCTTCAAATAAACCCGCTCCAGGATATTATCAACGAAGCCCTAAAAGAAGTTTCAGATAGAATTGATTTAAAAAAAATAAAAATAAATCTTACGTTTCCTGCTTACGAAGCTCTTGCTCTAGTAGACAAAGATAAAATGCGAATTGCGATAACTAATATCTTGGTCAATGCAACAGAGGCAATGACGGCAGAAAACGGTGAGCTCAGCATTACAATTCTTTCGAAGTGGAACCATCACTTGATAGAAATAAAGGATAACGGCTGTGGAATAAGCGAGATGAATGTTGAAAAATTATTTCAACCCTATTTCACCACAAAGACTACCGGCTTAGGTTTAGGGCTAGCCGCAACGAGTGCGATCTTGCAGTCTCACAAAGCCGAAATTGAAGTGCTATCAACACCCGCTATCGGGACAATATTTACGATCAAGGTGCCCTCTTTGTAAATTAAAAATGGAGAGCCATGATTTTGTGTTGTGCATTGATGTAAATAGAGATGCCCTCAAACTATTTCTCTCACCTGCTGGATTGAGCAATAGCGTTGAGGGTATATTCTCTATAAGTCTAAAATGCAAATCCAATGAAAAATGTGAACACGCTATTTTTCGAGTTAGAAGTCAAATCACCAGATAAACTTCCAGGCAATCCAACATTTTTCAAACCGTAATTATAGCGAGCGCCTAAAGTTGCTTTCTGAATATCAACGCCCACTCCCGCTACCAACCCGTAATCAAAACGATTGAAATTGCTACTATTGAGATTCGTCACTCCAGTAATGGTGCCGTCATGGTTTACATCTTTAACATTTGCTGATACCAAATACGCTGCATAGGCACCTCCATTAATGTTAAGGTTTTTTGTAAGATTAAATACGAGAAGTAGAGGAGTCTCTACATAATTCAGATTGAATCTGTATTCACCTGATCCACGAACCGTACTTTGATACCTATCTTTTGCACCTTTATTGGAATAAAGTATTTCAGGCTGAATGGATATGCCGCGAACAATTGGAAATTTGGCAAAGAAGCCGGCATTGACTCCAATTTTAAGATTTTCCCTTTCTACATTATCAATGTACAGATTTGAAAAATTTACCCCTCCTTTAATGCCAAACTTAGTTGTTAACCTTCTTTCATTCCATGTTACTTGTTCCTGCGCATGTAACGAGCTTGATGCGATGAGGCAACTTATTGCGATTATACCGCAATAGTGTTTAATTGATTTATTCATTTTGTTTATTTTAGTTTCGATATGACTTATTATTTTGATGATTCTTATCTGATTTATTTCTCGAATTGGTAGTAGAAATAAAACAACAGAACTAAGCTCTTCTACTACGCGTGATCACCCCCAGTAACATAAATACAATAGCTACAGCTAATAAGAGATGAATGAAGTAGGGCGCATGTAGCACCCAAAAGCCGAGAACCCAACCAATAACCATCCCTGCTGCGATCCAATACAATAAGAGTTTCATAATATTTTTTTTAAGCATTCTTTTCCTTTAGCAGATAATTACTAAAAGATGTGCCAGCCGAAGAGTGCTGACTCAGGTCTCAGATGAGTAAAAGGTTTTGAACCCAACCAACCTGAACATTAGCTGAGTCAAACTGACTAAATAGTACACGTTGGGGAGAATTCTCCACACCAAATCACTCATTTACCTCTAATACGGCCGAGTTTCATAGAATCAAAAGATGGAACGGTTTTTATGTATATGGGATAAATCAACAGTCACTTGAATTTGATGATAGTAGCCATTAGTCTCATTATTGGTTTTATGATCAGCTTCGCTTTCTTCTACAGGGGTAACACCGATCGGGATAGCAAGTCAAGACATATGACACGATTTGCCAATAGAATATTTAAAATGAATAAGACCAAGAATCCTTACTCATTTTAGAAAGATGAATTAAAAAACAAGTCAGTCAGTTGCCAGTTGTTGACACAGAGAAGAAGGAACTGAGAAAAGAAAAAAAATAAGTTCAGCATAAGGCTCAATAAGGCAAAGCGCATTGGCACAAAGTTTATATGACATTAGTTACGGGTAGGTAAGGTTTGGGGTTAAAATGCAGCAACGTTGCTGCATTTTTTTCTACACATGCAAAAACAATGGCCAGAATAAAATATTATTTTGATACAGAATCATCTGAATACATAAGAGTTCAAACTCGGACAATTGACGTAGTTATCAATGCAATCGGATTGTTTCTCTTTTCCTCTGGCATTGCAATGATCATTCTTGTTGCATATTCATTAATTATTAAATCACCCAAAGAATCCCGGCTTACTAACGAACTTAAAGAGATGGAGTTCAATTATTCCGAACTGAATAGAAGCGTTGTATATCTAACGGAAATTTTAAATCAAATTGAGAATCGCGATGAACAAATCTATCGAATTGTGTTTGGTACAGAGCCTGTGAATTATATTGTTCGTCACAGAGCGCGAAGTGTAGAGAAATTAAATTCGAAGAGATTAAAAGTTATTGACATTCTAAATACCGAAGTCGATGAGCTTAAGAAGAAGCTATATATTGAATCATTATCACAAGACGAGTTATTTCAGTTGAGTGTTAATAAGGAAAATTTATATGCCGCTATTCCTGCCATTCAGCCAATCTCAAACAAACAATTAGACGCGATTGCCTCCGGATTTGGTCTTAGGGTTCACCCGGTGTACAAAGTAATTCGTATGCACTTCGGGATTGATTTTGCGGCCCCGATTGGTACCCCCATTTATGCTACCGCTGATGGCGAGATAAACTCAATAGAGGAAAAATTCGATACCTACGGAAAAATGATAGTCATGGATCACGGCTATGGCTACATTACTCGCTACGCACACTTGCAAGAATTCTTTGTAAGAGTAGGTCAAAAAATCAAAAGAGGAGAACAAATAGGATTTGTTGGCAACACGGGATTATCTACGGCTCCACATTTGCATTATGAAATTCTGATTAACGGAAAACAAATTGACCCTGTTCATTATTTCTTTAACGATCTAACTCCTAAGGAGTATGAAAAAGTAGTTGAACTGGCGTCTATCAAAAATCAGTCATTAGGTAATTAATAAACCTTGGCTATGCAACAATTAAATTCAATCCAAAACATTCACTCATGAGATTACAAATTAATAACATGACCAGTTTACATAGTAAGCTGATTGTAAAAGAAGAGCTTAGAAACCTCGGGTTGCATTATATATTACTTGGACTTGGAACGGTTGAACTTGATGGGGAGGTTACTGAGAACCAGCTTGAGTCACTAAAGAAAAATCTCCTCCGCTCTGGATTACAATTGCAAAACGACAAAAGAGACATTTTGATTGAAAGGATAAAAGACATTATTACCGAAATGATTGACTACTCTGAAGAAGTACCTAAAACTAATTATTCAGACTATATCAGTTCTAAGCTGAACTACGATTACACATATTTATCGAATATGTTTTCGACAGTCAAAGGAATTACCATCCAACATTTTATCATTGTTCATAAGATCGAAAAAGTAAAAGCCTTGCTCTTGAATGACGAACTTAATTTAACAGAGATTTCCTACAAGCTGCATTATAGTAGTCTCGCTCATTTATCGAATCAATTCAAAAAAGTAACAGGGTTGTCACCTTCCTTTTACAAGCAAATGAATCAAAAAGTCGTCCAGCGTTCACAAGTTACCTATGCATAGTTAAACAAGGGCAGTGCTCAGTAAACAATGTAACATAATCTAAAAGTTATGTAACGCTTTGCTTCTCAAAGCTACTCTACTTGCATTTGGAAAGATGAAGTACCGTGCACTACTTCCGTGATCACACAAGCAGCTAACGGTACCGGGTTAATTTATCACTTGGAGCACGCCACGTAATTTTTCTTCATCTAAATTTATCAACCCATGCAACTCTATAGTAAACTCGAAATCCTCTTTGCTCTATTCTCTAGATGGACAAGCTACTTTACTTTTGTATTTGGAATATCCATCGGATCTTATGGTCAATCCGAATCGCAAATAGCAATACCCAATTCCTTTCATGAATTTAGATTAGGATCACCACTTAGAGTTTTTCTAGAAAAATATCCCAACGTAAAAAAAGAGAAACCCTCAGAGTTGTCATCGACAGTTAAAACTGATTCAATGGACATTTATAGCCTAAGAAATCAAGTAACAAAGTCAGGAGACCGAATTTGGATTACTTTATGTTTTTATAGAGAATCTCTTTCCGTTATGCAGGTAGAATATAAAGACTGGCAATCTGGCAAAGTGTTGCTTGGAGCTTTGAAAGAGAAATATGGAATAGAGACCAGGTATGAAGATAATGTTCTTACTTATAATGGAAGATCTCAAATCGTTGAAAATCTCTATTGGGAAAAATTTCAGTGCTGCATGCTCGCCTTCTCCTACAATTCAGACAACGGTTCAGCATACTTAGTCTTTGCCGATGAGGAAGTTCAAAAACGCTTAAAGCTTCGGGAACTAAAAGAAAGCGAAAAGAAAATTAATTAGGCACTTTCTTGCCTGTAAATTCAGAGTTTTATGATACACCAAATATACAGGCAAACAGAAAAAGCTTTCGAAAAACTTGCATCGATCGCGATGGCAGTACTCGGCAATGCAATTCTTGGGTTTACCTTTCTAAGTCTATTCATTATTCAGAAGTCTTTTAATCGGTTTTCCGCATCGCTCCATTTGAAGGTCAATGAGCTAGTATCCTCACATGAACCTGCCAGCAATACGGTAATTAACTTGACCGAAAAGACCGAGCACGAGATTAATAAGCTAACAGAAGAATATCACGAGAAAATAAAATAAACCACCAAGCCTCTACGCCTTCACTTTAAAATATTTCTTTCGTAAGCTTTCGTCATTTATCTCATGCATTTCTTTGTAAGCTCTGCGCAAAGACTTCGGAATATCACCTTTATATAAAATTTTGAAAAAAGAAAATCCGTTGAAAGGGATGCTATCGTTTACATTGACAATATGAACTTGGGCTCGTGAGTCGTTTTCAATAAATGGCTTCAAAAATTCCACATTCCGGTCGATCGCCAGTTGTATATATATAGAATTAATCCTACTGCTGCCTACATAATTTCGACATTTCTCCTGAATACTGAATAGTATTGTATCTCCTGCACCTCTGCCTCGCTGTAAAGAGTGCATGAAGCGGGCATCTTTAATTGACATCATATTAATTTTAAGCGAGTCTTCAGTACTTACATCATGCAGTTTTCGATTATTGATTGCCAGGAAATATTTACGCTTGGCCTCAAAAAAAAGAATCTGCTCTTTTTCCTTTAACGGATATTCGTGGAGGTGAACAATAATCGATGATTCGGGATTTTTTTTAAGAAACTTCGCAATTCTATTAACAAATCTTTTTTGGTGCCCGCTTAGTGAATTTTGCCTGATGCTCCAGGTAAGAGATAGAGAATTCTCAATTTCATTCTCCGTTTCTCGCAAGGCTATCCCATAGGGCACTGTCACCGGTTTGACAAAAATGTTTTTGATGAGGTCTGCGACAGCATCACGTAAATGAAAATGGGGGCTCTTCAAATTGCCCGAAATTGGAATTTGGTAATCAATCATATTACCACGCTCCCGTATAAATAACATCGCTAAAGGAAGAGGAATCCATTTAAGATTCTTATTCCTTATTCGTTTCGAAACGCGAGGATCAAGCAGTATAATATGATTCTCGCTTTTGATATTACCCTCTCGCACGTTCCATAGTCCCTGAAGCTCCAGTATACCACGATCCAAAGGAAACGATGTGTAAGAGATGATATAAGGATTAAACATGCTTACAGGCACTTTGCTTAGATGATAAGTCATATCAAAGTCGCCACTGTCTTTGGGGTTTATGCTTAAGTTAATAGCCAAATCACCATAAGGTTTTACACCGGAAGCAATATATACTTTCACTCGTTTATTCTTCTTGTCGACCGAGTCAGCTTTTATGTTTAATGAATTTGCGCTAATAGAGAATTGCTCGTTCAATGAGAAGTCACTAAATCTTACATCGCCATTTTCAACTTTGAAACTGTTAACTCGATAAGGGCTTCGAAAAAAATTCCGACTTAATTTTTTCAAATACCGACCAATCTCAATCACCAGGTTGAATCTACCCGGCTGTCCTGTTACCTCTGCAATATTAGCTCCTGCCTTTCCAAAAAGCCTTTCTATGTTATTAAGCGAGTCAAACTTTTCATATTTAAAGAAGGGATGATAAAATGCGATAGTATCAAAGAGGTACTGCAGGTTCGCTGGATTAACCCGATCTATATTTATCACTAACTTATCAAATGCGACATAGTCGTCTTTAATTGTTTTTCCTAAGTGAAAATGGTTAAAAGCAAATCTTCCTCGCGCATCAACGCTGTTGGGGTTCTTAAAATTTCCCGTGGCCTGAATTCTGGCGTCAAGCTGTGCGGAAAACATTCCATAGTTGATAAGCTCCCATAAATACTGCCTGATTATTTCCAGATCAAAATTCCTGACTACCGTACCAAAACGATAATCCAGAGTTTTAAAGTTGATAGTGAAATGACCCTGCATCGCTCCCTTTCCATTTTGCGACAAGAAAGAAAATGTTGAGGCAATTGTATCCGCGTCCCATCGTTTGCCGGAACTCTCCATGTTTAAGCTCTTTACTACATAATAGATCGGGATCACTTTCTCATGATAATAAAATTCACCATCAACTATTTTAACTTTCAAGATATTGAGATGAGTGGGGGTTCTATTCCGGTCTAAGGTATCCGGAGAAAACCTCTTGATAATATCATCAAAATTGAATCGCTTTCCCTTACTCTGAACTACTGTTCCCCGGGGTTGATTGATAATCAGTTCTGAGACTTCATAGGTTTTGGAGAAAAGCTTCCACATTGAAAAATCAGCACTCACCTCTTTAGCCGTTAAAAAGAGTGTGTCTTTCTTTGCTTCCTGAATTTTAATATTTCTCAGGCGAACGAAGCCGGTGAAAGGATTCACGTAAGCTCTATCAAGGGTAATCTGCCGACCGGTATACTTTACATCGTATTTCTCAATGAGGAATTTCGTAATGGGAGAAATGAATAAGAAAAATATCACTATCACCCCAATGGTGATAGTGATCATGGTCAGGCAAACCCTTTTCAATGTGGTGTCTGCAATTTTCAATTTCTAAAATGTGTGCGTGGCTTATTTCAGTTCGAAGAGAAAATCCAGAACTAATGCTCTATATTTTTTTTGATCGCCCTCCAATTATGTTTAACAAAATAGAAACGACTGCCAATACTAAAAGCAAGTGAATTAATCCTCCTGCTGCATAGCCAAAGAAGCCGATAAGCCAAGCTATCACCAGGATCACCGCAATGAGATAGAGTATGTTGCCCATATTTAATTTATTGTTCTGACGATTTAAAGAAATCTTCATGCCTCATGAATAAGGCTGCAGGTGATCCAAACAAAATCCAATCTGCCACAATTGGGGAACTTGATCCACAAAATTTAAAAGGCTCCATACACGTAGAAATATATGTGAAGGATGTAACCTAATGTTATCATTTGTGTAACAGTTTACAGTGCAAAGCAATTCATCTTTACTTCAAATCAATAGTTACAATCTAAATTTTGCAATGGAAGATTTGTTCAAAATACCTCTGTACGCCAAACTTGCATTGATCTCAATTTGCCTCTTTGCATTTACTTTGTTCTTAAGTATTGGTAAAGACATCATCGTTCCAATTGTATTTGCTTCTATCGTTGGTGTCTTAGTAAATCCAATCGTGAATTTTCTTGTCCGCAAAAGGTGGAACAGAGGAATTTCAATTACCATCACGGTAGCACTTACTGTTTTAGTCGTGATCGCTTTTGTTTACCTCGTTTCTTCTCAGCTCACCATGTTCAGCGAAACTTATCCTCAGCTAAAAGAGAAATTTAATAATACCAGCCTGGCAGCTGTGCGTTGGGTTTCAACCACCTTCAAGATCAGTCAATCCAAAATCTACACATGGATCAACGAGACTGAAATGGAAGCGATTAATAATTTTGAAATAGGAGAAAGACTTTCAGAAGTAGGTCAGATGATATTTACCGCAGTGTTGCTACCGGTTTATTTATTCATGATTTTGTTTTATAAACCACTGCTGCTTGAATTTATTCGAAAACTTTTTAGATCAGAGCATCATGTTGCGGTGGCCGATGTGTTGCTCAATACACAAAAAATAATACAAAGCTACTTGGTTGGATTATTTTTCGAGCTCATCATTATCGCGATCCTTAATTCCGTAGGCTTGCTGATCATTGGTATTGACTACGCCATAATTCTCGGAATCATTGGTGCCATAGTCAATATTATACCCTACCTCGGTGGCATCATTGCTGTGGCATTGCCAATGATTATCGCCTTCATTACCAAAGACTCTCTCTCCTATCCGCTAATGGTTATCCTGATCTACCTGCTAATACAATTCATCGACAACCATTTTATTATTCCCAAGATCGTGGCCTCACGAGTGCAGCTCAATGCATTGATCTCTGTCATTGCAGTTTTAATCGGTGGCGCCTTGTGGGGAATCACCGGAATGTTTCTTTCAATTCCGTTGACTGCGATCCTGAAAGTTATTTTCGATCACATTGAACCGTTAAAACCATGGGGATTTCTGCTCGGGAATATCGTACCAACCGCATCACGCTTTTCACTCAACAGGCAAAGAGTCAAAGCAAATAATAGTTAATCCATAATCCTGATCACATGGCAATTGATCTAAAAATAAAAGTTAAAGCAGCTATTGAAAAGGTCGTTCTTACACCTTCCGGAAATTTCTATTCTCAAAATATGAAAAGCTTTTTTGAAGAGGTTAGCCGATTGACATTGTTTGCCGGACGTTTCTTTAGAGAGGTAATCAGGCCACCTTATGAGTTTAAAGAATTCCTAAAACAATCTTACCTGATCGGGTATCGATCATTTCCATTAGTAGCAATCACCGGGTTCATCATGGGACTTGTACTCACCATTCAATCGCGGCCGACACTCGCAGAATTTGGAGCAGAGTCATGGCTTCCTGCAATGGTGGCTATATCCATCATCAGAGAAATCGGACCGGTTATTACGGCTTTAATATTTGCCGGAAAAGTAGGCTCAGGCATAGGCGCAGAATTGGCATCAATGAAGGTGACTGAACAGATTGACGCGATGGAAGTATCAGGAATAAATCCATTCAAATACATTGTTGTTACAAGAGTTCTTGCAGCAGGTTTAATGCTGCCTGCTCTTGTTGTTGTAGCAGATGCCATTTCATTATATGGCGCCTATGTTGGTGTTAACCTGAAAGGGGACGTAAGTTTTCATTTATTTTTTCTCAATATTTTCGATAAGCTATCCTTTTCTGACATCCTTCCTGCAACAGTAAAAACTTTTCTATTTGGGTTTTCGGTAGGTCTGATTGGGTGCTACCAGGGATACAGCGCAAATGAAGGAACCGAGGGGGTGGGTAAAGCTGCAAACGCTTCCGTTGTCATTGGTTCGTTGTTCGTATTTATTATTGACATGATGGCCGTTCAAATTACCAGTTTATTCATTTAAAAAAATGGGAGACACTGTAGTTGATATTGAACATCTTGAAAAATCGTTTGGCGAGAACAAAGTTCTGCTCGATTTTAATATTAGACTTGAACGCGGTGAAAATTTAATCGTATTCGGAAAATCAGGAAGTGGTAAATCCGTTTTGATAAAATGCATGGTTGGTCTTCTTACACCTGATGCAGGGGCCATTCAAATACTCGGTCAAAACATTCTTGAATTAAAAAATCAAGAATTAGACACGATTCGAAAGAAGATCGGTTTCTTATTTCAGAGCGCAGCACTATATGATTCAATGACCGTTCGTGAAAACCTGGCATTTCCTCTTCGTGATTTAAAGAAAAAGTCAAAAGAAGATGTTAAAGCCCTGGTAGAAGAAGTTTTAGTTAATGTTGGCCTACAAGATGCCATTGACAAAATGCCTTCAGAGCTTTCTGGTGGCATGAAAAAACGTATTGGGTTGGCACGCACATTAATATTAAAACCAGAAATAATACTTTATGATGAACCTACCACGGGTTTAGATCCTATTACTTCAAAAGAAATAAGCAAGCTGATTTTAGATGTACAAAAAAAATACAATGCGGCCTCCATCATTATAACGCACGATGTTGAGTGTGCCCGCATTACAGGCAATCGAATAATCATTATCAAAGATGGAATCGCATTTGCTGAAGGAACCTATAATGAATTAGCAAAATCATAAGACGAATGGGTGCGTTCGTTCTTTGAATAAACGTTTAAAAGTGATTGATAATGGAAAAGTCAGGTAAAAAT
>DATJHZ010000318.1:0-14245 GCA_035493595.1 Cyclobacteriaceae bacterium | reverse complement strand
TTTTTTAATGAATTTTTCTTGAAATATTTTTCATGAAAAAATTTCCGATTCAGTAACCGAGGTGCCCAAGGAACCCAAGCATTACCCACCCAGTACGCACCCAACAACGACCCAACAAGAACCCAACATCAACCCAAGGTCAATTTCACCCATGGTCAAAATGGCAGTACACATAAAAAGTCTGTATTAGTGAAGAAGAAATACTCCATCATGGCAGCTGGCAGTTAGTTCCAGAATTACGTTTTGTTCGAATATTGCTACAGGGATTATTGAATTTGAAATGAGTTAATGAAATGCAGAACTAAGTTCCTCGATGTAGATTTCTGTTTCACTATTAAATTCTATAAAGCGCACGGAACTAAGTTCTGCGCAAGATTAGGTGCAGGTATATATTTTTTTAATGTTATCTAGAATGTTTATGATTTGAGTCAATTTTATATGTTTCATATTTATTCAAATCCAGTTGAATCCTATCAATATCAGGTAGCCGACCAGTAGCATTGGAAATTCTAATAGTATTGTAACCTTTTTTCAGCTTTACTGAGATAGTTCTGTTCTTAATAGTTGACACACTGCCGGAATTCATATCTTTTACAAGCGCGTCTACTCCATTTACACTCAACGTTGCGTTTCTATTCTCTCCACATAAAAATGAAATGGTAAGATTGTACCTCCCTGAAACGGTTGCGTAAATATCACGGAATTCGATATAATTATCGGCTCGATTACCTAACCAACTTGCTTTTGCACGGCCAGAACAAATAGCATCAGTAACCACCTTGCCCTGTTCAGCAATTACCACAGAGTTTTGAGTTATATTAAAATTGTTTATCCATGCATACTCCGCCTCAAATACTTCTTGTAATTTGGAATGTTTCCCTACAACCTTTAGCATAACCACCCCGTGTGAAGGTACTGTTACTGTATACATAGAATCTATACTTCCCATATTGGTGTGAGACCAAAGATCGCGAACTATAGCCCCCCCTACCAAATTAACATCGCCCCATTTCACCGACATGCTAGCCGGTACTTCAGTTCGGTTAAAAAGAACGACCGCCCGTTCATTGCTTTGTTTGCCGTTAAGGTTTTTGGCCCACACTTGCATACCGGCACCATTATCAGAAACCAAATGACCTTGTACTCCTGTCGTATCTTGATCAACGGCAATAACCTCTGTGTTCGTTAGAATATCTTTTGTTTGTTGAGAAAGATTTGTAAGGTCGTTGCCCAAAACTAATGGAGCCGACAGAATGCACCACATACTGAAATGACTTTTATCTTCTTCGGCAGTTAATCCCCTGCCCACTTCCATCATATCCATGTCATTGTAATGACCCTGACTTGAGTAAGCAGCCAAGAAGGTATTACAGTCAATCACATAAAGCACCCTATCCCATTTGACAAATTGATCGAACGATATATCCTGAGATATTCTCCACGAATTAGCAACTTTCGTTACCCATGAGCCGGGAAATTGCCAACGACAAACATTAAAATTCACATCTGTTCTGCCGGTTTTGTCAATGGCTTCTTTTATTGCTGTATAACGTTTTTTCTCATCTAGTTTTTGAACCAATCCACCACAATAATCAACTTTCAAAAAGTCGAAACCCCAAGTTTTAAAAAACAGATCAACATCTTGTTGGTCATGATTGTACATACCGCCACCAACACCTCCAGTTTGTTTATTATATTGCGATCCGCAAGTATTTGCGCCTGCTTCAGAATAAAATCCGGCTTTTAATCCTTTCAAATGAATATAATCCACTAATGATTTCATGCCATTGGGAAATTTGACTGAGTCGATCCGTAAAGTACCATCAGCATAACGACCGCAAAAAAAACCATCATCAATGTTGATGTATTTGTAGCCTGCCTCTACTAATCCGGAAGAAACCATCGCATCAGCCTGACCTTTAATTATGGAATCACTAATATTTACAAAAAAATTATTCCAACTAGCCCAACCCATGATAGGGGATTTGGACGTATTTACCATCTGTGATGACGCAGATACTGCTATAAATATGAAGAACACAGTTGCAAACAGCTTACATGTTCCACGAATACATCTCTTCTCTAATATGAAATTTAGCGTCATAATTGCAATGATTTTTATTTAACAGTTACTAATATATGTATTTATTGAGCAATTGTTTATTAAAAATAGTTACACTAAGTGCTTAAATTGAGTCAGTTTATACTCGCTTCCAACGCGTGGCTAAATGCAAATTGAAAAATTACAATTAGGGATTAAAACTTCATTGCCAACACCGAGACCCGCTACTGCTTTTAGCTAACTCAATTTAAATTTCAATGATCTATAATGCATATTTGAGCAAGACAATTACTTGCATTTGAAGGGACTGGTATATACCCCGAAACCAGGTTGCCGAGTACGGATAAGTCTTCAACATGCGCACTTAGAATTTGTGACGAGTTATTTACAAATCAAGACTTATAGGGTATCTTTGATGCTTCATGCCTTTTAAAGACTCGCTTAAAATGACAAACCTGCGCACACAATTATTCAGCCTTTTCTTAGTTGCATTTTCGTTTACATACCTCCATGGCCAGACGCACGTGAATGAGTATAAGCACCAGCGAAAGGACAATGTGCATATACTAGTAAATGATGACTCCGTTACCTTTGTATTTGGAGATAAAAGAAAAGATTCGATTGGAAATGTAGTGCGAACAGTGATTGCTAATAACCACCGATATGATTTGATCCATACTGAAATTGATCAAGTCGGTGATGTATTAAAATTACGAGATACTACAAACGTTATTGTTGGCACGATGCTGCTGGATGAGAGGTACAACATTGTTTTGTCGGATGGCCAGAAATTTCTATGGCGCGATCGTGATTATACATGGGGATATCAGAAAGATAAAGTGTACCTAATCAGCGGTGATAAAAGAAGTGAATATGTAAACCATTTTACCTTAAACGATACCGGTAATTATCCGCAAGGCGAAGTTGTCAGAATCTTTTTTATGTATCGTTCATTATACGAAGTTCGGAGCAGCAACTATGAAGCTGTCGGAGCTCTGAATGCGTTGGTAAGAATTCTGACATTTATGCACTGACAGTTTCCTGATCTGATAAGTTTACAACAGCTTAAGGATAGTACCCCCTTGCGGCAGCAAGGGAGGTTAATGACTCAAGGCATAATTAACCTTTAAGTTTGTTACAAATTTAGAATCCGAATCAAAAAAATTTTTGATACCTGCTGAATAAGTAATCCAAAAATCATTTTTTACCCTAAATTCAAACCCGGAATTGAATGTCCCGCTATTTTGATCTTCATCATTCTGCAGTTTCACAATCTTTAGCTCATATTCAATAAAGCCCTTAATGTTATTGGAGCCAATATAAAATCTAGTGGGTATGCTAGTTTCAATTTTCTTCCCCTCGACATCCCCCGTTTTAAACCAATGGAAATTGGGGCCTACAATGAATTGACCATGGCTACCTAATCTGAATGCTAAAGTTGTCCAAAATGCAAAACTAGAGGCATGAAGATTTTCGGCCAAGCTGTCGATTGTCTCACCAGTCCAAGCAAGAGCGATATCAATACGAGTTGCATTCCAATTATCTTGCGAGTACTTCTTTACCATTTCACCTATCTCATCGCTCTCCATTTCTTTCAATACATCTTCTTTTTGTTTAGTTGTTAAAGGCATAGCTGGTGGAATACCTTTTTTGGCTTTATAGTTATCCTCAATTTGTACCCTTCTGCTATGTATGCTTCCAAATAATGGCACTGCTGTTGAAGTTATAAAAGCTTTGTCGCGCAAGATATCACCCTTCTCTTCAGCCCAAGAAAATCTGAACCCCACCGAAAGATGATCTCCAAAATTACTTTGTTTATTCCCTTCGTTTGTCGCAATACTGAGAGCAGAGTTATATAAAAAGTATTTTAATGGGTTCTTTTGATAAGAATCTATTGACCAATCTTTTGAAAGGGCCTTGCCAGGAGAAAATTCAATAGCGAATGATTTCGGGAGTGTTATGCTTCCATTTGTGTTGAAAGCGTCAAAAGCTGCGACAAACTCCTTTACATCTGATGGTTTTAACAAGTTTGTTGTTCCGCTTCCAATTGCTTTAAGAGCTGGCACATCTGGGACACTCATATCTAAGAAGAAAAGGTTATCGAGTGAATTAGCTGTAGACCTTTGACCATAACAAGAGATACTCGCAAAGACGATTAAACTTGTACAAAGGAAGATATAAATTGGTTTACTCATGTTATGAAATTAATTCTACAGCCATACTTACGATAGCATCAGAAGGTCGTGCACTCAGGTCTCCACTAAAAATGTCACCGCCAATGAAATTACTTTGAGATACTCCTTGTCCATTAGCATCTTGGTACACTTCGAGTGCAACAACGAATTTTGAACCAGCACCTTGAGGGCTGAAAACAGTAGCTGATAGAAGTATTACTCTTCCATTATGATTTATTAGAGGTTCATCGATTTTATCGCTATTCTTCAGGACAAAAAAATCATCATGAGGCTGAGTATTATTACCCTCTCCCTGAACTAATATCTTTCCATCAATCTTCTGTGAAGAAAAATACCTGAAGGTATATGGTATAAATACTAAACCTGAAAACTTGAAGTTTACTATAAGCTCACCTCCTTTTTGCGCATCATACTTTACTTGTTTAATTTCTGGCATATGAATTGAATTTAAAAAAATAAAAAAATCGGATTTAAAAAAATAGAAATTCCATTTACAACGTTTTACTTGCATTAAGTTTTATTATCTGCTCACTTTGCTACAACTCAGGCATCCAGACTAGTAACGACTTGTACAAAACTATCTATGAACTTATGACATAGCAATACCTCTTTAGAGGTATTATTCAGATGAGTTTGTAAGAGTGAGAGATTCCCCCGGTCCGCACAGATGCTAAATTTCAGATGAATCCAAATGCGTTTGTTATAAATTTTGCCTTATGCCTTCCTGAAGTACAATTAATATTTTTTTGTTTGGTATTGGCATGGGCAACCTATTATTATTAAGAACATCATCACGCAATTCTTGATAAAGAATAAAATATAAGCTGGAAGCATACTACATTTCAACCACAAGTTACACTCCGTTAAACCTTGAGGTAGTGAGGGAGAATTTGCCAATCTATCACATTATAGATTCGGATGATATGTAGAGACCAAACAATACCTCTTTGGAGGTATTGTTATTTATTTTAGCACATGTAGATTTGCTTTAAAAAATTAGTATATGATTAATTTTAATAGAGTATTAAAATTCTATGTTGTATTAATGTGCTCCTTTTTTATTAATTTCTTATATGCACAAAATGCAGTAACAAATAAACCAATTCAGGAACTCGAAAGTAACTCATCGGAAATCCCCTTTCGTATAAATGAGATAAGCACCGCCTTGCAGATGCTCAAGGATAAAAGAGATAAAAAAAATGATGATCTAATTAGACTAGAGCCTATCGTTTCAAATATCAATTCTAAGGTTTCAAAAATTGTATACCCTAAAGAGGAAATTGATAAAATGATTATAAATTTAGAGAAAGAGACAAAAGATGATAACATTCTAATGAACTTCAACGACCTATTAGAAAAATTCAATGGTCCAATAGACAATGCCTCCAACATCATCTTTAGCATTCGCGACCAAGGAAGCCTTGCGGAAGTTATACGTAATAGTGTTTCAATGTTGAGTAATCGAGAGGCCTATAGAATGGTAACAGCCTTCGATCCAAAAGCTCAACAATATAAATTGAGAAGAGCGTCGTGGGATGCTTACAAAGGGAAATTGAGAACGGATTTCACAAAAGAGATTTTTGATAGCAATGTGAAGGGGCTATTAACTGCAATAAACGAGCCTTACGATAGACTTAAAAAGGAGATTGGAGACTTAGATAATCAAATATCCTCCTTACTCAAGGAACGAGCAAGTTTGCAAGCTCAATGGAATGATAAGCAAAAGAATTTTGACAAGACTATTTTTCAATGGGGTTTTCCAGTATTCATTTTATTCATTCTTGCGCTCTATTTAATTCCCCTAGTTATTTATAGACATCCAAAAGAAACTGAACATGCCAGTCTCACATTGGATCTTTTCAAACTTGTTTATGGGTCTGGTCTTACAACTGAGATTATCACGGTATTTCTTCTAACGTCAACAATCTTAGTACTTGGTATTACTGACAAACTTAATCCAGACATACTCGGCACCTTAATCGGTGGTATTTCGGGATATGTATTAGGAAGATCGTTCAAACCCTTTACCGAGAGACAACAAGGCAGTCAGCAATAGTTAAGCTGGAAGCTTACTGCATTTCAAAACTTGATAATTAATAATATCTTTAGTATCATTACTAATTACAGTCGTGCTGTCAAACACAACATCAATCTTGTAATGATAAAAATTTCAAACTCTCTCACTAATAAGGACCTTGATTTAATTAATTTAAGTTCTGACAAAGAAATATCAATAGAGATTATCCCAACGTTCGCCTATCCACCTGGACAATTTTCTCAACTTCTTCAAATTTTATTTACAAAAATTAGAAACGAACAAAACGCTTCAATTCAATTTGATATAGACGAAAATGATGAGCAATATATTTTTGAAAAATTCTATATCTATTATCAATTTTTGGTGATAGTACTCTTTAGTAAAAATCTTTCACACGTTAAAATTTTAAACAAGAACGGAGTTTCTATTTCGAAGGAAAAATTGTGTTCACTTAGTATCACGAAATTGAATCTTCAAGAAGAATTATATTCCTTAACGTTTGAACCAGCACTGAGTTATGATTCACCGAGATCAAAAATTGAAGATTTAAGGAAGCAATTTTTCTCTGATAGAGGTGATGAAAAAGAGTATGGGGGTCTAAGTTTTTTGATCTCAAATTTTGATCATATAGCTGCTTTAAGAAAAACGTCATACTTTTATAATAACACTGGAACATTAAGGTTAAAATCAGAAATCATTTCTTGGGTAACAAAAGTTTTTAAATACAATAAACTAAATATTAGAGAAGGAATATATCGTAATGAGACCCATAATGACATTGCAATAGTTTTAAAAGAGTTATTCGATAATACAGAAGAATGGGGCAGGTCAAATTATAATGATACTATTGAGTACAACCCTAACGTTAGATCATGCTTCATAAATATTTTGATGGACCGTCGCGTGCAACATCTTTCATCTAGAAAAGATGATCCAGTGATCGATTATGTGACCACTTTAGTAAATAGCAATCCAGAAGATCTTTATATTCCAAAGTGGCAGTCTGAACTTTATTCTCACTCAAAAGTTGGGCTTTGTGAAATATCGATATTAGATACCGGGCCGGGAATGGCTAGACGGTGGCTTGGAAAGGACTATTCTGACTTGACGAAAGAAGAGGAAGAAAAAGCCGTTATTAACTGCTTCAATAAATATGTAACATCAGATAGCACTGCTAGATACCAAGTAAGAGGAAGAGGACTAAATAACGTAATCAAAGTTATCGGCAATAGCGGATACTTAATTGTACGAACAGGTCATGTTTCTTTGTTTAGGAATTTTTTTGACGAGAAGCTCTCAAAGTATGAATCAGATGGTTTTGGATTAACATTCAAAACTGATTACAAGGGATTAGTTGAAGGTACTTCAATCACAATTCTTTACCCTTTCCTCTATCAGCAATGAACGCCTTCATATATAATTATATTGGAGAATTATTAGGATCAGCGACCGTTATCTTTTTGACTTCTAAGTATTTATCTGAAGAGGACCTTACATCTGAAATAAAACATTTTCATGACACTAACCACCGTTGCGAAAAATCCGTATGCATCTACCCAATGGGGTTCTATACAGAGGAAGAACTCAGCAATGTTGTCAGCTCTTCTACAAACACTTCCCTAGAAAGCATCACGCTAATTCCATATAATGAAAATGGAGTAACAGATGAATCTCCTTTAACAAAGGACTTATTTTATCAAGGCAATCTTCATATCATAAAAAAAACAAATATAATTCTTCACTCTGATTCAAACTTCCATTATGTAAATCCATCTCACAAGCACTCACCATATTTTATTCGAACAGCAAATATGCTGGTACGAAATGAAGAGATTAATTTTATCGCAATTCAATTGTTGACGTATTTTAAAGAAGCCGATCCTACGGAAATTGTATGTGATACATCTTCTATTTTAGCGATTCCATATGCCTTGGTCTACCTGCGTTCCGTATTCAAAAAAGAAATCAATGTACCAATAAGAAGTTTCGGCTCTTATGCTCATAAGGAATACAATTTTAAGAGGAGTTCGCTTGTTATAATATCAGCTTCAAACTCTGGTAGACTAGAAGATGACATTAGAATATCAGAAACGGATATCAAAATTGTAACCATCATATTTAATTCTAATAATACAAAGCAAATTAAATCAACTATACACCGAAATATTTTATTAAATATTAATTCCACATTCTCTGATTTAATTCCAAATAATCATAAGAAAAAACAGTTTGATCGTTCAGAAGATTGTGAGTATTGTTCAAATAATTCAATACCAGTAATGGTGAGGGATGATCAATTTATGCCTTCAAGGGTTCTAATTCAGAAAGTCATCATAAAAAAATATCACTATGATTTAAATTTCATACGATCTATAAATGAATTTACATGTAGCAAATCAATAATTGCTTACAAGTCCGAATATCTATCTTCTAAGATTAGGGAATTATATTTTGATGTTCAAAACTTAATTGAGCATAATGGGAGTTTTGCTGAAGCGTACAGGAAAATAATTAAAAATTCATTACCCGCATCCTCAAATTTAATTGTACACATTGACGATAAATCTTCAACCTATATGGCAAATTATATTCTAAATTATCTAAACGAGATATTAAAATTAGATATTCCGAAAATAGTTTCCTTTAAGGATATATCTACCCTCCAAGACGTTGAAAGTTATTCAACTATTATAGTTGTTGCTTCTTGTCTTTCTACAGGAAACTTACTCAATGCTGTGGCGCAGAGTTTAAGAAGATTTAAAAAATCGTCAATCCATTACATTGTTGGACTCGCTAGATTAGAGAATTCAGAAAAGCTAAAATTATTACGTAGTAATATTGAGGCGAGACAGGGGAATATTGAATTAAATAAGTTGCATACAGTTTCTGAGTGCTTTCTTCCAAATAATCATTCAAAGCACTCAACGAAATATCTTCAACCATCGTGGATACAAGAAGAAAAACTTTTATCTCAATGGATAGATGCTTATCCTACTTATTCAGAATTCTTGTTGAATAGAAAAAAAGCAATAAATAGGCTTAATGGTTTATCAATTGACCTATACTATTGCGATCCTTTCAGCAAAACTCGTCTATCCTTAAGACCAAATTTCATCTTCTATGACTTCAAACAAGATACGCCATCTCAGGCTGATGTCTATTTTATCATAGCAAGTGTAATGCATTGTTTACGCAATCCAAAAATGCTCTCAGAACGCAAAGTTGAAGATAAATTCTTGCTACAGCACGAACACGTTAAATCATTAATAGCTCCAGATAATTTCACAAGATTTAATGACGGAGTTATTCAAGCATCAATATTAAGAATAGCACGTCCATCTGAATTAGATTATTCTGTCGATGAAGAACATAGTTCAGAAATTCTAGGAATAATGAAAATACTTTTTACAAAAGAAAACCTAGTTTCGGCAGAGGGTATACTGGAGTTTCTCTATGCTATGGCATCACGAAAATTAAAAATGAATGAATCTCACATATATGAATTTATTGATTTCTTGAAAAAACAGTTTACAGAAAATGATAGTATAAACTTCTTTATTATTGTTATTGAAACCGAAATTCTTAGGGGCTATAAACCTAATATTGTGTAAAGTTCAAAAAAATTAAATGACTGAAAAAATAGTGCAAAAAAATATAACAAAGTCTTCATTCACTAAATAATCAATGTGATACGTTCTACTTCAACACCTCTCTCCTTCTAACTTCAGCCACCAATTCAACATACACCTCCAAAGCCTGTTCAATAACTGATTCTTTATTTTTATTAATCAGCTCACTACGTCTTTCTATTACAGAATAATAAAAATCAAAAGTCCGGTTGTCGTTATCGTGCAAGCCAACGTATGCCATGATTAGGTTATCTAGGTTGGGTTGATAATAAGAGTTATCCAGACCAAGGCGAGTAAGACTATTGAAAAACTTACGACTCTTTAATTCTTCTCCAATGAGTTGGATGGTAACTTCAGTTTGAGAAGGTAATTTCATAGGAGAATTTCGATCTTGAAGACTCATGCAAATTGATTTAGTAAATGATCATTGCAAGTAGTAAAAAGATCGCCAGTATGGTGCTTAGGTATAACTAAGCAAATTCGCTTTTTAGAAAAGATTTTAGCTTTGGAAATGGTAAAGAATCGGTTGCCCTGCTGGGGCAAAATAAAAATGGTTTGCTATTTGTTCTACAGTGAGGTTGTCCCGCTGGAACAAAATTATCGTTCTAAGGCAGTTCGTACGACTGGGACAAAGAGGTGGTGAACATGTTGCGAGCTAGCTCTGTAACTTTGTGTGAGGGATTAATTTAGCAAAGCTCATTTGCGGAGTTATAAAAAAAGAAAGCTGCCTCAATTGCTTGAGACAGCTTCTTCCAATTATAATTATTAAACCAAACTCTCTTTAAACAAATCTGCTGATCAGATTTTCGTAGTACTCTTGCTTGCCGCTGATCTGTGCAGGCTCGCCATTCTTGTGCGCTAACAAGCGAAGTTGCTCCAGCGTAAGTTTGCCTTGCTCAAATTTCTTTCCGTTTCCAGAATCGAATGATGCATAGCGTTCTTTACGAAGGTTGGTATACTCGCCATTGTCTAACACAGCTTGTGCAATCAGAAGACTTCTTGCAAAAGTATCCATACCACCTATGTGTGCATAGAAAATATCCGCCAGGTCAGTTGAGTTACGTCTTGTCTTGGCATCGAAGTTTACACCACCATTTTTGAAACCACCTGCCTGAAGAATGACAAGCATAGACTCAGTAAGTTCATAGATGTTGTTCGGGAACTGATCGGTATCCCAGCCGTTTTGGTTATCACCACGGTTGGCATCTATGCTTCCTAACACACCTGCATCGGCAGCAACCTGAAGCTCGTGCTCCATGGTATGGCTTGCTAATGTAGCGTGATTCACTTCAATGTTCAGCTTGAAATCATCCATCAAGTCATATTGACGAAGGAATGATATTACGGTTGCTGAATCAAAGTCGTATTGGTGCTTGGTTGGCTCCATTGGCTTAGGCTCAATGAGGAAGGTTCCTTTGAAACCATTCTTACGTGCATAATCTTTAGAGGCATGAAGGAAGGTAGCTAAATGTTCTACTTCTCTCTTCATGTTTGTATTCAACAAGGTAAGATAACCTTCACGGCCACCCCAGAATACATAGTTAGCACCACCTAATTCGATGGTAGCATCCATGGCATTTTTAACTTGTGTTGCAGCATGGCAAACTACTTCAAAGTTAGGATTGGTTGCAGCACCATTCATGTAACGTGGATTGGAAAACATGTTGGCTGTTCCCCAAAGCAACTTCACGCCTGACTCTTTTTGTTTTTGCTTGGCATAGGCAACAATCTTTTGAAGACGTTGCTCAGACTCCACCAACGTTGGTGCTTCGTCAATCAAATCGTAATCGTGGAAGCAATAGAAGGGTGCTCCTATCTTGGTGATGAATTCGAAGGCTGCATCCATTTTATCGTATCCGCGTTGCACGGCATCGCTGCTGGCAAGCCATGGAAAAGCTTTTGTTCCAGGTCCAAACGGATCGCCACCTGTTCCGCAGAGTGTATGCCAATATGCAATGGCAAAACGGAAGTGCTCTTCCATTGTTTTCTTTCCTACTTTCTGTTTCGGATTGTAGTACTTAAATGCTAGTGGATTATCTGATTCCTTTCCTTCAAACTTTATCGGCTTAATGCCTTTAAAGTATTCTTTGTCTCCCAGTGTGAGTTTCATGATATAGAGTTTACGATTTAAATTATAAATTATTTATTGGTTAACTGATTGGTGAGGTTCTTCTTCCAATGAAGATAAGCCTTGTCGTACTGCGCTGCCTTATCCGCTACAGGTTGTTCTGATTTGATCAGCTTCAATCCTTTAAATGCTTCGGGGAATGAACTGTAAATACCAGATCCAACGCCGGCACCTATGGCTGCACCTTTTGCTCCATCAGTATCGTACAGTTCAAGCGGTGCGTTAATGGTGTTTACAAAAGCTTCCCTAAACAGCGGACTTAAAAACATGTTGGCATGTCCGGCACGGATTACACTGGTCTGAACGCCCATGTTCTGTAATATTTCGAAACCATATTTCAACGCAAACACAATACCTTCTTGGGCTGCACGGAAAATATGTGATTGATTATGTTGATTGAAATTCAATCCATAGAAAGAAGAATTGATTTCTTTGTTTTCCAGAATGCGCTCGGCACCATTACCAAAAGGAAGCATGGTTAATCCTGCTGAACCAATCGGCGCTTGTGATGCTATGGAGTTGATCTCTGTATAATCATACGGAGAGCCATTTCCCTTAATATTTTTACGAAGCCAGCTGTTTAAAATTCCTGTTCCGTTTACACAAAGTAGCACGCCGTTTCTCACAGCCTTTGCTTCGTGACCGTTGTTAACGTGTATGAATGCATTCACTCTTGATTTCTGGTCAAATGCATTCTTATCGGTTACACTATAAATTACACCTGATGTACCTGCTGTTGCAGCTGTCTCACCCGGATTTAAAACATTTAATGAGAAAGCATTATTGGGTTGATCGCCTGCGCGATAGGCAATCTTTATTCCTGCAGCCAAGCCAAGTTCTTTTGCTGTCTCGGCACGCAACTGACTTTGTACAGAAAACACAGGCACCTGATCAGCAATCAAATCACTGCTGATACCATAATAATCAAGAAGCGTTTTAGAAACGGTACCTGATTTATAATCCCAGAACATACCTTCTGAAAGACCAGTATCTGTTGTATTGATCTCGCCTGATAATTTCATTGCGATGTAATCGCCAGGCAACATGATCTTATGAATCTTGCTGAACAACTCAGGCTCATTGTCTTTAACCCATTTCAATTTGGAAGCAGTGAAGTTTCCAGGTGAATTAAGAAAGTGTGAGAGACAGTAATCAGCCTTGAGATCGGCGAATGCCTTCTCTCCTATTTCTACTGCACGACTATCGCACCATATAATAGAAGGACGTAATGGTTTATGATCTTTACCAACAACTACAAGGCCATGCATCTGATACGAAATACCAATAGCAGCAACGTCGTTACCAGAGATGCCTAATTTCTGAATACATGCTTTGATGCTGATCACGACATGCTCCCACCACATCTCCGGGTCTTGTTCGGCCCATCCGGGATTCTTCGCCAGCATGGGCATTTCTTCGGATGGCGATTGAGCCGAAGCCACCGCCTGACCGCTTTCACTATTAATTAATGCTGCTTTAATAGAAGAACTACCAATGTCTAAACCAAGGAGATATTTTGCCATGCAATCGAAATTTCATCAAAAATATAACTAATAGTCAATTTGACCATATAATTGTAAAAATATTTCTGATCCTCAAAAACTTCAAATATCTTTCAGTATTAATCAAGCTATGTCCAAAACAGGTTTCCCCGATATGATTATAGATGCGCTGTCTATTGACTGCCTGATATTCGGCTTTAAAGACGGCGAGTTAGATGTTCTCCTTGTTAAGCATGCCGAAGGGATCAGTAAAGGTAAATGGGCTTTGCCCGGTGGCTGGATAAAGTATAACGAGAGCGTTGACGAGGCGGCTAACAGACTTTTGTATTCGCTCACAGGGGTTTCTAATATCTACCTGGAGCAACTTCGCAGTTTTGGTGAGGTGATGCGCTACCCGCTTGAGCGCGTAATTACCATCGCATACTACGCTTTGGTTAACGCTGAGAATTATTCTCTAAGTCCGGGCTTCACGGCCTCTGATGTTCAGTGGTGCAACATCCATGAGATACCCAAGCTGCCATACGATCATAATGAAATACTGCAGGCTGGTTTTAAGCACCTGAAACATAAAGTTCGCCATGAGCCTATTGGCTTTAATTTATTACCTAAGAAATTCACGCTCCATCATATTCAGGAACTATACGAAGCCATACTGGAAACTGAATTGGACAAACCCAACTTCAGACGTAAG